>NZ_JBCAUS010000007.1 GCF_038432375.1 Methanococcoides sp. LMO-2
CCAAAATCTTTTTTTGTGGCTGCATAATCAATCATATACACTTCATTTGAATGCAGTGAATTTGAAGAAATCATGCCTATTGTTGTTGCTTTTTTGTCGCTTCCCAAGCTTGGGACCCGGGTTCGAATCCCGGCAGTCGCATGGGTTTCTGATAGTGATTTTTGCAGAGATTTGAGCTGTTACTTCAGCCAAAATGAGACAAGTCGAAAATAAATTGAATAAATGATAATTTTGAAATTTAATGATATTGAAAACTAAAAGACATATCAACCCAAACAGTCTTCAAAAGTCGATCGGCCTGAGATCAAATCTCTCCCCTGCAAGATCGAATGGGCTGGAATCGATCATCAAAAGGATAAGAGAGATAGCTCAGGAAGAAGCCAACATCGGATAAATTTATACTCATACGCATCATATCTACTAACATGCCATATCCGATTGCGCACGTAATGTTCTTCGTGTTCTGCATCTGTGCAGTAGCAGTTTATACTACTGTTGCAGGACTCCTTCGAAGGACTATCACAACTGAACAGACCCCGCGTCTCCTGTTGCTATTATTAATAGGTAGTTTTTTTGCGCTTTATCCGGACATCACTGCCCCATATAATTATCTGGTACACGGCACTCTGGAACACACCACCGTAGGACTAGTTCCGACGCATTCACTGCTGTTTAGCTTCTCTGCACTCCTGTTTGGAGTACTTATTGGATATGCGATATATAGGGAATTTGCCAGAGCATTGTATGTGGGACTTTTCGCCGAGTCTGCATCCCTTTCACACCTGTTGCTTGATGACCTTGCCGGAGCAAGGATATATTATTTCTATCCGATATCAGATATAGCGTTTAGTGTCTTCTCACGTGTGGATGTAGAATTGGCATGTATGAATCGTATCTATTATATGCTCTCATCCTATGTGGTGGTTCTCTTCATCTCTTTTGTGATAATGCTTGCATTGTTTTCACTGAGTCACCTTGGTTTTGAGTTCAGATATCGGTCTGAGAAGTGACCTTGTGCTGACTCATGGAACCCACATTTTTATTAAATGGTGACAAAATATTTCAATGTGGACGACATTGTAAATTTATGACTCCAACACAAACGATCCTTGCAATCCTTCTTCTAACAATCTCACTAACCTGCATCGGCTGCATCGAAAATACACAGGCAGACCCGGACACCACCATAAATGCACGCTCTGTTGAGGAATATGACCTTGCTGCTGCGAACAATGCCTTTGCCTTTGACCTGTACTCGGAATTACAGGACGGAAGCAATGAGAACCTGCTAATATCCCCTTACAGCATCTTCACTGCAATGGCGATCTGTTATGAAGGAGCTGAGGGAACAACGCACCAGCAAATGGCAGAGGTGCTCTATTATCCTCTTGACAAAAACGTCCTGAGAATTGCCGCTAAAGACTATATTGATACTGTAAACCGGAATTCCAATGACTACGAGCTGGAAACTGCGAACGCACTCTGGTTACGGGAAGATCAGCGACTTGTAGCTGACTACGAGAAGAACATCGAGGAATATTATAATGGAGATGTCGAGAAGCTTGATTTTGAAGGTAGGCCTGAAGAATCTGCAAGGGTGGTCAATGAGTGGGTCGAAGAGCAAACCAACAACAAGATAAAGGACCTCATCAACGGACACTCATTTGACGGGCACACCAAGCTTGTGGTCACGAATGCCATTTATTTCAATGGTAAATGGAAAGAGGAATTCATGGAGCACAGGACGAGCGAAGAAACTTTCTATCTCTCAGGCGGCGAGGAGATCCAGACAGACATGATGTATGCCATAAGGAAGTTCAGTTATGGTGAAACCCCGGAAACAAAGATACTGGAACTCCCCTACAAGGGGGATGACCTTTCAATGTACATTGTACTTCCGAATGATAACGACATTGAAGCTCTTGAGAATAATTTCAATTCCCATGACTATGAGAAGCTAAAAAGAGAAATGGAGGAGGAGCATGAAGTCAACATATGGTTGCCAAAATTCAAATTCCAGACTAAAAAAGAGCTATCAAGTCCACTTATAAGTATGGGATTAACTGATGCATTCACTAAATTCGGCCTTTCCGGAATAACTGAAGAAACGGACCTGACAATCTCAGAAGTGATCCATCAGGCATCTATCGACGTGCAGGAGAAAGGAACAGAAGCCGCTGCTGCAACAGCAGTTGAAGCAGTCGACTGCGCCATGGTCGATGAGCCTATCATAAAAGAGTTCAGGGCAGACCACCCCTTCATGTTCTTCATCGAAGACAAAAGGACCGGGTGCATCCTCTTCATGGGGAAGGTTGAACATCCGGAGTACGATGAGATTACAGCAAAATGAGATCCAAATGATCTTTAAAAGCAAGTGGAAGGATGAACAGTCCGCATGACTGTCATTCCACTTCGGCTTCCGTTTCTTTTTTCTTCCCATTCATAAATTCCGGCACTATATCATGCATCTCCTCAGGAGAATACCTGATAGCAAGGACACGCACAATTCCCAGCACCAGTATAAGTGCTGAAAGTGCAAGGATGAACTCTGAATCAAACTCCTTTGCATACATGCCCACGGCGATCTCGCGCATGACTATCAAGATGGTGGCATCAGTAACGTATGTCAGTTTGATGCGCTCATGCTCATGGTAATCCACAAATATGTTGAAAAGGTCGATCAGTATGAAAATTGTAAGGACACTGGAGACCATGTGATTAAATCCGAGATCCAGGGATGTGAAGGCCGTGAATCTCAATTCCAGCAAGGTAATTCCCATCCCGACGACCAGCGTAAGGAGAAGGATGTACAATACGACCGTGGTTATTGAATCGATGATCTTTCTGAATATCTTAGTGTTGTCTATCATGTTGTTACCTGAAGGAGGAGTCATGGACAATGACCCTCAGGCGTTGAATAGACAGATAGGTATATGGATTTTATCTGGATAGAATATAGATACGAACATAAAGTAAATAGAATAAATAGAAAAAGTAGGAACAAAAAACTGATCATCCTTTTCCGAAAAGTTCCCTGATCAAAGGACCTCACACCTCATAGAACTCCTCAGGATACTCCACGACACCCCTTACATCATCCAATGAACCATCAACAAGCTCCATTGCCATGAACGCGTCGTCCGGCACATCCTCGAAAGGAGAACGGATACCCCAGTTTGATGCGGGCCTGAAACCAAAGCGAGGATAGTATTCCGGGTGACCCACAACCACAACCGACCTGTATCCGAGGTTCTCTGCCACTGTTAAACCTTCCTTTATTAGGGCACTTCCAATACCCTGCCTCTGGAAGTCAGGGAGAACTGCCATAGGAGCAAGTGAAAGAGTATCGAATTCCTTCCCGTCATCAACGATCCTCACTGGGAAGAACAGAATGTGACCCACTATCCTGCCATCGACCTCTGCGACAAGTGAAAGTTCGGGAACAAAATCGGCATGCATCCTTAAGTTCACAACAAGCCGCCCCTCATTTTCCTGCCCAAATGCGTGATCGTTCACCTCTGTGATCGCGAGATAATCGTTGTCCTCTTCTTTCCTTACAAGCATATCTGATCCCAAAAAAAAGATAGAGTGCCTGAAATAAATATTTTGCCGGACATACCGGGATCAATTGTCAGTAAAGGATACAGTAGCCCTGTTCCTTGTCAGGTCTGCGATGCGTGAGATGAGATCATCCTCTGTCCCTTTTCTCACTTCCACAGACAGCTCCACGATATCGGAGTAGTTCTCATCCAGCACGGCCCCACATTCTTCCACCAGCTTCTTCACAGGCTGCATGTCGGAATAGCTGACCTTCAGTTCCAGGGTCACCGTTTCATGCACCTCAATTATCCCTGCCCCCTCAATGGCTGCAACCGCCGCCTCACGATAGGCCCTGGAAAGGCCTCCGAAACCCAGTTTGATCCCACCGAAATAGCGGGTCACCACCACCGCCACGTTGGTAAGCTCCTTAAGCTCCAGCACCTTGAACACCGGTTTTCCGGAGCTACCTGCAGGCTCGCCGTCATCATCATACTTTGCCACGAGGGTGCTGCCGTTCTTGATAAGGTAGGCAGAGACGTTGTGATTGGCATCGCTGTATCGCTCCTTTACGGAATTTACAAAGGCCTTTGCATCCTCTTCGTTCCTTATGGGAATGGCATGGCCTATGAAGACAGAGTTCTTTAACTCCTTTTCAGCAACACCATCAGATCTGACCGTTCGATACAAGGGATCACCTGTACAACAAAGTGAATATTAATAAGAGGTAAACATCTATCATTAAACCTGTAGAAGAGATCAGATGCAATACCGTGCAACCTCAAGAGATAGCTGATATTACATAAAATAGAGGGATAAGATGTTATACCGTAAATTTGGAAGAACCGGAGAGGATGTTTCAATACTTGGTTTCGGGTGTATGAGATTACCTGTGATCGATGGAAAAGAGGACAGGATCGATGAGGAGCAGGCAACCCGGATGATAGAATACGCCATCGAAAAGGGCGTGAACTATTTTGACACCGCTTACCCCTACCACGAAGGAAAAAGCGAACCTTTCGTGGGAAAGGTCCTGAGCAATGGTTACCGTGAGAAGGTATTCCTGGCTACAAAATTGCCCCTCTGGCTTGTGGAAAAGAGAGAAGATATGGACCGCTTCCTTGACGAACAGCTCCGCAGGCTGCAGACAGACTATTTCGATTTTTACCTCATGCACGGCTTCACAAGAGGTCACTGGGAAAAGATGAAGGAACTGGGAATGTTCGACTTTATTGAAAGTGCACTATCTTCAGGTAAGATAAAGTACATCGGGTTCTCCTTCCACGACGACATCTCTGTGTTCAAAGAGATCGTGGACGGTTATGACTGGGACTTCTGCATGATACAGTACAACTTCATGGATGAGAACTACCAGGCAGGAAAGGAAGGCCTTCTGTATGCTGCTGAGAAGGGACTTGGTGTTGCCATCATGGAACCACTACGCGGAGGCAGTCTTGTACAGGTCCCTGATGATGTGCAGCGGATATGGGACAGTGCGGATGTTAAACGCACACCTGCAAACTGGTGCCTGCAATATCTCTGGGACCAGCCGCAGGTCAGCATTGTCCTGAGCGGAGTGAGCAATTTCGAACAGCTAGAACAGAACATTGCCTATGCAGAAGAAGGGATTGCAGGCGGGCTTTCAGAGAAAGAGCACGACCTAATATGTAAGGTCCGTGAAGTGTATCTTGAAAAGACCGAGGTCAACTGTACCAACTGCAAATACTGCCTGCCCTGCCCATCTGGCGTTAACATACCTGCTGCATTCACCTACCTCAACAGTGCCTCTATTTACGGCAACCTTGAAAAGGCACGCCACCACTACGAGATGTTCGTACCACCTGAGGAGCGGGCATCAAGATGTATTGAATGCGGATTGTGCGAAGAGAAATGCCCACAGCATATTTCCATACAGGAAATGCTGAAACACGCATCAAAAGTTCTTGAGAACTGAAGAAATAGATACATACTTAAAAAAATTCATATATAATTAAGTAATCATAATAATGAGTATAATATTTCTTCTTTGGAAGGCAGCCCCAAATGACAGGTCAAGTAGAGAGTGTCACGATGCATAATGCATTGGACGTGGAAGAGAACAGATGCAGCTTCCTCATAGAGAACATAAGCGACATATTCTATATTTTGAACTCTGACGGCGTGATAGATTACATCAGTCCCCAGATAAGCAAATTTGGGCTGGATTCCCAAAAGATGCATCAAACCCATTTTCTCAAATACATCAATTCATCAGATCGTGAGATACTTGCATCCGGATTCCGGAAGATGATGACTGACAGGACTCCTTTTGACACACTTCTAAGGGTCCTTGACCAAGATGGCGAAGAGCACTGGATCGAGAACCATGCTGAGTTCCAGAAAGCTGCTAACGGGAAGAACTCCAGGATCATCGGCATAATGAAGGATGTCACCGAACAGATCTCAATGGAAAAGGAACTCCAGAAGCTCCGTGACAACTCCAATGAAGAACTGGAGGGTTGGAATGCAGAGCTGATAAGTTCCAATGAAGAGCTCAAAAAAGAGAATGAGGAACTCAAAAAATCAGGAGAAAGAGTTACCGGGCTCAGCCAGTTCCAGCAAACCGTCATTGAGAACGCTGACATATGGCTTGATGTCCTTAACAAGGACGTTGAGGTAGTAATATGGAACAACGCCGCAGAAAGGATAAGTGGTTATTCAAGGGACGAAGTCGTCGGAAGTACCCGAATCTGGGAAAAACTTTACCCTGATGAAGAATATCGCGAAGAGGTATTCTCGACAATAGCCAGGATAATCGAGGAAGGACTGGAAGTCTCCGACCTGGAAACCATCATCACCAGAAAGGATGGCGAAGAACGTGTAGTCTCATGGAACTATAAAAAACTCCTGAACACAAAAGGAGAGAATATAGGAACCATCGGCATAGGAAATGATATTACCAAAAGGAAAGAAGCGGAAGAGATGCAGATAAAGCATGTCCACTTCCTGCAGGAGCTCATTGATGCGATCCCTGCGCCTATATGTTACAAAGACAAGGAAGGGGCATATTTGGGATGCAACATGGCGTTTGAGAACTTTTCAGGTGTCAGAAAAGAGGATATGATCGGAAAGCTGGCATCCGAGCTACATGTAGATGAACTGATAGGGGAACCGGATCATACAGATATGGAACTCATCGAAACCGGGGGAACAAGGACCTACGAAAAAGAAGTTACCTATGCCAGCGACCAGAAAAAACACAATATTCTTGTAAACAAATCTGTTTTCACTGACATAAAAGGGAATGTCCTGGGAGTTATAAGCGTTCTTCTTGACATCACCGAACGTGTCAGGTCAGAGATGATCCTGAAAGATTATGCTGAACAACTTGAACATTCCAACGAACTTAAAGATATCTTCACCGACATCATGCGCCATGATCTCCTGAACCATGCGAACGTTGTCAACGGGTTTGCCTACATGCTGCTGGAAATGGAAAAGGATGAGAAGAAGATAAGTAAACTGGAGAACATCGAGACGAGTAACCGTAAGCTTATGGAACTTATCGAGTCTGCGGCCTCTTTTGCAAAGTTCGAGACCATCGAAGACATCAAATTCGAATCCATCGAACTTTCAGGTATGTTAAAAGATGTCTCTAAAAATTTCCATTATCAAGCCAGCCAAAAGAAAGTTGTTATCGAATATCCGGAACAGGGAACATATAATGCACTGGCAAATCCCATGATAGAAGAGGTCTTTGCAAACCTCATATCAAATGCCATAAAATATGGCCCGGATAACTCAAGGGTTATTGTGAATATCCTTGATAAAGACCAGGAATGGAAGGTCACCGTCACCGATTTCGGAGAAGGTATCCCGGATGATGAGAAATCACTGGTCTTTGACCGTTTCAAGCGGCTGGAAAAAGGCAGTGTCAAAGGAACGGGGCTGGGACTTGCTATTGTCAAAAGGATCGTCGACCTGCACGGAGGATCTCTCAGTGTGGAGGATAATTCCGAAAGCAATGGAACCGTATTCGGGGTAACTTTAAGGAAAGCCTGAGATCTTTTTCTAGCTTAAAGGTTCAAAAAAGCTTCATGGTTGCAGGGCTTTGAAAGGGCACATCTTTAAAACTTAATTTTATCTGCATATTTGACGCTACATTTCAAAGATTTTTTTCAATATGTTGTATCTATTTATATATTATTTTTTACTATGAAGCTCCCGGGAACAATTATAGTTATATACATGACATGAGCATAATAATATCCTGTTTTGTTTTTCTACTGCTCGGGGGGCAAACTATAGAAAAAGATACCAAAGACTACGTTTCCATAAAGGATCTTGTTAACAAAGGTTAGGTTAAATATCGATACCTTATCGAGAACACCAAGGATATAGTTTATATTACAAATGAAGAAGGCATAATTCTTTACATCAGTCCCCAGATCACAAGATATGGGTTTGATCCTGGAGAGATGGAGAACACTCCATTTTCAGATTACCTTCATCCGGAAGACCGCGGAAAGATAGTTGCTGCTTTCCAGAAAGCAATGATCAATAAAAATGCCCCTTCCATCACATTCAGGATGCCTGATAGTGAAGGAAATATTCACTGGATAGAGAACTACCCCCACTTCCAGAGCGATGAAAACGGGAACTCCCGGGGATTGATAGGCGTACTCCGGGATGTAACAAAGCACAAGGCTGTAGAGGACGAACTCAAGAAATACCAGAATCATCTCGAAGAGCTCGTGGAGATCAGGACATCTGAGCTTAAAGCAGCCAATGAAAAGCTCAAACTGGAGATCACAGAAAGAAAGCGTGCTGAAGAATCATTAAAAGAAAAAGAGAGGCATATAAGTAGCCTTTTCGATGTAGCTCCCATAGGCATCGGGTTTTCCTATGACAGAAAGATAATGGATGCTAATGAAGAAGCTTACCGCATACTTGGATACTCAAAAGATGCTGTGATTGGAAAAGACACCCGCATGTACTACCCATCTGATGAACATTACAGAGAGGTGGGAAAAGTAATTGAAGCCGTCATAAGGGAAAGAAAGACGCATACAATAGATACACAGCTCGTAAACAAAGATGGAAAGATCATTGATATTTCCCTGAAACTCGCACTTCTGGACAGTGAAGACACGTCAAGAGGGATCATATACACCCTGCAGGACATTACAGAACTTAAAAAATATGAGAAGGACATCAGGGAAAAGGAAGCAAAGATCAGGAGCGCATTCCTTGCAACCCCAATAGGTATCGGAGTTGTATGGGACAGGGTGTTCAGGGATGTTAATGACAATATGTGCGATCTTGTCGGGTACTCCAGGGAAGAGATAATCGGGACAAATACCCGGTTCCTCTACCCCAATGATGATGAGTACTACAGGATCGGTGCTCTGTTGCAGGGCATGATAAGGACAAAGGAACCACTCAAAACACAGGGCAGATGGATACGCAAGGATGGAAAAGAGATCAACGTTGCTTTTACCTTTGCACTTGTAGACCCCCAGGATCCGCCTGCTGGGATCACGTTCACAGTAGAGGATATCACTGAGAAACTATTGGCTGAAGAGAAGATATGCAACCTGACCCAGTTCCAGCAGACAGTTATCGAAAATGCGGATATCTGGCTTAACGTCCTTAACGAAAAGGCAGAAGTTGTCATATGGAACAATGCTGCAGAAAAAATAAGCGGGTATTCCAGGGAAGAGATCATTGGTAGTGACAGGATCTGGGAACTTCTATATCCTGAAGAAGAATATCGCAAAGAGATATTTGCAGAGGCTAAGGCCATTCTGGAACAGGGCAAGCGGGTAGCAGGGCTCGAGACCACCATCATAAGAAAGGATGGCGAAGAACGCATTATATCATGGAACTCCAGAAACCTTGTCAATGAAAAAAGGGAAGTCATCGGATCCATTGCCATTGGAAACGACATCACTCAAAGGAAGGAGGCTGAAAAGGTACAGAAGACCTACTTCCACTTCCTTCAGGAACTCATCGATGCAGTCCCGGTCCCCGTATTCTACAAGAATAAGGATGGAACATACCTTGGATGCAACAAGGCATTTGAGAATTTCATCGGAATTAAGAAAGAAGACCTTGTTGGTAAAACGGTATTTGATATTGCACCCGAAGATCTTGCAATACAATACTATGAAAAGGATAACGAGCTTTTCGAGAAAGGCGGAATACAGGTCTACGAATCATCCACCGAATCGCAGACTGATAGTTCAATAAGAAGAGTGATGTTCAACAAATCCCTTTTCACGGACCTCAACGGGGAGACTGCCGGTCTGGTCGGAGCAATAATAGATATAACCGAGATCAAGGAAAATGAGGAGATACTCAGGAAATATACAGAACAGCTTGAGCGCTCGAACGAGCTTAAAGGCATCTTTACAGATATACTAAGCCATGATATCCTGAACCATGCAACAGTCATCGACGGATATACCTGTCTTCTGCTTGCAGAAGAAGATGGTGAAGATAAATTGGAAAAACTGGAAAAGATAGAGAACACGAACAGGAAGCTCATCGAGCTTATTGACTGTGTGGCAGCTTTTGCCAAACTGGAATCAATGGACGAGATAAACTTTGAAACAGTAGATCTTATGAAAGTCCTGAATGATTGTACATCCCAGTTCGAATACCAAGCTGCACAAAAAAGCATACAGATCGTGCTTGAGAACGATAGAAAATGTGATACTGTTGCCAATATGATGATCGAGGAAGTATTCGCGAACCTCGTATCAAATGCTGTAAAGTACAGCCCTGAGAATAAGGACATAAAGATCGGAGTAAAGGACCGGAATGAGCACTGGAAGATCACAATTACGGACTCCGGAGAAGGCATTGCAGATAAGGACAAGCAGCTGGTCTTCGACCGCTTCAAAAGAGCAGTTGGAGATTGCAATATAAAGGGAAGCGGACTTGGTCTCGCAATTGTCAAGAGAATAGTCGAACTGCATGGCGGACAGGTTGGAGTGGAAGACAACCCGAACGGTCCGGGAAGTGTTTTCTGGGTAACGTTAAAGAAAGCTTAATTCAATATTAAAACAAAATAGAATAATTGAAACGGAGGTTATTGAAGTGGAAGAATTTACAAAGGAACAACTTGCAAAATACAATGGTCAGGACGGAGAAAAGTGCTACATAGCATATCAGGGAAAGGTCTACGATGTAACTGAAAGCATGCTATGGGATGAGGGAGATCATCAGGGAATGCATGAAGGTGGAATTGACCTTACAGAGGAAATGGACGATTCACCCCATGACGATGATGTTATGGAAGATTTCCCTGTTGTCGGTACATTGGTAGAATAAGGTTTTTTAATTAATGGTCTTTTTAAGGCTACTCCCGGGCATTATTGGAAATGCCCGGAATACACATATTAATTTTTTACAATCATATTTCCTGATAGTAGACACTCCTTCGTCCCTCTGGCTTAAAACGGCAATTTTTGCCTGATTAATGGAAAAATATATAAACAAATTTTCCGACTTGAAGGCATGAGAAAGTATGTCGTTAAGTGTCCGAAATGTGGAGAAGTGCAGGACCCATACGCATTACATTGTAAAAATGGTGATGCATTACTGCGTACAGAATATTCCAAAAAACAGATCGAACCGGCCGATCTGCCAGGGATATGGAGATATATCGACTGGCTACCGGTGAATGGTATCATAGAAGAAGGTACCGGAAGACCTGTGACATACAAGAGTGAAGGTTTTGCAAAAGAACTTGGGCTTAACGACCTGAACATCACTTTTAACGGATACTGGCCTGAAAAAGAGGCCTTCATAAAAACATGCAGCTTCAAGGACCTCGAGTCCTTCCCCACAATGCAGCGTTTGATAGAGAGGGATGAAGAACGTATTATGGTGGTCGCATCTGCCGGCAACACAGCCCGAGCCTTTGCTCATGTGGCATCCATAACAGGACAGAAGTTGCTGCTGATAGTACCAAAGAACAGCATTCACCGCCTGTGGACAACGAATGATGACACATCATCCATATGTACTGTCACTGTGGAAGGTGACTACTACCAGGCTATCGCAATGGCAGAAAAGATAGCAGCAAAAGAAGGATTTGTAAGTGAGGGTGGTGCCCGCAACGTTGCCAGAAGGGACGGCATGGCAACCGTGATGCTGGATGCTGTGCTCACTACAGGAAGCCTCCCACAACACTATTTCCAGGCAGTTGGCAGCGGAACAGGTGGCATCTCGGTCTGGGAAGCATCAATGAGACTCCTAGAGGACGGTCGCTTCGGCAACAACATGCCACGACTTCATCTTGCCCAGAACCTGCCATGTGCTCCGCTCTACTCATTATGGACCGGTATGGAACTTACCGGACGTTGCCCTGAAGAGATGCATGACGATGTGCTCTACAACAGGAAACCACCATACTCAGCCAGTGGCGGAGTAAAGGATGCACTTGATGACACTAACGGGATAATCTACGGTATCACTAACAAGGAAGCCGAAGATGCACAGAAGCTTTTTGAAGAGACCGAAAGCATTGATATATTGCCGGCACCGGGTGTTGCCTGTGCTGCACTGATCAAGGCTGTGGAGACCGGGGAGATCAATGACGATGACAGTATCGTGTTGAACATAACCGGTGGCGGACAAAAAAGACTTGAAGAAGATTTTGCTACAAAACAACTGGATGTCGGGCTTAGCGTATCCCCTGAAGACCCGGATTCTGAGAAAAAGATCCTGGGAAAGGTTTCCGAATTTTTTTACAAAGGAGGTTATTGAATGAGCAATTCTATCAAACTGACGATCATCGGAGGCATTAACAAGGATGGAACAAAGGAAGCTATCGACAGGGTGGAAGTGAACCCCGGAGATATCCTTGGCATAGTTGGTCCAACTGGCTCCGGAAAAAGTACGCTTATCGATGATATAGAACAGCTGGCACAGGGAGACACTCCCACCGGCCGCAGGATACTCATCAATGACGAAGAACCCGATACAAAGATGAGAGTTGACCCGCGCCTGAAGCTCATCGCACAGCTATCCCAGAACATGCATTTCCTTGCTGACATGACAGTTTCCGAGTTCCTGCAGATGCATGCCAGAAGCCGCGGAAAGGATCCTGAACTTATGTACAGGGTCATCGAACTTGCAAATACGCTTACAGGAGAACCCATCCGCGAGGATGAGCCGCTTACCGTTCTCAGTGGTGGCCAATCACGCTCCCTTATGACCGCCGACATCGCAGTGATCAGCGATTCACCCATCGTGCTTATCGATGAGATTGAGAATGCAGGAATTAAGAAGCAGGAAGCACTGGAACTTCTGGCCGGAGAGGGAAAGATCGTTGTGGTTGTCACACATGACCCTGTTCTTGCACTCATGGCATCCCGCAGGATAGTCATAAAGAACGGAGGAATGAACGATATAATCACAACAAGCACCGAAGAAAAGAATGTGGGAGATCGTGTCTCAGAGGTCGACAACTGGATGATGGACCTTCGTGAGATCATTCGCAGGGGAGAGGTCGTGGAAGGTGTCGTATGAAACTCGTAGTTGTTGCAGGAACCCCGGGATCCGGAAAAACATCCGTATTACTTCATACCATACGGGCCCTGAAAAGGCGAGGTAACAAGCCTGCAGTGGTCAAGGTGGACTGTCTCTGGACAGATGATGACAAAAGGTTCGCAAGACTTGAAGTCCCGATCAGGGTAGGTCTTGCCAGGGACATGTGCCCGGACCATTTTACCATTTACAATACTGAGCCCATGCTCCAGTGGGCGGAAGAAGAAGGTTCCAATGTACTGCTCAATGAGACCGCAGGACTGTGCCTGAGGTGTGCACCGTATCCAGACTCCTGCCTGGCCGTCTGTGTCATTGATGTGACAACCGGTCCGAACACCCCACTGAAGGTCGGCCCACTTCTTACGACAGCAGATATAGTTGTCATGACAAAGGGAGATATCGTCTCACAGGCAGAACGTGAGGTGTTCAGGGAAAGGGTACTGGAAGTTAACCCTGAATGCATGGTTGTGGAAGCTAACGGACTTAGCGGAAAAGGTGCCATCGAACTTGCAGAGCTTATCGAGGAAGGAGCTGAAGCAGATATTGAGGATATGACCCTCAGGTACAACCCGCCACTTGCCATTTGTACCCTCTGCAGTGGTGAAAAGCGCGTTGAACGCAAATTCCACATGGGAGTTCTCCGCCACCTCGACGGATTGATGGAATACAAGGGAGAATGAACAATGCAGGAGATACTTGAACTGCTTCCGGGATACAATTGTGGCAAATGCGGATACAAACAATGCCGCGATCTTGCAGATAACATGAGAAGAGCAGAGGACATAGGACTCTGCCCTTTTCTGGGAAAACAACAGTTCGCCGAGAACAGGAAGAAGCTGAAAGAGATCTTAAAGGACAGGTCTGACAGCACGAACATCATCGGTGTAATCGACGGGCTGGAAGCAGATTTCACCCTTGCACCCCTTGATGGCGAACCCACATGCAGGGAGGACATCCATCCAATTGACGGTACCGAGATGAAAAAAGGTGACCTTGTAAGGTACCGACCACTTGGCTGCCCCATTACGCATTTCGCAAAGGTCATCGAAGCCTCCCGTGGAATGAACACCATCCACATGGTGGGCCCTATCCAGCGCCTTGGAAATGAGGAGGTTGAGTTCATCGATGCAGGAATATGCCTTATCTTCGCCTTTGACGGAAAAGTAGAAACAGGACGTATCCCGAGAGTTGGTGAAACAGTGAAGTTCATTCCCACACATTGCATGATGCAGAAAGTGCATTCAGGCATTGTTGTCGGTGTTGAGGAAAGAAATGTCAGGATCGAAGCGATCGATCTGAAGGTATGGTGATCAAATGGACCCAAGCACATCTGTATTCAATGGTATGAGGATGGCAGGCATCGACCTTGTTGTAAGTGTACCCTGCGTCAACCTGAAAGACATACTTCCAATGATAGATAATGATCCGAACATAATCCATGTTCCGGTAACCCGCGAGGAAGAAGGCGTAGGAATATGTGCCGGAGCCTACATGGGAGGGAAGGTACCTGCAATGCTAATGCAGAACTCAGGACTTGGGAACTCCATCAACGCACTTGCCTCCCTTAATAAATTATTCCACATCCCGCTGGTTCTGATCATGAGCCACAGGGGCATTGAAGGTGAGACCATCTGTGCCCAGGTACCTATGGGCCAGCTTACACCGTCTTTGCTCGATTCCATGGATATACCGTATGTAGTACCAACCATAGACAACGTGGAAGATGCAATAATCCATGCATGGAACATCGCAGCTGATAAAGGCAGGCCTGTTGCCGTCCTTCTCGAGATCGGTTTCTGGGAGGCAGAATGAAACGCATAGATGCGATCTCAATGATAGCCAGAAAGGCAGAGGAGAAGAACTCACTCATTGTAGCCAACATTGGTTATCCTTCCAGGGAACTCCACGATCTGAAAGACAAGCCGGGAAACTTCTACATGCTTGGCTCCATGGGACTTTCATCATCCATTGGCCTCGGACTTTCCCTTGCTGTCCCTGAAAGACATGTCATTGCCATAGACGGTGATGGCTCAGTCCTCATGAACATGGGAAGCCTTGCCACCATTGCACACCAGAAACCTGAGAACTACCTGCTTGTTATCATTGACAACGGAACCTACGGTTCCACCGGAGACCAGCCTACAGCCACATCCCTTGGAACAGATCTTGGTGCTGTTGCAAAAGGAGCAGGAATCGACGAAGTTCACACAGTGGATAACGAAGATGATCTCGAAAAGATGCTAAAAGAAGTTGACAGGGGAGTGCTCGTTGTACGCGTGGATCCTGGAAATGCATCCGTACCCGTGATCTGCCTTTCCCCTGAAGAGATAATCGAGCGCTTCATGACTGAATGTGCTCGACCATCTGAGTAAGACGGAATGAGCCATCCAGAATCCTTTCTTTTAATTTTTCTGACAGCTCCAGTGCCCTCTTTTTGTCAGACTGGCGCAATACGATAGGAACGTTGGCCGAATAATCACCCAGCTCGAAATTGATGGAACCCATCTTACCTGTGAAAACATCCCCAACACACAGGGTCATACACAGGCCACAGTTGAAACATGCATACCTGTCAAGTTTTACATTGTCCTCTTCGAAACTGATAGCAGCCATCGGACAGTTCTCCTGAGGCTCACACAAAGCACAGTTGATGCATTCATCAGGAGCGAACGTTACCTCCAGGTCCACATCTTCCCACACATCACCATACGTGGAATATCCAACACAAGCCCTTTTGTCCACGGCCATGACTGACATTTTGATCTGCCTGTCACGTTCGGTTATCGCATCAACGACCGAAGGATCGGTAACAGCTATCGGTACAGCCCAGGAAACAATACATTCCGGACCGGCTGAAGTGAAGAAACCACCCATGTATTCAGGGTCCATGTCATGCATATCTGCAAAGGCCGTAAGGTTTGGTTTCTCTTTGGCACTGCGGGTACCGGAGCCCAATATGAAACCTTCCGAGCCGTTCATGAGAATGCGTGTCCCGATTCCAATGGACTGGAGCAGTGGATCGTTCTTCACAGGATTGATCTGCCCGCAGCCGGAGATAGTGGCCTCGGTAAGCCTTGGGCCGAAGTCCATTGCATGGAATATGGAAGAAATTGTGTCATCGGAAGTGTTCACAAAAGCGGAATAGTTCTTGAAAGCATGACGTGTACCATACATCATGGCATATGGCATATCGGCTAATGTAACCTGTGTTGTGAATGTTACATCACCATCTGTGACCACCTTTACATCCACAGGATTCCCTGCTACAAGGTCACGGAAGAGATGACCTGCACCATAGTGGTGGTCATCAAGGCTGTGATCCGTACCAAAGAGCATCAGGTCAAGGATACCCAGCCTTTCGTTGGGACACGGACCCGTGTGTGCAGGGACTCCGTTCATATAGACTTCCTTTGCCCGCAGGAAACTGCAGGGTGCATCCACAGGGAAAGAGAGGATAGCATAGGTACCGCTCATAATGGCACGTGTCGCTGCTGTCACAACATCCACCTTTTCGATATCTTCGCCACGGTCCGTAAGTTCACAGACCTCCTGTGCAGTGAGCACAACAGCTTCGCCTTTTCCGATGCGTTCATTTATACTTTCAATACTGCGTTCCATATGACCACTCCTATATCCTTATTCAATGCTCCCGCCTGCGAACAGCGGATCGACCTTTGAGATCATTTCCGGTGCACCCATCAATACCACCACATCATGCGAGGTGAGGAAAAGATCAGGGTCCGGATTTGAAATGATCTCCGAGTTCCTGCGGATGGCGAGTATGGTTACCCCATACTTCTTCCTGAGCTCAAGCTGGGCAAGTGTCTTCCCAACCACAAATGAGGAAGACCTTACCCTTACGTTCGTGATGTTCATATCCGGGATATCGACTTCCATGTCATAGATATTCATCGTACCAGACAGTGTCCTGAACATCTCATATCCGTCCGAACGTATCTCTGCAACAAATCTGTCGATCTCATCCTTTGGAATAAGATACCTCTTCATCAGTCTCACGAATATCTCAATAGAGGTCTCGAATTCCTCGGGAATGACCTCATTTGCACCAAGTGCATACAATGGTTCCATTTCCTGAAGATACTGTGTACGGGCAATGATGTGAACATTGGGATTCATTTTACGGGCAAGTGAAACCGACCTCCTTGTCCCTGCCGGATCGGATATGCAGACCACAAGTACCCTTGCATTCTTGATATCCGCATGTTCCAGTACTCCTTTCTGGGAAGAGTCACCGTAGTAGACCATTTCACCTTTTAACTGTTCCTTTCTGACGGTCTCTGGGTTGGTATCAAGGATAAGATATGGGATACCGGCAACTGTTGCCGCCTTTGCAACGGTGTGACCATTGAAACCAAAACCTGCAATAATAAGATGGTCTTCAAGATGGGTCTTTTTATCAAGAACAGACTCCATGGCCCCGGGATGAAAACCACATTTGAGCTTTGATGGAATGGGCAGGTTCACTACCCGGTCTGCTACCCTGGGTGAAAGGGACATGACCGATGAAGTTACTGCCATGGTAAGAATGGAAACCACAAGGAACAACTGATATACATCCTGTTCAAGTATCCCGAACTCCAGTCCAAACCTTGACAGGACGAATGAGAACTCTCCTACCTGTGCCAATGCAAGCCCTCCCAGGATCGCCGTACGCAGGGGGAAGCCAAGCAGATATGAGGCCAGGCCCGCGATCACTGATTTCAACAGCAGGACGCCTGCAGCCACCATTATGAACAGTAAGGGGTTGCCAAGGAAATGATCGATATCAAGCAGCATTCCTATGGAGATGAAGAAGAAGCTCATGAAAATATCACGGAAGGGGATAAGGTTGCTCATTGCCTGATGGCTGTACTCGGATTCCGAGATGATCAGACCTGCAAGGAAAGCACCAAGCGCCAGCGACAGTCCCATGCTGGAAGTAAGCCAGGCAACAGAAAGACAGACAACAATAATGCTCAGGAAGAAGAGCTCAGAGTCACGGGTCTTTGTGATCTGATAGAGAACGTTCGGAACGATCCACTTTGCACTTGCCATTACCAGAACGACCAGCCCTATGCCTTTTGCAATTATGGGAATAAGGGCCGGATCACCATTCCCACCTACACCTGCCAGGAATGGTGTGACCAGAATCATTGGAACCACAATGACATCCTGGTAAAGCAGGATCGCAAGGGAAAGACGACCATGCGGGGCATGCAGCTCCCCCCTTTTCTGCAGTAGTTTGAGAACGATAGCAGTACTGCTAAGAGAGAAAAGGAAACCGACAAAGATGGATTCCCCATAACCATACCCCATCCAGGAAGAAATGAAATAGACTACCACTGTGGTGAGCAGTACCTGTATCGAACCGCCTATGAGGACAGCCCTTTTCATACTCCAGAGATCCTTTAAGGACAGCTCGACACCGATCGTAAAAAGCAGCAACACTATGCCGATCTCGGCAAGTACTTCCACCTCTTCGACGGCATCTATGAGACCGGAGCCATGGGGCCCCAGCAGCATACCCGTGAAAAGAAATCCTACGATTATGGGTATGTGAAGGCGGTGACAGAGATAGAGGATGCCTATGGAAAAACCGAAAATAATGGTAAGATTGTTAATTACAAAAGATTCCATGAAGCCTCCCCCGAAATAGTATCAGAGATATTTTACTGATAGTTATCTCTGTTTCAGGTAGTATATAAGATAAATGAAAAGGCCACATCAGGAATATGGCCAGCTGAAATTGATAGTCTCAGATGTTTTCCACACCGAGAAGACTTGCAAGTTCAAGACCTTCGCTTCCAAACTCTGAAAGCTGGTCGAAAAGCTCAGCCTTTGTAACGTATTTTTCGGTACGAGTACCGTCATTTTGCTCGATCTTTATTGTGATCTCGCCGTCAGTATAACCTCTGTCAATGCATTCGTTGATGATATCTGTGAACTGCTCGGCAATTAGTTTCAGGCAATCGAATGTCTGGTTATTACGAATAGCATCCTCGCCATCGATCATGAGCTTGACAAGGGTCTTCCTCTTGACATGGGAGCGGATGTAATCCTTAAGCGCATCAAGCATTGCTACTACATGTTCTTCTTTCACAGAGCCCATGAGGGCAGGGTCAGCTGTGACCTCATTGCCATCATAATAGATCACAAGGGAATCGCCACCCATCTCGGCCTTTAACTTCTTGGTGGCTTTCTTGTTAACGAACATTGCACTGATATGATGATCATCAAAGTCCAGGTTAGAGAGAATAAGGTCGGAAACATCTTCCAGTTTCACCTTGTCTTCCTTGTATATGATACCTGACCTTTTCCAGGTAGGTAGATAAAGAGTGCCAAAGAAACCCCTTATTGTTGTTGAATTATCAGTAAAGGTCAGTTCGGACTCATATTCCATTCCAGAAACAATTGACGTTAGCTTACCCCTCAGGACATTCCTGTCCATGGAAGCAAAATACTTCTCCGTTGTGCCATAGACACCACCTTCAAAGAAGGGATCCAGTATGGAAAGGATCTGCCTTTCCACATCGTCCAGGCCTTTATCAATATCCTTGTTAATGCTTTCGATATCCGAAAGCATGGCACCGGAACTCTTGTTGAAAGAGGTCTCACATGCGTCAAGGATGGAATTCCTGTAATCAAGAAGTTCTTTTTCTTCAAATTCACCGGTAATGCGATCGATGAAATCCAGGAGCTTACTGTTGGCAGACTCCAGTTCTTCAGACCCATTTTCCAGAGATGTTCTCCTTCCTATCAGATCATCGTTCTTCTCAATGGAAGCATTCTCTATAGGAAGAACTTTGCTTGATGTGTAAACAAAATCCTGAAGGTCCTGTATAACATCCCTCTGGATAGATAAATCATTAGAATCTTGAAATGTATATTTCATGTGGCTCCCCAATTCGACCAATTCTTATTGAATTAATTCTTATGGTGCAAACATTAAATAGGTTACGTAGGCAACAGAGAATCTGCTGCCCCGGCCAGACAAAATAAGATCAGAGAAGTACTTCCCTTACAGGGTCAAGTATCTCATTGATGTACTTTGCTGCACCATTCTTCAGGTCCATCGGATGAAGGGTCTCATCTGAAAATACAGCCTCAAGGTCTTCATAGCTCTTGCACACAAGATCGCCGCCGAACTTTTCCGGCCTTTCGAATACGATCTCATCATAACGTGGCATTATGTGATACTTGAAGAGTGCCATCACCGGGTTGTCTTCAACAACGCCTGCAGGACAGAATGCTTTCTTAAGTTTCTTCTTTATGGATGCTGCATCATCGTCCACTGAAATGTAATTCTCGCTGGAGGATGACATCTTGGTACCGTCAAGTCCGATAAGTATCGGGGTGTGGATACAAAGCGGAGCCTTGAAGCCAAGTCCTGGTAATCCTTCCCTTGCAAGCATGTGGATCTTCCTCTGGTCAATACCACCAACTGCAACGTCAACGCCAAGAAGTGCGATATCAATGGCCTGCATGATCGGATAGACCATCTGGGAGACCTTAGGATCTTCCATCTTCCTTCCTACCTCATCCATGCTTCTCTTTGCCCTGTTAAGTGAAGTAGCCTGAGTAAGCTTGAGCACATTGAGCATGTAGTCAGGAGAGAGCTGGAAATCAGAACCATATACGAAATTGGTCTTTTCCGGATCAAGTCCCAGTGCAAGGAAACATTCCTTGTTGTAGTCCGCAGTCTTGCGAACCTCTTCCATTGTACCTTTCTGGTTCATGTAGGCATGGACATCCGCAAGAAGGACAGTGATCTCAAATCCTGCCTTCTGAAGGTCCATCAGCTTGTTCACAGTAAGAACATGACCCATGTGGATCTTCCCACTGGGTTCGTAGCCTGTATATGCTGAAGGGTTTTCCTTTGACTCCAGCAATTTTGTAAGCTCCTCTTCCGTGACAATCTCCTGTACATTTCTTTTTATAAGGTCCATCTTTTCCATGAATTCACCTTCGATATCATAGTAGAACTATAAACTGGCCACTATGAATGATGAGACCTTAAACTCAGGTCATGACCATATAGGTTACGGTACATCTGAGGCCAATACAGGCCACCGCACCATCAGTGACCCAGATATCTTTTCAAAAAATCGTCCCCTTCCTCAGAAGAGAACATTGGGATTTCCCAGTCCTGGACCACTTTGCTTCGTTTACCAAGGGTCCTTTCGTTCTTCACAGGATCAAAACCGGTCTTATGATACTCGGTCTTGTGTATCACAACTCCTCTTTTCTGCCAGGTAGGGACCTTATCAAGGTTTATGCCACGCTGGAACAGCATCTCATGTATGTCCGCGGCTTTCTTGCCCTTAAGAGCAGATGCAGCTTCCTTCTCACCCATGCCTTCGGAAAGAAGTGTGTAATAACCATAGGAACTAACACAATTGCGCCAGGATTCGTTCTGTCGCCAGATCAGGTATTCCGGGACCTGCTCCTTTTCGACAGGGATGATCCTTGAATCAAAGGAAACGGGTTCATCAAGACCCATCTTAATTGTAAAAGCACTGCTAAGGTAACTGGCGACCACCGAATCAAGCTTCTCGACCCTTCCATCAAATGGCAGGTCAAAGAAAAGAATGCTCGCCTCGTCAGAAAAAGTATATGCCAGCGCTGCACTCATTCCGCTTTTTTTGAAGAAAAGTTCAAGGGAATCCGCCATGGCAGATGCAAACTTTTCATCGTATGGCTTTTTGCAACCAAGCCGTGAAAGCGTATGTTTGAATGTCCTGCCATCAACTCGTATGATCACAGGAGCAAGGCAGCGCAGATCAGAATAGATCTCCCGCTGTTTCATGAGAAATTTCAGTCTTCCTTTTCTCCCTCTTGTACAGGTTTCTTGAACCTTTTAACGATGTCACGTATGAGGACAATGTCACCTGTGGTCACTACCCACCTGTATGGAAGAATGACACCTCTTGTTGTAACATCGAAGATGTCACGGTTGATGTCTGAAAGAGCGAGGCCGGATACGACCCTCTCATCCACATCAAAAACAAGATCGTTCACTTTTCCCACATACGTACCCTGATTCGTATACACATTTAACCCAAACAGTGATGTTATATCTGCGCGCATGATAGCCCCTTGTATGATCAATTGAAATTGTAAATATGATTTACATGTTGATAATATATATAAAATGCGTATCTTATGCCACAGATCCTTCTATAAAATATGTATTAACAACGAAATATCCAGCTCATCATAATTAAATAGAATCATAACTGAAAGGTTCGAAGGGGCAAAAGAACATGCTTACAAGCACCTACACACATATTCCCGGAATAGGAAAAACGATTGAAAAACGCATATGGGAGAGCGGACACTGCCAATGGGACGAGTACCTGGAGAACCAGGACCACATTTCAATACCTGCAACAAGGAAAGAAAAGATCGAGAAAGGCATCATCGAATCCAAAGACCACCTTGCAATGAGGGATTACGAGTACTTCGCCAGATGCCTCCCCGGTGCAGAACACTGGAGGGCCTTTGAGCATTTCTCGGACTCTGTCGCTTATGTGGATATTGAGACCACTGGCCTGTCAGCAAACAGTTCCTGCATTACCGTGGTCGGAATCTATGACGGAAAGGATGCAAAAACGTATGTCAAAGGCATTGACCTTGACGACATCGTGGAAGAGCTGCAGAAATACGAACTCCTGGTATCCTTCAACGGAGCACGCTTTGACCTGCCTTTCATCCAGCACGAGTTCCCGGAGATCGATTTCAACCAGCTCCATGTGGACCTCATGTACCCTCTGCGCCGCATTGGCCTTTCTGGTGGCTTAAAGGCCATCGAAAAGAAGCTGGGAATACAGAGAACTGATGATACAGTTGACATCACCGGTTTCGATGCGGTCAGGCTCTGGCATGAGTACGAGCGAGGAAGCGAGGAAGCACTGGACCTTCTCCTTGAATACAACCGGGAAGATATCGTCAACCTGGAAACCATTATCAATAAAACATACCAGCAGTTTATCGAAAGGACATTCGAGAAAGCCCTTGGAAAATGAGACAACGTCTTTTTCTTTTCCCTGCGGCATACAGAGGATGACAGAATATAATGAAGCCGGATATATCCAACATTCCTGACCTGCCGGGCGTCTACCTGATGAAGGACGACTCCGACAACATAATCTACATCGGAAAGGCAAAATCCCTGAAGAAAAGGGTCAGCCAGTACTTCCAGTCCGGGAAACACCATTCTTCGAAGACCAGGGCAATGGTCAGGAAGATCAGGGATATCGACTATATTGTCACCGAATCCGAAGTCGCCGCACTGATACTTGAAGCAAATCTTGTAAAGAAGAACAGGCCCCACTATAACATCGACCTGAAGGATGACAAACGATACCCTTACGTGAAGGTCACGGTCAACAAGAAATACCCTCGAATATTCATAACACGCAAGAGGCTCATGGACGGAGCACTCTATTTTGGACCCTACACCAATGTCAAGCCGGTTCGCCGTACACTTGACATGATATCACAGGTGTTCAGGATAAAAAGGTGCAACCGCAAGATAGACGGGAAGAGACACCGACCATGTCTTAACTTTCACATCGACCGCTGCTATGCACCCTGCAACGGTTCTATTTCTGAGGAAGAATACCGCAGTAACGTCATGGAAGCCGTGAAATTCCTGAAAGGGGACACCGCAGGAATTCTCAGATCGCTTACGGAAAAGATGCAGGAGCATGCAAAAGCACAGGAGTTCGAGGCCGCTGCTGCAGTTCGTGACCAGATCACAGCTCTCAAGAGCCTGTCCGAGCAGCAGACCGCCACAGCAGGGAACAATGACAGCGACCTCATAGCCACGGCAGCCGATGAGGAAACGATCTTTGTGCAGGTCTTCTACATCCGTGACGGAAACATGGTGGGTAAAGCTGACTTCTCACTTTCATGGGGAGACGCGGCCGGGGATATCTCCAGAATTGTGGCAGAGTTCATCAAGCAATACTACCAGGATGCACCGGTGCCGCCGGAGATCCTTGTACAGCACCAGATACCCGATGAGGAGCTTATCACAAAATGGCTGTCCGAAAGAGCATCCCGAAGCGTCCACATACAAGTGCCTGCAAGGGGGGATAAGAAAAAACTACTTGACATGGCTGCAAGGAATGCGGTCATGACAATGGAACAATCCCACATCAGGAAAAGTGATCAGGATGCGGCACTGCAGGCACTGGTACACCTTCGTGATGAACTCTCCCTGCCAACACTTCCTGTACACATTGAGGGTTTTGACATATCCAACATATCAGGGACCGACGCGGTGGGATCCCTTGTGGTCTTCAAAAACGGAATGCCTGCAAAGGACCAGTACCGGCACTTCAATATCAAGACGGTAAAGGGAATAGATGACTTTGCCATGATGGCAGAAGTTGTGGGGCGCCGGTACAGGAAGCAGAAAAATGAGAATAATAAAATGCCTGACCTTATCCTCATTGACGGAGGACCGGGACAGGTGGGTGCCGCAATGGGATCGCTCAGGGATCTGGGGCTTGACATACCACTGGTCGGCCTGGCAAAACGATTCGAGCATATCATCGTTCCGAAGGAAGAACAGGATGAAGTTGTAATACTACCACATACCTCGGATGCGCTGAAGATGCTCATGCAGGTAAGGGATGAGTCCCACCGCTTTGCAGTATCCTCGCATCGCAGAAGAAGGACTGCAAGGCTGTCCCATTCCGAGCTGGATTCGATACCTGGCATAGGTTCGTCCAGGAAGAAGGCCTTGTTGAACCACTTTGGATCCATCGATAAGATAAGGCGTTCTTCTGTGGAAGAGCTTGCTGACGTGGAAGGCATCACCAAAGGGCTTGCCGAGAAGATAATTGAGCATTTCAAGAGCAAGCAGAATTGAAAGTGAAAGTGAAAAGGGCCAATCTCAAAATACTAATACATCCTCAGGCATTATTCCCGGACAGATGAAAAAGATAAGAATTGCAGGTGCCGGACCATCAGGACTTACCGCAGCCATCAACCTTGCAAAGGCAGGGTATGAGGTGGACGTGTTCGAAAAGGCACCTGATGTGGGCAAGCACCTTAAAGGCGGCCTGCAGGGTCTGGAGAACTGGTCTGACAAAAAGGACATCGGTGATGAACTCCGGGAAATGAACCTGGAGACAAACTTTGACCTTGACCCATTCTATAATTTTACAGTTTCCAACGGCAGGAAGAACTGGGATTTTGAAGCTGACCCGGGGACACCTGCATTTTATCTTGTTAAACGGGGCTCGGTTCCCGGAAGCCTTGACTACGGACTAAAGGAGCAGGCCCTTCAGAGCGGAGTGAACATACGATTTCAGGAGAAAGCCCCTCTGGAAGAAATGGATATAATCGCCACAGGGCCTGTAAAAAATGAGGTGTTCATTGCTGCAAAGGGTATTGCCTTTGATACATCCATGGACGACATGGCCATTGCTTTTGTTGACGACCGGGCTGCATACCTTGGGTACTCCTATCTTCTGGTCACGAATGGCTCGGGCTGCATGTGCACCGTCCTTTTTGACAGGTTCAGCAATGTGGGAGATTGTCTTGAGAACACAAAGAGGATATTCTCAGAGATGGTCGATCTGGACATCCAGAACCCACGCCCTGACGGTGGGATCGGATCATTCTCACTGGATTGCCACTTCGAGAGCAACGGCCAGTTGTATGTTGGTGAAGCTGCAGGACTGCAGGACATGGTGTGGGGATTCGGGATGCGCAGCGCAATGAGGTCAGGCTACCTTGCTGCCAGAAGTATAATCCATGGAGAGGACTATGAAAAAGATGCCACCGAATGTTTCCGGAACAAGCTGAAGGCCAGCCTTGTCAACCGCTACATATGGGAACGCTTTGGGGCAAGGAACTATTCCATGATATTCAATGGCCTGAAAGGTACACGGAACCCTCCGAAACACATGCATTCGTTCCACAACTTCAACCTTTTGCAAAGGGTGGCATATCCTTTTGCCATCAGGAAAATGAGAGACAGGTATCCGGAACTCAGGCTTTGAAGACAGAGGAAGCTTTATTGACAAATTGCCTTATTGCCGGGAATCTTAATGTTAAAGCAGGATATTATATACAGAACATGGGAAGGTGACGGACATTACTTCTATAGACCAACAGATCGAGGATACTAAAAGGGAACTTGAGGAAATGCTTGCGTATCCTGATGAGAAGCTGATCGACATCATCAGGGAAGTGGGCTTCGAATGTGACCTATGCGGCAGATGCTGTACCAGTGAGTTCAACGACCATGTGTTCCTCCTCGATAAGGATACCGAGGTCATGAAAAGCATTGACCCGAGCCTCATCGAACCTGCACCTTACTATGAGTTCTGTGACCAGAACGGCCGTTTCTACGTTTCAGGGTATGCACTGAGAACAAAGGAGGATGGCAGCTGCATCATGCTTGAGGACAAAAGATGTACCATCTATGACAGGAGGCTCACCATCTGCCGGCTCTACCCATACATGCTCCACAGGGAAACGGACGATGAGGGTAATCTGGACTGGAGGCAGATATCCGGGCTTAACGAGCACGGGTGCTACCACGCTGAGATATCGGAAGATGAAGCAAAGATCATTGCAGAGGACACAAAAGCATACGAGGAAGCATACCTTGATCAGCAGATAAGGTTCCTCCGAAAAATAAAGGAACACTTCCAGAAGAACAAGCTCCGTCATGTCAAATCAATATATGACAGGAAGATGCGTGCTTTCAACAAGGGCGAAGAGGTCGAAGTTTACGTATTTTACAAAAACGAGTTCGAACTCAATCGAATATCAAAAAATGACTGAATATCCTTGATCAATTACTTATTGACTTACTTGTCCCAGTTGCCGCTGAGCTTGCCATCCCTTGCCATCCTGCCCAGCACCTTGTGGACCGAAGCACTGATAGGTGCCGGTACGATGTTCTCATACGGAGTGGACGGTAGAGGGGTAAGGTAATGAGCTCTCACTTTGCCGCCTTTTCTGCATATCCACTTTATCTGCTCAAGCGTTCTCTGCTGGTCCTCTTCCGTTTCATCCGGGAAACCGAATATGAAATCCACCACCGGTGTTATCTCATGCTCAAAACAGCGATCAACTGCAACTGTGACATCCTCTGAGGTGTGACCACGCAGCATTTCCTTCAGTATCCTGTCGCTACCTGACTGGGCACCCAGGCTGAGAGATCTGTTGGCACAGTAGTTATCGACCAGGTCCAGCCCTTCGTGGGTCACGAATTCCGGACGGACCTCTGAGGGGAAGGTGCCGAAATATATCTTTTTATCTTCCATTGAATGCAGTCTTGACAGGAGTTTCTCCACCTTGTCAAATTCAGGGTGCACACCATTACCACCATAAGCAAAGGCATTCGAGGAAGTAAAACGCAGGTCACTGTAGTATTTTGCGAACCTTTCAATGGAATCGATACTCCTGTGCCTCATTCGGTTGCCGAACAACCTGGGCGTCTGGCAGTACTTGCACCTCCACGGACATCCCCTGCTGATCTCGATGGGAGAACGGATGCCTTCCGGGTCAAAGCAGGGATATTTATCGAGGTCCACAGGTTCACGTTTTTCGGTGTAGACCACATTCCCATTCTTCCGATATGCGATACCTTTCACATCAGAAGGTCTGTTGCCTCCCTGAAGTGTTTCCACAAGCTCAGGGAGTGTTTCTTCCCCTTCACCAATTACAACATAATCAAAGTGCTCGAGGGTATCCTCCACAGAACCGGAAGGGTGGGGACCTCCAGCAATATAGATGGAATCTGTTGTGGAGCTATCAACCTCTGAGAAAACGCTCTCTTTCTGCCTGGTGGCAAAACTGTATATCATGATGCCATCTTGAGGGTTTTTCACAATGCTGTTCTCGGGTACAAGGGGAAGAAGAGCTGCAAGGCTGTAAGTGTTCTTCTGCATCCACCTGAAACAAACATCCATGAATTTAACCTCAGTTTACGACCAGAGTCAGCGGCACCAGTGTGAAACACATTATCCCCAGCACAAAAGTGAGAATCCCGAGTGCCATCCTCCTGTTGTCAAGCATTATTTCATCATTTAAGGGTTTTGGATGCCCTGCCAGGGCAAACAGCAAAAGGAAAAATGACCAGAAAAGCCAGATGCCTCCGTTCTGTTCCATGACGTAGATCACATACATCGCAATACTGCCCAGTACTAACGGCATGATGAGGGACACTTTCCTGGCATTCTCACCCAGCATGGCACGCATCATGTGGCCACCATCAAGTTGTCCGGAAGGCAGAAGGTTCAGCACGGTAACCAGCATGCCCACCCATCCGGCAAATGCCACCGGATGCATCATTTCCGGGGTGCTGCCGGTGATCCAAGAGATTGCATCGAAGAGAAGCGGGGTCTGAATATCTATCATGATCGTTCCGGGATCACCGCTAAACTCTACCGGAGGCAGCGAGAGGCCTATGAAGGTCACGATCACAGATGCAACAATACCCACTATCGGACCTGCAACTGCCACATCGAACAGTGCCCTACGATTAGGGATAATACCCCTGTGCTTTATCACGGCACCCATGGTACCGATAAAACTAGGGAAAGGAATGAAATACGGAAGCGATGTTCGAAGGCCATGTTTCTTGGCGGCCAGATAGTGCCCCATCTCATGAGATCCCAGTACGAACATGATCGCAAGAGTGAAGGGCAGACCTTTCCAGAAATCACCGGGGTTGCTGAATATATCCACCCCGAACATCATCGCACCGGCGAACATGGTCGTGAAGACAGTAGCTATTGCCAGTATTACATTGATCCAGATACGTTCAGGGACCTGCTTTATCGGGGAAGCGATCAGCACGTCCTCGCCAAGTTCGGACCTTATTTCAAGACGGTAGCCTTTTGCCGCAAACAATCCCCAGAGTGCATTGTGGATCGATCTCCTGTCCACTAAAGGGACACCGTAAAAATGAATATCACCATCTGAATATCCCACCTCATAGGCTTTGAAAAGGGGATGGACATTTTGATAGAGTTCCATGATGGAAGCTTCTATTTGTGCCTCATCCAGATGGCCGGGATCTGCCTGGTCTTTGTCCATTATGTCACACTTATGATTTACTCAGGGATCTCGATGCATCCGTTGCTGCTGTCGACCTTTACATGATCGCCATCTGAAAGGACCTCATACGGGTCCTCTTCCAGCCTATCCACCAGAGGGATACCTGATATGATGGCACCGACTGCGACTATGGGTTCGGAATCGATATTAATCATGGCTGCAGGTGCAACATTGTTCTTTTTCAGCTGGTAGATCACATAGGAACCCACAGTTGAGCCTTTCCCGTGAGGGAACACCAGGACCATGTCCTTGATGCACTTCCCGTAGATGGCATGTGAAGGATCGACAACTACCCCTGTCTTCGGGTCAACGTTACCTAAAAATGAGAGAGCATCAGATGAAAGCAGTACTTCGCCTTCTGCAACACCCCTTGCAATAGTACGGCATTTGATCTTAATTGCCACCACCTACCTTGTTGATGCATTCTTCAAGACTGCCGATCTTTGCAGCAACCTTGCACATTCCCGGAACATAAGCAAGCGCTTTCCCTGAGTTTACCATCATGCAGTTATGACCTTCCGTAGCAGGAGATACAACCATACATGTATCACAGAGCACCTTTGCCCCGCTCTGCTCTATTTGCTTCACAAGTTCGGCATTCTTCTCAGCAACTTCCCTTGAAGTACATACCCACAATTCCTTTTCAATTGACTTGCTTTCCAGAAGCCGGGCGATGTTCTCCAGTTCATCTACTGAACAATGAGGACAGCCTACTGCAGCGATATCGCATTCCAGATCATCGTTCCCACCAATGATCTCTTCGTAGACCTCATCGATCTGACTGCGTTCAATTACAATATTTTCGGCAGGGTTCTCAAAGCCGACCTTTTGTGCTTCAGGGGTTATGTCCTCAATATGATACAATGCTACTGCCCCGGATGCTGCCATTGCCGCACCCAGTGCTTTAAGGTTGTCAGATGAAGGGGTTGAGGCCATGTAGAAGATAGGGACCCTGTTGCCCACATCCTTTCCTGCAAGATAGCCCAGTGCACCGTAATCTGACCCTGAAAGCTCACATTCCACGGTCACGGAAACCGTAGGAACACGGTTCTCGTCAAGATGGTAACCATAGTTCGCGGTCTTGCCCACAAGTGCTGCTGAAAGTGCAGACGGACCGCCTTCACGGTTTGTGCGCGCTCCTATCACTGAATTCGCATAGGAGACAGCAGAGGACTCGCTCCAGGCCAGATGGTCGCCGTAAGTGGCTGAAAAGCCTTCAAGATAATATGGTGTGCAGGTACACATGGAACGGATACCAAGGCTTTCGTATGCCTTGATAACTTCCACCTGCTTCTCAGCAAAATCCGGCTCAATGCCCATATCCTTCCAGCGCTGCATGTCCATGCCCGCAGGGTTGAGGATGGAAGGCACTTTCACCTTGCCATTAAGATCAGATATCCATTCAAGTCCTGCATCCCCTATGGTCTTATAGGAAACGCCTGCGATCTGCGCGCTCTTGACCGGGATCAGGCTGTCAGCACCATAGATATCACCAAGTGCGACAAGGATCTCCATTGCCTTCTGCAGGGTTTCCCCATCCTCGCCATCCAGGGTGCGTTCTTCTTCTTTTGTAAGATACATGTTATTTTCCGATTAGCTTACTTAGCTTACTTAGACTAAGATTTATTCAGGCATCTTTGCGCGTTCAAAGTTCTCTTTCTCTGCAAGAACTTTTGTTGCATCGATACCTACCTTGGTAGTGGTTCCGTCAGGTGCGCCTCTAGGATCAAGTGAACTGCCGCGCACGTTCGGGATTATCATCATATCAGAGTCGCCTTTCACACGGGTGGCAATGGCGAACTCCACGTCCTGCATGTCAAATATGTCAATGTCCTCGTCCACGATAACAACGTGCTTGAGACTTGTGTGTGCTGCAAATGCAGCCATGATAGCGTTCTTGGCATCACCTTCGGTCTGCTTCTCGATCTGGACAACAGCGTGCAGGTAACAGCAACCGCCTTCAGTTAGCACCACGTTCTTTACTGTGGTTACTTCTGAAACGGCATTGTAGATCTTTGGCTCATAGGGCACTCCCATCATAAGGAGATGTTCCGGACCAGCCGGGAGAATTCCGTGATAGATAGGATCACGCCTGTGCATGATCTTTGTGATGCGGATCACCGGCTCCTTGCGCACAAGATCGTATGTTCCTGTGATGTCCACGAAAGGACCTTCGTCCACTCTTTCCACAGGGTCTATGTAACCTTCCAGAATGATCTCTGCGTGTGGTACCTTGACGCCGTTCTCACATTCGAAAAGCTCCACAGGTGCACCGCGAAGGGCTGCTGCGTACTCGAATTCCTTTCCTGCAGGCACGCGGGTGGTGGAAGCAAAGGTGATCGCAGGGTCTGCACCAAGTACGATAGCCACAGGCAGTGATTCGTTGTTCTCGGATGCCTTCTTGTGCAGGACAAAGGTGTGGCGCGGCGGGACCAGCCTTGCTGCCAGTTTATCCTTTCCGGCAACCATGAGCCTGTGGATGGATGCGTTCATCATTCCGTCATACTCGGATACCACGACACCGGCGGTGATGTAAGGTCCGCCGTCCTTCTCGAAGTGTGTCATAAGTGGAAGTTTTGTAAGATCGACATCCTCAGTAACGACCTCCTGTGTGGGAGATGAGTCGACTATCTTCACTTCTCCATCCGGACGAACTTCAGAAAGCCTCTGGATGATGCCATCCTTTGGCACACCGAACATGTCAGCAAGCTCGTCCCTGGAACCAAGGAGGTTCATGATGGCCTTTTGTCCGTCAATATCATGGAAAAATACCGGGCCATTGCTCCTTTTTGCAATTCGTGGTGCTTCGAAGACCTTCGAAACCGGATCAGTGACCTCAACAAGCCTGTCGCTTGCCCTTAAATGATCGATAAAATCTCTGAAACTCATTGTATCGATATAGTAAAAAATCTCTCTCGATAAATACATTGTCGTCTTTTTTCATACAACCCTGTATAGGTCTAAAAAAAGAGATCTGTCTTCAGGAAAAGGAATCGCTCCCATCGATGATGAAAATGGGTTGGAAATCAGAACTAAAGGAAGTCTGATGGGAGCATTTGGAAGACAACACATAGAACTACACATAGAACTACACATAGAACTACACATAGAACTACACATAGAACTACACATAGAACTACACATAGAACTACACATAGAAATGCATCATAGTATAAATAGTAATGTTTTTAGATAATTTGTATTACTTATCTTGATAACATTGTATGAAACGTCGCCAAAACCTACGATAGCGATAACAATGGGAAGAGTAGATGCAACTTGCAGAAAATAAAGACACACTTACTATCAGAAGGAGGTGCTCCCATCATTGAGGAATCGGTTGGAAATCAGTTTGAAAGGAAGTAAGATGGGAGCGTTGTAACACAAACCTTAGAAAGCCTCATCGCATAAATACTGATTGGTTTAGATAACATAAATTACTTAAATTGATAACTAACCAACAAATAAAGGTCCTTGACCCATCAACCCAGGTCAAGTGACTCATTTATCCTGTGCAATGCATCCGCGACGATCATCTGGACATCGGTCATGTGCTCGTCGGACACCTCACCATTCTCGGTCTCGATAAGCTTTTCGAGGTCCCCCACGATACCATGGATCATCTGGATCATCTCTTCCTTACTGATAAGTCCTGCATAATATGCATAGAAGAAGGTCGTCCCGCTTCGCTGGACCTTATGTTTGAACGCAGCATGTGCATTGGAAACCTCCTGCCTGGTGTAAGGTTCATCCACAAATGGCACCAGTTCCGGCAGGTTCTGTCCGATCCAGGTCATTTCCGAGCGGTTCGAAAGGTTCTTGAAATCCGCACATAGGCGGGCAATGATCCATTCACGTGCAGTAAGGTGAGTGGTCTTTTTCAGAAAGCGCGTCACATCCGAATAACTCTTGTTCTCCATCTTTTTGAACTTCTCATACTTGTTCATCATATCCCCTCAAAGACCTTACTTCATAGTGTATTGCAACCAGATAAATACTTTCCTGCGATGATATTGCTTTAGCACAACAAGAAAAACAAACTGTTTTTTGTTAAGGCCATATTTACCTGAAGAATCCCATTAATGTATCTTTTTCTCACATGCAACTTCATGCACTTACATTCGGTTGTCCTGAAAGATATCTTCAGACGAAAGAACAAGCTTGCAATAGCCGTATTGGGAGTGATAGTTGCAGCATCTGCTATTGTAGCAGTGGTCACAACATTTTCCACTGCAACTGAGAGTCTCTATGAAGAGTCAACCAATTTTGGAGCTAACATTATAGTAAGACCCCAGACCGACTCGATACCCCTGATAGCCGGATCAACATCCCTGGGATCGATATCCACAGGCGAGAACTACATTGAACAAACCGAAATCTCCAGAATATATGATATTGAGAACAATGCCAATCTTGCCGTAGTGGCCCCACGGCTTTATGGAGTTGCAGAGACCGGGAATGATAATATCATTGTGATGGGGGTCGACATCGAGCAGGAGAAGATACTCAAATCATGGTGGAACGTTGAAGGAGAATGGATTTCCAACCCCGAAGGGATGGAAGTCCTGCTGGGAAAGGATATCGCAACCCCTCTTGGACTTGAGGTCGGTTCTACATTTCCACTTGAGAAAAATGATATTTTCATGGAACTTAAAGTGAAAGGTATCATCGAGAGCACCGGCGGGGAAGAAGACGGATACATCATAATGCCACTTCTGACATCACAAAAGCTTCTTGACAGGGAAGGAAAGGTCAGCAGTATTGAGATCCGCGCCCTTTGTAATGACTGCCCGGTCTCGGAAATGAGTAGGCAGATCGAAGGAATACTACCCGGTATTGAGGCAAGGGCGATGAGCCAGATCGTGCAAAGCGAGATGGCCATGATAGACCATACCCGGAATTCTGCCATGGCAGTCTCACTTATAACACTGCTTGTAAGCACACTTACCGTAGCCTCCACAATGCTTGCATCCGTTAACGAGAAGATAAAGGAGATAGGGATCATGCGCGCAATTGGGGCCAGTGACCGACAGGTCATAACAATGCTGTTCATAGAAGGAGCACTGATCGGCATGATAGGCGGAAGCATTGGATTCTTTGCAGGAAGCCTGGCATCTTATTCAATTTCCCCTCTATTGGGCTTTGCTGAACCGTCACTGATGTGGGAACTCCTGCCACTGGCAGCCGGTATTTCTATTATGGTAGGACTTGTCGCATCGGTACTTCCTGCAAGACGTGCACTAAAGATAGACCCTGCGGAGGTGCTTAGAAGTGTCTGACATAAGTATTCAGGCCAGAGGACTTAAAAAGAGCTACAAGATAGGGGCCGATGATTTCGAAGTTCTACATGGTATTGACATGGAAATCAGGAGTGGAGAATTCGTTTCCATAATGGGCCAGTCCGGCTCGGGAAAAACAACCCTGATGAACCTTATCGGCATGCTTGACAAGCCGAGCAGCGGGAGCATAGTGATAAACGGAATTGATGTTACCGGGAGGTCCCAGAAAGAGCTGGTGGAACACAGAAGAAGGACGGTTGGTTTCGTTTTTCAGCAGTTCCACCTGATCCCTTCCCTAACGGCATACGAGAACGTTGCATTGCCCCTTGTATTTGCAGGAGAGAAAGAACACCGAAAGATAGTCGAAGCTCTGGAGAGAGTGGACCTTTCACACAGACATGACCACAAGCCATCCGAGCTTAGCGGTGGAGAGCAGCAAAGGGTAGCAATAGCCAGAGCATTGGTGATGAGACCTGACGTTCTCCTTGCCGATGAACCTACAGGAGCTCTGGATAAAGAAACAGGAGAGATGATAATCTCACTTCTGAAGTCTCTGAAAGATGAAATGACAGTGGTAATGGTAACACACAATCATGATCTTGCTGCAATGTCAGACAGGATCATCAGTTTACAGGACGGAAAAATAAAGGAATGAGATAATGAGATCTAAATTAGCAGCCTACATAGTAATAGTTGCAGTGGTGTTCGCTGCCGGTTGTGTCGATGATGGTGCACAGGCAACAGCCCAGACGAAACCGGTTTCTGCCACATGGATAGAGCCACAATTGATTGATGATACGGTCGTGATCCCTGTTCAGACCATCGAGGAGAGCATGAACACACACTTCAAAATGGAAACATCTGCAGGAGAAATAGCAGTAATGGCTTACATGCTCGGGGACGAGATCGTGGTACGATCCAATGTCTGTCCCCCCTGTGGATCAATCGGATTTAGTCTTCAGGATGAACTTCTTATCTGTGATGCCTGCCGAACAACCTTTGATACAGGAACCGGACAGGGAATACAGGGAGCATGCGTCGATTATCCGAAAGAGAACATACCTTATGAAGAAACAGAAGGCAACGTCATGATAAAGATCGATGACATCGTGATAGCCCACATGAATACAGTACAAAGAGGATGAATGGTCCATCCTCTTCACATATTTTTAATATCTGCGAAATTGTGGTCAACAATGAATGTTCGCATATACGATCCGGGAAATAAGGGAACAAAATCCAATATCTTAAATATGTTTAGTGATTACCCGAACTTGTATGAAACTATTACTACCAACCGATGGTTCCACTTATTCAGAGAACGCTGCAATGGTTGCAGGCAGGATCGCAAAGAAACACAACGCAGAGATAGTAATAGTCCATGTAGTGGAAGACAAGGGCCTTGGAAGGAAATCATGGAGAGAAAGCGGTGCGGAACAGGTCACCAGCTCCATCAAGGAGAAACTGGTCTCAATGGGATGTGAAGAATCAAAACTTCATGCCGAGATCGTGGACGGGAATGCACCGGAAAAGATAGTAAAGACCGCCAGGATGCATAACGTTGACAGAATAATCATCGGCACCAGCGGACATACCGGCATAAAGAAGATCATGGGATCGGTCACACAGAAAGTGCTTCAGATCTCTGATACGCTTGTTCTTGTAGTACCCCCTGATTACAAAATAGAGGCCTGATCTCAGAAGACAGACATCATTTTACACCATCCGGATAAGCAAACTGACATATCCGCAAAGTTAAGGCATTACATATTCGCCTATCACTTTTTTCCCGGCAAGGACATCATCCATGGAAAACACTTCCAGGTTGTATATCCCCTTGTAACCTTTAAGCCCTTTAAGGACAGAATAATCGATGTTACCGCTTCCAGGCGCCATGTGTTCGTCGCCGTCATAATTGGAGGTCCAGTAACCATAATTGTCATGCAGGTGAACATGTACCACATGATCTGAGATGGTCTTTACAAAAGCAGCCAGCTTTTCAGGATCGCCTTCACACGTAAGATTTGCATGGCCTACATCAAAAGTGACCCCGAGATTCGGGGAATCTACCGCATCGACCACCATTAACAGCTCTTCAGCTTCACAGCAAAGGTTGCCGGGGTCGGTCGCTTCCTTGTTCTCAAGACCGAGCATAACGTTGTTCTCGGATGCAAATGCAGCAAGCTGCTCAAGGTTGGAGACCATCCTTTTCAGGGAGGCTTGCCTGTCATCCCCGACTCTCCCCGGATGCATTACAACCGCTTTTGTACCAAGTCTTCCTGCAAGTTCTATACACTCCTCCATAAGGGAAAAGTGCATTTCGTCCATTGAAGCGGTGTCCACAACCAATTCTTTGGGATATGTGGGGACGTCCGCAAAATAGTGCGCGTGCATGGATGTTTGCAGGTCATATGTTGAAAGCTCATCCAGAATCATCTCAAGCCTGTCCTTCTGAAGTTTCGAACCTTCATAGACACCAAGTTTTGGCATATAAAGTTCAACTGACTGTACATGATCATCCAGTTCCTTTAGCTCACCTGCAAAGGAAGACGCACCTATCATCATATTCATTAGAACGAAAACAGACTTAAATAACTATTTTGGTCCGACACGAACAAACCAAAATCCTTATCTAAACTCAACTGATAAGGAAGTTCCAATGAAGCTGTATGTACCACATGTCGGTCATTTTGAAGGACTTGAGGAGCTTTTGAACTGTTCTGATAATATTTATGCAGTATACATGGCAGGCTCACCTGACTATATCGGGACCGGAAGGACGAACCTGAGCGCTCCGAAGCTCGATGAGATAGCAGAGCAGACCGAGTACGCACATTCAAAAGGCGTGAAAATGGAGATCGTGCTGAACAGCTCCTGTATGGGAGGACAGCAACTCACTCCGGAAGGTTATCGCGCCATTGACTGGTATTTCGACAAGCTGAATACCATCGGGATCGATTCCATAACCGTTGCCGACCCATACATTGTAGAGATGCTGGCAAAGGATTATGATATGGATGTTGTGGTCTCAGTACTTTCATTCGTTGACACACCGCAAAAGGCAGAGTTCTATGAACAGCTGGGAGCTACCACAATTGTTGTGGACCCTGCGGTGAACAGGCATTTCGACAAGCTGGAAGCAATCCGGGATACAGTCTCCTGCAAGCTCAAGCTGCTTGTCAATGAAGCATGCCTCTACCAGTGCCCATTCAGGTACGCCCACTTCAATTTCTTTTCACATGCCAACGGCCCGGGGCCTAAGCCAAATGTCCTTGACGATTATTACTACTACAAGTGCCTTTCCCTGAGGATAAAGGATCCGCAGCAGATAATAAAATCACCATGGATCAGGCCTGAGGACCTGAAAGAGTACAAGCACATTACCGATACTTTCAAGATCGGCGGGCGCACCCATTTCGTTAACTGGATCCTCAACAACGTTGAAGCATACGCTAATGAGAGATATGATGGAAACCTCATGGACCTGCTGGACAGCATAAAGGACCTGAAGGATACATTCTATATACCGAACAGTGAGCTGGACGGTGCCATTGAGCAATGGAAGAAATGCGATAAAGTGTGCCACAAATGCGGATACTGCAAACGCCTTGCTGAAAAGGTCATATACAGATATTCCGGAAGCGGTGACGAGATCCGGAAGATACCACTGGGACCAGTAGGAGATAGAAAATGAGCATGACACAAGAACTGCTGAAAGCGCGCACGTCCCTGGAGAACAACCTGAGGGAACTCTTAGGGATACCTGTATTCCTGATAGAAATGGATGCCTTTGCACTCCCATGCGGATGCGGTGGTGTCACGATCAACACCAGAGGACTGCAGCTGGATGACCTGGAGATATTCGAAGAGCATATACTCAAGCATCTGACTGACACAGTCACATCACTTGAAATAGAACCATCTTTTCTTTTTGCACGCCTTATTCCCGGCACTGCAGAGGTCGCTTCGATCAATGCAAGAATGCTGTGCAGCAGCTGCTATATGGACTTTGGACGGGGAAGCGGGAAGCAGCCAAGGCCTGATATTTACATTATGAGATTTGACAGAAGGGAATGAAAGTCCCTACTGTCAGCAGATTTTTTTCAGAAAAGTTCCGAAAGGTTTATGAAGGATTTCATATAATCCACACCATCTTACGTTAGTCTATGCCATATTCAACGACATATGGCTGAATTATCGAAGGAAGTGCATTACTATCGCACTTATCGACTTAGAACTATAAGGAGGATAAATAAATGGAACCACTCATGGGCATGGGTGTTTTAGCACTTATGGGTGCTGCCGCAACTATTGCTGGCACAACTGAGGATCTTGAATCAGATGTAGGATCCCAGAGTAATCCAAACTCACAAGTGCAACTTGCACCCCAGATGATGTATCCACACAGGATCTATAACAAAGCAATTTCCGGTGAACCACCATCGAATGCATTGATCTGTGCAATTGGCGGAACCGTGGCATCTGTATTGATGACCGCTGGTCTGTCAGTGGTCTTTGCTCTCGCTGTTGGTGCACTCATTGCAACCGCAGTACATGGAACATATGCTATTACGTCATACATGGGACGTACTGCAAGTCAGAAACGTTTCAGACAACCAATCTATCTTGATATTCTCAGATCACACACGCCCGTGATCATGGGATATGCATACATTACGACATTCTGTATCCTTGTTGTATCATACATTATGGTAGCTGTTCTCGGACATCCTTTCCCACTTGCACTCATTGCATTCATTTGGGGAATCACTGTCGGAGCTATCGGTTCATCAACAGGTGATGTTCACTATGGTGCAGAACGTGAATTCCAGAGCGTCGAGTTCGGATCCGGTCTTAATGCTGCAAACTCCGGTAACATTGTAAGGAAAGGAGAAGCAGGACTTAGAAACGGTATGGACAACTCATGGTTCTGTGCAAAGTTCGGCGGCCCTGTAACAGGTCTCGCATTCGGTATGACCGTTTTCTTAAGCGGTTGGATCACAGCAGTTTTTGACCCTGCAATCGGTGCAGGCTGGGGCTGGCTTTCAGTTGTTGCAGGAGCTATTCTTGTATTACTTATGATCATCTGGAACAGAAGGATCGAAGTCGCAGCACGTGAGGCATACGGACCTTACAAGGAAGACGAGGAGGTAGCTGCATGATTGATATAGCAGGAATTCTCGCAGAAAATATAATCTATATTGTTATGATCACTCTCGGCGGCATGCTGATTTCATGGAGTGTTCACTTCGTACCTGTAGGTGGAGCACCTGCAGCTATGGCACAGGCAACTGGTATTGGTACCGGTACTGTCCAGCTGGCAGCAGGAGCAGGTCTTACCGGACTTGTCACCGCAGGAGCAGTTATGAACGTAAGCGACAGTGTTGCACTTGTAGTCGCATCAGGCGCAGTCGGTGCAATGATCATGATCGCAGTAACAATGATCATCGGTACATGGGTATACGTGTATGGTGTTGGTGTACCACCAGCATCCGCAAAGGTAGACTATGACCCGATCACAAAGGACAGGCAGGACCTCTATGTATCCCAGGGTACAGAGGGACACGGACTTCCAACCGTTTCATACGTAAGTGGTGTCATCGGTGGAGCTCTCGGAGGTATTGGTGGAGCTATCATATACTACTCACTCATGAGCACAAGCACAACACTCGCTCACAGTGATCTTATCTCACTCGCAAGTATCTTCGCAGTAGGTATCTTCTTCGTGAATGCGGTAATTCCTTCATACAACATTGGAGGAACCATCGAAGGTTTCCACGACCCTAAGTTCAAGAAATGGCCAAAGGCAGTACTCGCATCCTTTGTAGCAACATTGATGTGCGCATTTGTCGGTGTAATGGCAATAGGAGGTCTCTAAAATGTCAGCAGGAGGAGCTGGTGGAGAAGCCACAGGCGGAATTCCACAGAACAACTTGATCGCTGTCGGAGCAGCCGGCGGACTTATCGCTGCATACGCAGGACACTTCCTTACACAGGGAATCGGACCAGCATTCGCATTCATTGGTGCTCTTGGAGCTATCTGTGCGATCGTCTGGGGAGCAGCAGCAGTAAGACGTGTAGCAAGCTACGGTCTTGGTACCGGTGTACCATCCATTGGTATGATGGCACTTGGTATGGGAGTCGTCGCATCACTTTTCGGACTTGCCGTTGGTGGCATTGCCGGACCTATCGTCGCATTCATTGCAGCAGCTATTATCGGACTCGTCATTGGTGTACTCGCTAACAAGGTCCTTGGAATGGGCATTCCTATCATGGAACAGTCCATGACAGAGATCGCAGGTGCAGGCGCACTTACCATCATCGGACTCAGTGTCGCAATGACAGGAACATTCCTGTTCGACGCTGTACTGGAAACCGTTGTAGCAACAGGATACATCGCTGTGATCTTCATCGCAGGCGGTATGGCTATCCTTCACCCATTCAATGCAAACCTCGGTCCTGACGAACAGCAGGACAGGACACTCACAACAGCTGTTGAGAAGGGTGCTATCGCAATGATCATTGCAGGTATCGTTGCAACAGTAGCAACCGGTGCATCAGCAATTCCAAGCATTGTGATTGGAATCGTGATCTGGTATGTTGCATTCAGGAAATATGTTGAGCTCGTTAACAGGGACGCATACAAGGTAATTGGAACAGGTCTCCTGCCAACCGAGGAGGAATTAGAATGAGCATGGTACACATTGCACCAGAAGCACATCTTGTACTGGACCCACTGACATCAGTCTTGGCAGAAGAGCGTGAAGATATCATCTGCTACTCAATGGACCCAATCATGGAACAGGTCGATGAGCTTGACAAGATCGCTGACGATCTTATCAATTCACTCGCACCTGACAGGAAGCTGTTGAACTCATACCCCGGAAGAGAGAACACATCACTCAAAGCAGGTTTCTACGGAAACACCTTCTACGGAGTTGTTGTCGGTCTTGTATTCTCAGGTATGGTCGCACTCGCCCTGTACATACTAAGTCTGATCGGAGGACTCTAAAATGGCAGATAAAAGAGAACCAGCAGAAGGCTGGCCAACCCTGAAAGGTGAATTTGAATTAGGGGACGTAAAGAACTGCGTCGCAGTCATCACCCTTGGATCACACCTGCCAGGCGCACCTCAGTTAGAAGCAGGAGCTGCTATCACAGGTCCATGTAAGACAGAGAACCTTGGTCTGGAAAAAGTAGTTGCACAGATCATCTCAAACCCTAACATCAGGTTCCTTCTTGTAACAGGTTCTGAAGTAAAGGGACACATTACCGGTGAAGCATTCATGATGTTCCACAAGAACGGTGTCAGCGACAACCGTATTGTCGGAGCAAGCGGTGCTATCCCATACGTTGAGAACCTAACCGAGGCAGCAGTCGAGAGGTTCCAGCAGCAGATCGAGCCTGTAGAGATGATCGGTACCGAAGATATGGGACAGATCACAGCAAAGATCAAGGAACTCGCAGCAAGAGACCCAGGAGCCTTTGATGCTGACCCAATGATCGTCGAGGTCGGCGAAGGTGGCGGCGAAGAGGAAGAAGAGGCTGGCGGACTTAAGCCAATGGCAGCAGAGCTCGCTACAGTCAGGCACAGGATCCTTGATATTGACAGAGAAATGGTCATTGCCGGTAACTGGAACAAGTTCCACTCAGGTGTACACGCAGGAAAGGTCGAAGGTATCATGATCGGTCTTGCGATCACACTGTCACTACTTGGCCTATTGCTATTCGGGAGGTAATTGACATGGCAGAAGAAATAGAATCCGGACAGGGAGTCCCAATGGTCATCAGCCCACAGATGGGTGCCATTGAAAGTGTTGTCGAAAGAATTCGATACAGGGCTCAGCTTATCGCAAGGAACCAGAAGCTCGACTCCGGAGTTAATGCCACAGCTGCAACCGGTTTCATCGTCGGTTTCGCATTTGCAGTGCTGATGGTACTTGTACTCCCATTGATCATCTGGCAGGTAGGTGGTGTAATATGAGCGACGGAAATAACACAACACCAAGTGTTGTAACAGACCCTGCAGATTTCAATGAGGTTCTTGAGAAGCTCAATGAGATCGACGAGAAGATCGAATTCGTAAACAGTGAGATCGCACAGAGGATCGGAAAGAAAGTAGGAAGGGATATAGGTATCATATACGGAGCAGTTGCAGGTATATTGATGTTCCTCATCTACATTTCATTATCCCCGATACTCATCTGATAAGAGGTAATAACATGTTCAAATTTGACAAGAAACAGGAAGTATTCGAGGTTGGTGGCGTCAAGTTCGGCGGTCAGCCTGGCCAGTACCCAACAATTCTTATCGGTTCAATGTTCTACAACAGGCACAACATCGTAACCGATGAAGATGAGGGAATTTTCGACAAGGAAGCAGCAGACAATCTCTGGAACCACATGCTTGAGATGACAGACGTTACAGGTAACCCATGTGTTAACCAGATCGTCGGTGAAACACCACAGGCAATCAAGAAGTACATCGACTGGTTCATTGCAGAGGATGACACAACACCATTCCTTATCGACTCATCCGCAGGTGACGTACGTGCAGCAGCAGCAGATTACGTAACAGAGATCGGTGTAGCTGACAGAGCAATCTACAACTCCATCAACGGTAGTATCCACGAAGATGAGATCGAAGCTATCAGAAAGAGTGACATCGACGCTTCAATCGTCCTTGCTTTCAACGCAACAGACCCAACCGTCAAAGGAAAGCTCGAAGTCCTTGAGTCCGGTGGTCCAGGTCAGAGCATGGGTATGCTCGACATCGCAAAGGACTGTGGAATCACAAAGCCACTCGTCGATGTAGCTGCAACTCCACTCGGAGCAGGTGCAGGTGCATCTATGAGAGCAGTCGTCGCTGTAAAGGGACACTTCGGTCTCCCTGTTGGCGGTGGATACCACAACCTTGCATCCGCATGGGACTGGATGAAGGAATACAAGAAGCAGTTCGAGACAAAGGAACAGCGCAAGGCAGTTTACATGCCAGCAGATATCGGAACAAACCTTGTCCCACAGACACTCGGTTCCAACTTCCAGCTGTTCGGTCCTATCGAGAACACTGACACAGTCTACCCTGCAACTGCACTCGTAGACATCATCCTTGCTGAGACCGCAAAAGAACTCGGTCTTGAGATCATGGATGAGAACCACCCAATCAACAAACTGGTTTAAACAAACCAGTTTTCTTTTTTTCTCTTTTTTTATTAACTGATCTTTTAGTACCTTTGAGTTGATTCTGAGATAGTCAACAGGATCTTAAAAACTTAAATTTCTACAAAGCTATTTGGTAGCAAAATATAGACTGTAATAAAAAGATAAATTGTCAGAAATTTTTATTTATACAGTCGGCCTTAATTGCACATAATGAACCAGAATAATTCACCCGGCAGAATCATTGCCACCATAATAATCCTTGCAGTCATAGCGTTACTACTTGGACTACTGTTATTTGGAAGATAACCGGATGGCAGAGAAATATTGATAATAAATATTGAAAAGAAAAGAAAGGTTTATTACCACTTTTTTAGTTCTTCCTTTCTATCCTGAAAATGATTTATTCTGACAGAACCTTCATAAGGAAGTCAGTATTCACCACTGCATTCAGGTCGATGCCCAGTCCCTCAACTGAAAAACCAAGAGCCAGTCCCAGAAGCTGAGTATAGTGAAGCACAGGAATATTATGCGAGGTGCCAGTTTTCTCATTAAGGTCCACCTGTCCCACATCCAGCTGCATATGGCAGAAGGGGCATGCATTTACTATGCAATCAACCTCTGCAGATTCGATCATGGATAACTTATGACCGGTAAGCGCAAGTGCTTCATCCGGCAATGCGGAACGCACACCTCCACCGGCCCCGCAGCACTCCATCTTATCGGAGTACTCAACGCTTTTTGCGCCTGTTGCTTCCACAAGTTCATCAAAGAACACTGGTCTTTCAAAACTTGAACCCACACGTCCTTTAGATGGCTTTAAAAGGTGACACCCATAGTGCACGGCAACCCTCAGTTCCAGAGGATTTATGACAATATCACGAATCTTCTCCGGACCGATATCCCTGTGAAGGAACTCGGTTATGTGACGGACCTCGTGGTCGCCTTTGATGCTTCTTCCGATCTTTTCAAGATGGGAGTTCACATCCTTTTTGAGCTGCTCGTCTTCTTTGACCTCGTAATTTGCATCGGCAAGTGAGCCATAGCAACCATTACAGATGGTCAGCAGGTCGCGATCCAGCTCTTCGGATAATGCAATGTTCCTGCCGGCAAGGGCGAGCCAGGTGGCCTTGTCAAAAGAGCGAAGTACGCCAGGAGCAGGGCAGCATGATGCACCTTCAAGGTCAACACAATCGACACCCAGCTTCTCAAGGCAGAGCTTTGTGCTCTTTTCGATACCCGGATAACGGTTAGGGATCACACATCCCAGAAAAAGTGATAAATTTGCCATATCTTGATCTCCCACAATAAAAAATCATTTTTCGGACATCAGCTCATCGAACCTGCATGATGCCATCAATTTCTTTACCTCTTCCAGCCCTTCAGGGAAACTGTGAACTGTGGGTGGCAGCGGAGCAAGTCCCAGGGCTTCTCGCTTTGCCATGTTCTCTTCATCGATAGGAACAGCATGCCCATGTTCCAGAAGCAGCTCTCCGACCTTTCGGTGTTCAGGGTAAATGATTCCTTCCCTCACAGCAAGCGCACGCATCTCGAATATAGCATCAACGATGCCTATACCTCTCGGACACCGCTCCTGGCAATTGTAACAGGTGGTGCACATCCAGAGAGAGTCATCAGAAAGTACCCCGGCATCATTACGTGCTTTCTTCAAGAGCCTCCTGATATTCAGGCTTGTATGCCTTCCCGACGGGCAGCTACCGCTGCAGACACCACAGTGCATGCATTTTAAAATATCAGAGCCGGTCCCTTCCATAAGGGAAATCAGATTCGGTTCATTTCTGAGGGACATCAATGGGAATTAAATGCTCATACATTATAAATTATGCTATTGTGCGCTTTGGTACAAACCGTGAAGAGCAATTGTTATATTTGAAAACAGTTATAAGTTTTATATACTCTTGCTAGCAGAAAAAGTATCGATCCATAGAGGACTGCAAAAAGAGAATCAAAAGGCATTGTTCAAAGGCAATTGTGATGGGGAGAAACCACATGTCAGGAATGTCAGGCACCATTTCATAGGGTGACAAAAAGAAGAGTTCGACCAATATATTTGCCCAAAATGTTGAATTAAGAGAAATATTTAAATATAATAAGGCGGAATGTGGATTCTGTATTCCCCGAAGGAAGTGCAGATATGACAAACTCTGAAAAAAAGATACAGACCAAGGAAGACGTACTGGAAGCAGTAACCGAATATGATGTAAAGTTCATCAGAACCCAGTTCACCGATACACTGGGAATGATCAAGAGCTGGGCAATCCCTTCAGAGAACCTGGAAGATGCCTTCAATGACGGTGTTATGTTCGATGGTTCCTCAATCGAGGGATTCACAAGGATCGAAGAATCCGACATGATGCTAATGCCCGATCCTACAACCTTCAATATACTCCCATGGAGGCCTTCCGAAGGTGCAGTTGCTCGTATCATAGGCGATGTCAAACTGCCTGACGGAACACCCTTTGAAGGAGATCCAAGATACATCCTGAAAAGAGCCATCCAGCAGGCAAAGGATATGGGATTCACTATGAACGTAGGACCTGAACTGGAATTCTTCCTTTTCAAGCTGGACGAGAACGGAAACGCAACTACTGAGATGACCGACTACGGTGGATACTTTGACTTTGCACCGCTGGACAGGGCACAGGATGTCCGCAGGGAGATCGACTATGCACTGGAGCACATGGGCTTCAAGCTGGAAGCATCCCACCACGAGGTCGCGCCTTCACAGCACGAGATCGACTTCCGGTTCGGAGATGTCCTTACAACAGCAGACAATGTTGTCACCTTCAAATACGTGGTCAAGTCCATTGCATACCACAAAGGCTATTATGCAACCTTTATGCCAAAGCCAATCTTTGGAGAGAACGGCTCAGGAATGCACGCAAACCAGTCCCTGATGACAGAGGATGGAAAGAATGCATTCTATGATCCTAATGCAGAGAATGGGCTCTCCGACAATGCAAGATACTACATCGGCGGCCTGCTTGACCACATCAGCGAATTTACAGCTATCACAAATCCGGTGGTGAACTCCTACAAGCGTCTTGTACCGGGTTATGAGGCACCGATATACATCACATGGTCTGACAGCAACAGGAGCTCACTGATCCGTATCCCTGCAACAAGGGGCATGGGCACCCGGGTGGAGCTCAGGAACCCTGACCCTTCATGTAACCCGTACCTTGCATTTGCAGTTATGCTGGAAGCAGGTCTTGACGGGATCAGGAACAAGATAGAGCCGGGAGAATCGCTCAGGATGAACATCTTCGAACTTAGTGAACAGGAAAGAGAGGAAATGGGAATTGAATCCCTGCCGGGCAACCTGAAGGAAGCGACCGACAAAATGAAGACGAGCAATTTCGTGAGAAACGCTCTTGGAGACCATGTCTTTGAGAACTACCTCGCTGCAAAGACTGCGGAATGGGACAACTACAAGGCACGTGTGCATCAGTGGGAACTTGACACGTACCTCAGTATATTGTAAGGGGCTTTTCCCTTACACCCTCCGCCCTGAATTGAAGATGCTGATTATACAAATTTAAGTAGGTGATGAAAATGTGTGGAATAATAGGTGTGATCGACAGGAAAAGGGCGCTAATGGACGGATCCAGCATCCGCGATGCACTAAGCCTTATGAACGAAAGAGGAAGTGGGGAAGGTGCAGGTTATGCGGCATACGGCATATACCCTGATTACCAGGACTGCTATGCCATCCACGTCTTCTTTGACAACCTTGTGGAACCAAAATCGCAGGTTGACCACATGCTCCATAAATGGGGACGCATTGTGCACCAGGAAGCCATCCCGACATACGAACAGGAAGGCCTTAAAAGGAGCCACATACCCTGGAGATACTTCTTCAAGCCTTACAGCGACCTCATGGCAGGAAGCACAACTCCTGAAGATGATGTCATCAAGCACATTGTAATGGAAACGAATTCCAATATCCAGGGCGCCCTGATATTCTCATCCGGAAAGAACATGGGAGTTTTCAAAGCTTCCGGCTGGCCTGAGGATGTTGCCAACTTCTATCGTATCGAGGACTACAAAGGATACATCTGGCTTGCACACAACCGCTATCCCACAAACACCCCTGGCTGGTGGGGAGGAGCACACCCGTTCAACCTCCTTGACTGGGCAGTGGTACACAACGGAGAGATCACCTCATACGGAACCAACAGACGCTACGTTGAAAGCCAGGGCTATACATGCAGCATGTTCACCGACACCGAGGTTGTCGCATACCTTTTCGATCTCCTGGGCAGAAGGCACGGGCTTCCGGAGGACATTGTGGTAAAGGCACTTGCCCCACCATTCTGGGACGAGATAGACAACATGCCGGAAAAGGAGCAGAAGCTCAACCACGCGATCCGCCTCACCTACGGACCTGCCCTCATGAACGGGCCGTTCGCAATAGTGGTAGCCACCCATGAAGGAATAGTAGGGTTCACCGACAGGATCAAGCTCAGGCCGCTGGTCATAGGAGAAAATGAAGACAGGCTTTACATCTCAAGTGAGGAAGCTGCCATCCGTGTGATGGATCCGGACGTCCAGAACATCCACATGCCAAGGGCAGGAGAGCCTGTGATAGGGAGGTTGAACGTATGAGCCTTGGAAGTGTACCCCTGAAATATAAGGTCAGCATCGACCGCGAGCAGTGCATGCACTGTATGCGCTGTATCGATAACTGTTCGTATGGCGTATTCCACAGGGAAGATGACAGGATCATCATCGATTCACGAAAGTGTACCGCATGCCATCACTGCATCTCCATGTGTCCGAGGGATGCCATTACTCTTAAGGAGCGACCTGTGGATTACCGCAGTCATCCACTCTGGACAGCAGAGGCACGTGAGGACATCATCAACCAGGCACGCAGCGGGAAGATCATCCTGTCAGGCATGGGAAATGCAAAACCATATCCGGTGATCTTCGACAGGCTTGTGCTGGATGCATGTCAGGTAACAAATCCAAGTATAGATCCCCTTCGTGAACCCATGGAGCTTCGCACATATCTTGGAAAGAAGCCATCAAGACTTGAAATTAATAAGAAGGACAACGGCGACGTAGAGCTGCTGACCAAACTTACCCCTAACCTCAAACTCGATACCCCCATCATGATCGGCCACATGAGCTATGGTGCTATCAGCCTGAACGCCCAGCTGAGTCTGGCAAAGGCTGTGGAGAAGACCGGTACGTTCATGGGAACCGGTGAAGGAGGTCTTCACGAGGCCATCTACCCGTACCAGAAGAACATGATCGTACAGGTGGCATCAGGACGTTTTGGTGTGGATATCAACTACCTGGAAAGGGGAGCTGCTATCGAGATCAAGATAGGACAGGGCGCAAAGCCGGGAATCGGAGGTCACCTGCCAGGAGAGAAGGTGTGTCAGGATGTGTCCTGCACCCGTATGATACCTCTTGGAAGTGATGCCATCAGCCCCGCACCGCATCATGATATATACAGTATCGAAGACCTCGCACAGCTTGTGAGAAGTCTCAAGGAAGCTACCGAGTGGAAAAAGCCGGTGTTCGTAAAGATTGCTGCTGTCCACAATGCTGCGGCAATTGCAGCAGGTATCGCACGATCCTCGGCAGATGCCGTTGTAATTGACGGATTCCGCGGAGGTAGCGGAGCAACACCAAAGGTCTTCAGGGACAATGTGGGAATACCCATCGAGGCAGCTGTTGCAAGTGTTGACCAGAAGCTCAAGGACCAGGGCATCAGGAACAAGATCTCGGTCATTGCAAGCGGAGGTATCCGCAACAGTGCCGATATTGCAAAATCCATTGCCCTGGGAGCAGATGCCGTCTACATTGGAACAGGTGCGCTTATAGCAATGGGATGTCGCGTATGTGGCCAGTGTTACAGAGGCATGTGCCCTTGGGGTATCGCAACCCAGAGGCCTGATCTCGTGGAACGCCTTGACCCTGAGGTAGAATCCGAGCATGTTGCAAACCTCATCCGCTCATGGACACTGGAGCTCAGCGAGCTCATGGGTGCTGCAGGAATTAACAGTATTGAGAGCCTTAGAAGCAACAGAAGCCGCCTGAGAGGATACATGCTGGACGAAGGCACCCTGGATGTCCTGCAGGTAAAGCCGGTGGGGGCCTGATATCATGAAGAAAATAGAGATCGATGCAAAAGGCATCCACTATACACCCTTAAATGAAATGATCAGGGAGGCTGTAAGGGACGGTGCCGAAGAGATCGTCCTGAACAACGTCATAGGACAGCGTTTCATTGCTGATGGGCTGAAGGGTGACGTCACCATCACTATCAACGGTGTTGCCGGAGGCGACCTCGGGATGTTCATGAACGGTCCTACCTGCATAGTCAACGGCAACTGCGACCACGCTCCCGGCAATACAATGGACATGGGGACGATCATCGTCCACGGAAGCACGGGAGATGCCGCAGCACACAGTATGCGCGGTGGAAAGCTGTTCGTGGAGAACAACATCGGTTACCGTGGTGGAATCCACATGAAACAGTATGAAGAGGAGCACCGCCCTGTGCTGGTCGTGGGAGGAACTGCACATGCATTCCTGGGAGAATATATGGCTGGAGGCCTCATCCTTGTACTGGGTATTGGAAAGGAAGAACCGATCGTTGACCGTGGAATTGGCAGCGGTATACACGGCGGTATGATCATTGTCCGTGGGGAAGTCGAAGATGAGATCCTGGGAATTGGTGCCAGGAAGACAGATTTCGGAGAGGAAGAGCTTGAAATGATAACACCTTACGTTGAAGAGTTCTGTGAACATTTCGGCAAGGACCCGTCCGGGCTACTAAATATGAACTACACCTGCATAGTACCTGCAAGCACCAGGCCGTTCGCAGGCAAGTACACATGGGAGTGATAACATGTATGACAGGAACTATACTGATCTGGAGAACACTATATGGCATACAGGAAAGTGTGCATGTTGCGGCGCCTGTGTTGCAGTTTGTCCGGCAAACTCGCTTTTCTTTGAAACAGGAGAGAATTCCACACACCCGATGAATGACGGATACTGCAAGTCAGAGAAGGATGGAGTCGCCTGCGGTGCCTGCTATGAGATCTGCCCCCGGGTGAACGAGCGGAAGATCGAGACCATCGGGGACTCCATCGACATCGTATCAGCCTCAGCGAACTTCGATGTTGAGAAAAAGCAGAGCGGAGGAGCGGTCACTGCCATTCTAATGAACGCCCTGGAACAGGAGCTTGTTGATGCAGTGATCACTGTTGCCGAGGATCCATGGACCCTCAAACCCATGTCAACTATCGTAACTTCAAGCGAGGCGATGACCAAACAGGCAGGAAGCCGCTATAACTGGTGGGTCCCCCTCCTGTCGGCACTGAAGGAAGCGGTCATCACCAAAAAGTACCGCAATATAGCGATAGTAGGTGTGCCCTGCGTCGTCCAGGCCATCAGTGAGATGCGAAAAAGTGAGCATGACCTCATACGCCCGTTCAAAGATTCCATTCGCCTGATGATCGGCCTGTTCTGCACGGAAACGTTCGACTATGAGAAAATGGTTGAAGGCAAGTTCAAAAAGGATATGGGAATTGACCCCTGGCAGATCAAGCGCCTTGACATCCCTGGAAAACTGGAGATCACAACTGAGGAAGGCAAGGTCCACACGGTCCCGCTTTCCGAAGTTGAGGACTGCATCCGCCCGGGTTGTGCCATCTGCACAGATCTGACGGCACTTGATGCGGATATCTCTGCAGGGTCTATCGGAACCCCAAAGGGAGAAACCACACTGATAATACGCACACCTGTGGGAAACAGGTTCTTCATGAGCGCAGTTGATGAAGAAAAACTTGTGATATCAGACAATGTGGACCTGAAGCCCATAGAAGCACTTGCGAACAAGAAGGCAAAAAGGAAAGCATGACACTTCTTTTGAGTATCAGGTAACTGTGCCTGATACATTATTCATTTATTATCCCTCCGGCATATTACTTTCAGTGTGCTCACAGCAGATACAAATAATAAGTAGAACATAACGGTATGCGAAGTTGGAGAAAGTGTCGATGCCTGCCTATACCGTTACCGAACTGAACAATTTTATCAAAAATATCCTGACAACCGACCCGAAACTTAACAATATATGGGTACAGGGAGAGATATCAAATCTCACAAAGCATAGTTCAGGACATTATTATTTTACGATCAAGGATGAAAAAAGCCAGGTCAGTTGTGTCAGTTTCAGGTCTGTGAACAGGACACTTCGTTTTGAACCTGAAAGGAACATGAAGGTCCTTGTATTCGGCTCTATTGATGTATACACCATCAGGGGACAGTACCAACTGCGTGTGCTGGACATGCGCCCGGACGGCATAGGAGAGTTGTACAAAGCTTACGAACAACTCAAGGAGAGGCTTGAGAAGGAAGGACTGTTCGCCCCCATCCACAAGCAATCCATCCCGAAGTTCCCGAAAAAGATCGGTGTTGCCACCTCGCCCACAGGGGCGGCGATACATGACATACTCAATGTTATCGGACGCAGGTACCCTGTCGACATCCTGCTTTCCCCGACAATAGTACAGGGAGAGAAATCCGCTGAAAGTATCGTACGGTCCATAGAACTGCTGAACAGGACCGAGGTTGATGTAATTATAGTGGGCCGCGGCGGAGGATCCCTTGAAGACCTCTGGTCCTTCAATGAGGAAGCAGTTGCAAGGGCGATCTTCAACTCGGAAAAACCTATTGTTTCAGCAGTTGGCCATGAGACTGATTTTACCATATCTGATTTTACTGCCGACCTGCGGGCACCGACCCCATCTGCGGCTGCAGAGCTTGTGGTACCCGATAAGAAAGAGGTCAAAAGGCATATCTCGAACCTGTCCGTGAGAATGGAGAGCGAGATCGGGCACATGATCTCAGAAAGGAAGAGGCATCTTGAGCACCTTCGGGAAAAGATCGAGCCTGAACATTTCAGGGACATGCTAAGACAGGATTACCAGCACCTTGACGAGCTCACGTCAAAGCTGTCAGCATCAATTGAAAGGATCGTGGAGAACAAAACTGCGGAGCTCAGGCTTCATGCATCCAGGCTCAATTCGGTGAGCCCCCTGAACACCATAGGGAGAGGCTACAGTATAACGATATCTCCTGACAACAGGAAGATCGTCACAGAGGTTGCTGACGTAAAGGAAGAAGACGAGGTTGATGTGGTGGTCACCGATGGGATCCTGGAATGTAATGTCAGGAAAATAAGGAGTGACAGGAAGAAATACCTGTCATTTGAGAAGTGAACATATGGGAAAAGGTGAGCATATGGGTAAGACGGACAATAATGAAGAGACCTGTGAAAATAATATTGAGGAACTTACATTTGAAGAAGCTCTTGAGGAGCTTGAGACCATTGTCGAGCATCTTGAAAGAGGACAACTGACACTGGATGACAGCATAGGGACCTTCGAGAAAGGAATGAAGCTGGCACTTCTCTGCAACCGGAAGATAGAGGATTCTGAAAAGAAGATCGAGCAACTTATCGAAAGGAACGGGAAACTTACAACAGAGCCTTTCAGTGAAATGGAATGACAGGAAAATGAAAAGGTAGAGGTAAAAGCAGGATATTCTTTTTATAGACCTACCTTACATAAAATCAAGAAATTATAAGTAACCCTTTGTCCATATGGAAAATTACAATGTCAGAAGTTCAAAATTTGTCATGCTGTGTCGATGGTCTTGACGAGATCCTTGGAGGTTTCAGGAAGCCTTCGACGATACTGATCGCAGGTACAGCAGGTGTTGGCAAGACCACAATGTCCCTCCAGATGCTATCTAATGCTGCAAAAAATGGAGAAAAGACACTATACATCCCTCTCACAACAGAGACTGCAGGGAAAGCAGAGAGACTGCATTCCATATACCCGTTCCTTGATGAGAATGTACAGATCTACCCTATAAGCAGGCCGGCAGCTGAGAAGGATCCATTGAGCACACTGATAGACATTGGTAATGTGATCGCAACAGAAAATCCCGACCGTCTGGTCATTGATCCGATAACACCTATTGGTTTTGGTTTTGTCGAGCAGGAGAGAAGGCGCTTCTTCTACACACTGGATTCCATGCTCAAGGAATCAAATGCCTTTGTCATGCTCACAGGAGAACTTCTTGAAGACCAGATACATGGAAATGTCGCCAGCCATCTTACAGACGGCATCATATACCTATCAAAAGAGAACACAGGATACCATACTGCCCACAAACTTAAAGTTTTGAAGATGCTTGGCATCGAGCCTGAAAGCAGGGCAATGTGTACAGCCCGTGAGTACAGTTATGATGTCAGCTCGGAAGGATTTGCAGCATACCCACGACTTATCGTTGAGAACACCGATGGCATTACAGAGACCAGGATCAAGTCCGGAATTGAGAACTTTGACCTTATGCTCCACGGAGGAATGCTCGCAGGCAATAGTGTGCTTATTGCAGGTGAACCCGGAACCGGGAAGAGCATATTCGGATGGCAGTTCCTGGTAGAAGGACTAAAGAACGGGGAAAAGGGCATAATTGTCACATATAACGAACTTCCACAGCAGATCATCCTGGAAGCAGCAAAACTGGGATGCGATCTGCAGCAGTATGTTGACTCCGGTTCGCTTAAATTCATCCATTCCAACCCGGAGGACATTCATCCGGACGAGCATGCCACAAGGATAAAAGAACTTGTGGAAAGCATGGAAGCAACGAGGCTTGTTGTGGACGGACTCATTAATCTCGAGATAACATTCCCAGATGTGATCAAGCTTCGCGGATACCTCCAGAGACTTACATCCTACCTCAAAGCAAGAGGTGTCACATCTGTCATTACAACAGAGCTGAACGCCGAGGACAATGACAGGATCATGAGCAAGGATGCCTCTTTTATTATGGACACTCTGGTAACGGTCAGGCAGGTCGTATACTCAAATGAGGTCAAGAGGTATATCAGGATACTCAAGTGCAAAGGATCAAAACATGCACTGAACATGCGTGAATATGCAATAACGGATGAAGGAATCGATATTAACTGCGATGTAATCCGTTAAAGAATGAAATAATAATTTTAAAAAAAGTAAGAGAGCTGAATAGCTTTCTGTCAGATCAGGTATATGATCCACATCAGATCGCGTGAATTGAACGCTCAATGCTCATTCCAAGATCTGTGAGGCCGTATACTCCGCCATTTTCACTCAGCAGTTCTTTTTCAACAAGCTCGGCAATTATCCTGTCAACGGATGGTTTTACCACGTGCATGTTCTTTGCAATGCGTGCTGCATCCATCTCCCCTTTGGATCCAAGAAGAGCCAGTAGTTTCTGCCGGTTCTTGTTACCGGTCACAAATCCCATTAATTCATCCATGATATCACCATAACAGTATACGGCGTTACATTATATAGTCATTTACTCACCCGCCCTTGCCACTATGCAATATTTTGTGATCGTAGTGACGTAGTTGAGAACAATGTGACCCGTATCCAGCCTACCAATCCCCTCAAAGAGGAATACTTTTATTACCTGTAATGCATATGTATGCCTTGACGGGCTAGTCTGGGTAGGCCGGCGTTACCTGTAACCCGAAATCGCCGATATGCGGGAGACGAAGCCAAAAGAAGTTGTTCTGATCATTTCCAAACCTGTGATCTCAACTGCGAAGCCCCGTCCTGCTTGGATGGTGTTGGTAGAAGGACTAATTGGAGAATTGGCCCTCTTATCTTCATCGTGGGAACCAGTCGAGGCCCGGAAGGGAGCAGACCTACCATGGACACTTGTCGCTTGTAGGGCTGCGGGGTGGAGGCGAGGTCACAGATCATTTGGTTGTGTGATGGACAGCAACTCACGGCGTGCCCGTCACTTTAAACGAAAAGCATTAAATATTGCTATTGCCTTTTAGGAGAACGCATGGCAAGGACATGCTAACCCGATGACGAGATAGCCAAGCCCGGTATGGCGCAGGATTGCTAATCCTGTGGTGCTTTGCGCCTCGGGGGTTCGAATCCCCCTCTCGTCGCTTTTTTATACATCATTATCCCCATATTGGAACATATAATGAGAATATAACCGTTGCAGGCGATTATCATGCCAAAAACAAAACCAATGATCACCGTACTCAGTGAAATGCCAGCAGAAAGTGAATTCGCCGAGAAGGCACCCAGTGCATGTGGTGGCTGTTCAGGCGGAACATGCGGAGCTTTCGGCATCAGGGCAGGATCTGAAAAAGATGTTGTGATCAGGAACCTCCTGATCTTTGCGATCATGGGTCTTGGAATGCTTCTTGCAGCATACCTTATTGTGAAGCTCCTGAACCTTGTTACAGGAAATTAAGCTGTTTTATTTTCGGATTTGTACGGGTAGCGCATTTCTTTCCCGCATTTAAGGCAGGTTATCGTCATGTACCTGCCATGAAGCCTTATCCTGGAACTGCTGCCGGGGACAAGAAAAGAGTGGCAATCCTTGCAGATCCTGCGCTTCAGGTAAGAAGGAAGCCTTACACGATATCGCATTCCGATACGTCTTGCCAGAGCTACATAGCGATCACTCCTTTGCGGACTGGAGCCATAGTTCTCCTCTGCAAGCCTGAAAAGGTACTCGATCCTCTGGATCGCAATATCCTTTATCAGGTTCTTTTGGTTCTTTTTTTTTCGTGCCATACAAGAATACCTATGAGTATTACAAATCACTCTACTTAACAATCCTGCAGAATGATCACTTCTATATCAGGGGCCTTTTCGTTCACAAGCTCCTTAAACCTTTGCGGGTCAGCTTCAGTACCCTCCACGCAACCATAATGCATTGGTATTGCGATCTTAGGACAAATAAGCACAGCAGCATCGGCTGCTTCTTCTTCATTCATAGTATAGGGCTCACTTATAGGAAGAAGTACAACATCAGCTTTCAGATCCTTCATCTCAGGAATGAGATCCGTATCCCCTGCATGATATATCCTTATGCCATCAAGCTCCACAATATAGCCCACGCCCTCCCCGCGGGGATGGTTCGGCCTGTCAAGATTATACGCAGGTACCACCTCAATATTGACACCTTTTATCGAAAGGTCACCGGTAAGCAGATCGCCTTCGAGGACCCTCCTGGCATCTCCCTTGAACTGTAAGCTCACATTCTCAGGGAGGAGGGTCGTAGTAGTGCCCCCTCGAACCGTCCTTATGGATTCAGGGTTGCAATGATCAAAATGCTCATGCGTCAGCAGAATAATGTCCGCATCACCATTATAACCCAGACCATCGGGTAGCACATAAGGGTCTATGAATACAACCTTCCCCTGCCCTTTCAATAAAAATCCGGCATGACCAAGCCACTCTATGAGGACATTACCAACCTGTGTACTTCTCATAACATAATCTCCTTAAATTCCATCGCATCTGTGCGATTTTATCCTAGCCTGAATATGAGAACAACCCGATGTGTTTTAAAACTGCCGAATTCTTTTATAGGAATTATACACCAGATGAGGTAACCGCGTAATTTTTTATAGAGATGCTAGATAATCTTTATATAGAAAGGGGTATTGTATATACAACAAGGAGTTGTGTGTAAATATATTTGAAAATGGGTTTTAGAATATTTACATACTCTAAAAAAGGAAGTGACAAAAATGAAGATCAGAGTTGTAAGTTCAAAAGAGGAGATCCAGTCTCTAAGCGAAAACGAAGAGATAGTGCACCTTGCATTCAGACCATCAAACACAGACATCTTCTCATTAGTTGTAAAATGTCCCAGTGTTAAAGCACTTCACATCCCAAGCTCATACAAGAAGACAATATCAAAGTCTGCAAAGATGTACCTTGAGATGCAGGGAATCGACCTTCTCGAAGGCGATGTATGGGGCCACAGAAAAGACATCAACGAATACTCTGAAGTTTCACAGAGCGTCTACGACCGCATAAAGGATTACAGGAACGAGGGACTCTCTGAAGACGAGATCAATGAGAAAATGGTCAGGGAAACAAGACTCAGTCCTGATTTCATCGATTTCCTTATGAAACAGTAATACTGCTAAACTTGAAAAACGAGAAAAAGCTGAAAAACGAAAGAGGCTGGCTGGCAAAAGACAGCCTCACCACACTTTTTTTAATACACTCCTACCTTTTTTATCCGGTTTAGTCCCCAACGACCTGAACGACCAGTTTACGGGAACGTGCCCTGTTATCCAGATCGATAAAAATGATCTGCTGCCAGGTACCAAGAAGTAGCCTGCCATCGATCAACGGGAAAGATTCACTCTGACCCAGGAGGGACGCACGTACATGTGAATGGCCATTCCCATCATGCCATCGTTCGTTGTGCTTATATTCAATATCCCGGGGTGCAACGCGTTCAAGTGCATGCTGCAGGTCATGGATAAGCCCGGGTTCATATTCAAGGGTCGTCACTGCAACAGTGGAACCTGCAGCAAAAACGGCAACAATCCCATTTTCAATGTCGGACTCATTCACCACACCCATAACATCGTCAGTTACATCGATGATATGTGAATCGCCTTTTGTTTCGTATTCCAGGTATCCGGTGTGAACCGACATGATAACCATCACTTAAATGATAACTTACCCGAGGCACCTTTTTAGATTAATGGGTGAATAGGTGAGTGGATTAGTTAATGTTTAGTCCATACGTGTTATCTGGATGCCGGCAAATGAGACAGCCAGTACGAATAGCACAAGTGCCCCTGTAAAACCATAGCCCTGCGGTTCGATCCCGGTGCGATGTACCAGTATGAGCAGTACAATGAACATGAGCACAGAACTTATGCCCAGAACGATCTCCATTGTTTTCTTTTCCATGATATCTTAAATTACATCAGTGATACATCAATGTACCGGCTGAGAGAACAACATTTTAAAGATGACAATAGTATCTAAATGAAAAGACGTAATAGGTTATGATATGACAGATTTCGAAAGGGAACTTGTACACTCATTCAATACTTTTTTTGAAGAGAACAACGTCAGGGGGATAGCACATCGACTCAAACAGCACCGATTCACACCACAATTCCTGGACGTCCTGGTAGATTCCCTGAACCCGGATTACTATATCGGAATAGAATGTAAGAGCATATCAGTTGAAAAGGGTGCCAATGCCCTTTATTTCACCCAGCATTTCACAGTGGACAAGAACGGGGCACACCAGATAGACCGCATATCCGATTTCCTGAGAAGGTCCGGCAGGACCGGATTCCTGGCAGTCGAACTGAGAATGGGCACAGGTTGCGCAAGAAAGGCCCACATCATCCCATGGGATGAACTCTACAACAGGTTCCATGACGAAACATCCCGCAAATACACGATAGAGGAGATACAGACATATCCGCTCATCGAACGCAAAGGTGGCCATTACCTTATCGAACCTGTAAAATGGAGAGGCGGAGCAAGGATAATAGAATAATGATTTTGACGGAGTTCACAAATGATCGAAAAAATACAGCAAATAAGATCAAAAGCTTTGAACTGTGCATCTGAAATACAGAAATACGAATCTGTATATGTTGTATCCCACATAGATGCTGACGGCCTCACATCAGCAGGGATAATCGGCAAAGCCCTTGAGAGGGCAGGGATCGAGCACACCATACATTTTGTCAAGCAGCTTGACGAGATAGAGATAGAGAACATCGCCAACGAGAACCCGGAGCTTGCCATCTTCACGGACCTGGGTAGCGGAATGATAGAATCCCTGAACTCACATGGGATCAACTCAGTGATATCAGACCACCACCAGCCCCGGGGAGAGCTGGAACACCACCTGAACCCCCACCTTTTCGGATTCAATGGTTCATACGAGCTCAGCGGCTCCGGAATGACCTATATGCTTGCAAATGCCCTGGGAGACAACCGGGACCTTGCCGATCTTGCCATCGTCGGGGCCATAGGTGACCTCCAGCATTTGAAAAAGGGACACCTCACAGGTATCAACCGCTACATTCTCGAAGAAGGTGCAAAGGAAGGCAACCTGCATTACGAGAAGGACATAATGCTCTTTGGGAAACAGACACGCCCCGTCTTCAAGCTTCTCCAGTTCGCATCCGACCCATACCTTCCCGGACTTACCGGAAATGAGGATGCATGCATAGGATTCCTCCATGACCTGGGAATACGCTTCAGCAGGGACGAGCGCTGGAGGAGATGGATAGACCTTGAGCAGAATGACAAGCAAAAGATCGTCTCGGCACTGATACAGTATTCCCTGCGCTCAGGCCTGCCGCCTTATAAGATCGAGAGACTTATCGGAGAGGTCTACATCCTCGTGAACGAAAAAGAAGGCACGGAAATGAGGGATGCATCGGAATATTCCACCCTGCTCAACGCCACAGCACGCTACGGCCACGCCGACATCGGACTGGCAGTCTGTATGGGAGATCGTGGTGAAGCTTACGAGTCAGCCCGCCAATTGTTAAGTGAGCACCGGCAGAACCTTGTTAACGGGCTCATGTTCGTCAAGGAGAACGGTATAACCGAGATGAAGAACCTTCAGTACTTCGATGCGGGCTCAAGTATAATGGAAACCATTGTCGGGATCATTGCAGGAATGAGCACATCGGTAGTTGGGAACAGGTCCCTCCCGATAATAGCCTTTGCAGATGCAAAGGACGGGGTAAAGGTCTCGGCGCGCGGCACACAGGACCTTATCAGGAAAGGGCTTAACCTCTCCGAGGCCATGGCAGTCACTACTGCAGAGGTCGGTGGCGCAGGAGGAGGCCATGATATTGCAGCAGGTGCCACTATCCCATTCGACGCAAAAGAAAAGTTCCTTCAAAAGCTGGATTCTGTTCTAGGAGAGCAATTGCGGAAAAAATGATCAGATGAAATCATCAACATGTTTCATCGCATTGATATCTATCAACGTTGACATTGCACTTGTGCGCACCTCAAACCCCTGCTCTTTTGCCATTGCCATGGGGTTGGTACCACCAATGACAACAACGCCCAGGTGATCTCTCTCCACCGGGACATCAAGCACACGGGAATTGGGCTCTCCCACTTCCATTATGCCGCTGATGCCTGCATCCAGCATGTCCGAAAGGATGTGGTCGATATCATCCCTTGCGATCAGTGGCGCTTCACGAAGGTTGGCAAGGACCTTGCCTGAACCTGTCCTAAGCATCTGTGTAACAGAAGTGATATCCTGAGACATCAGGACCTCGAGAGGGTCAATGGTTGTACTTACATAGGTCACAACGTCCGTGAACCTCACCGGATGGCCGTTCTTGATCTGGACAACCCCACCAAGTTTGGGGTTGATCATCACACCGCCTTTTAGCAGGACACCGTCAATGGTAATGCTGCAAACCGTTGCCAGACCAACGTCGCCCTTTGCTACCCTGAAATCACCGATAGTATCCCCGCCTTCGACGATCCTGAGGAATGGACTGACAGACAATCCGCTTCTCATGGCCAGTGAGTATATTTCCAGAACGGGGTCAAGGTCTTCCTCCCTGATCAGAGAAAGATTGACTATAACCTCACCCTCCATAGCAACAGGATCGAATGTGGTCCTGAACATGAGGTCTTCAATGCGCGAAGAAGTGAACTGAACAGGATGTGGTTCTTTGATCATAGGAGCACCTTATCATTTCCATAAAATAAGGAAATTCCCTTATTATAGTTTTGTGTGTGAAAGGCACTTCTATAAATTTTTATGCACCGATATCAGATGGTGAGAATACTCTCGAACACACCCACAAATTCCTGAGGCTCTTTCAGGAAACGCAACTTTTCGGAATCATTAACGAGCTCATACATATCCCTTCCACATTCAAGCCCGAATTCCGGAATATCCAGTGGTGTTATGTACCTGAGCTCAGGAAGATCCTCATAGCGGTGGTTCTTAATAAAACCGCCATCAAGCAGGTAATAAGCTCCCCCCTCCATGTCCCTGAACGGTGCATAGCTGGATTGGAAATCACAACATACCCAGTTGGCCATCTTCAGTTGTTCATCGGATGCATTGATGGTCACATGCCCGTAATCCGGAGGAATAAGCGCAATATCTCCTGCCTTTGCCTTGATCACGACAACATCAACGACGTCATCACCCACATGTTTCTGCAAAAGGTAGGTCGCCTCCCCTTCAAGTACCTGGTAAACCTCCGGATAGGATAGATCCTGTCCCGGCACATTCGGATGGTAGTGTCCCGCAGTTTTGATGAACTCACAGCCAAGCATCCCGGGAGGTATGACAGTGATGTCATAGCGCAGGTGCTGTTTGTTAATGGTCTTAAGTTCAGCCTCAGATGTGGAAAGATGCCTGAACATGTAATACAGTTCAAAGTCATCCACAGAATCGAACCAGTCCCGATCATAGACGACCTCTTTCATATCATGAAGCATTCTTATGTCAGGTTCCCTCTCTACTCCCCCAAATTCAATATTATAAACCATATTTAATACCCTCTCTTAAAATGGACGTCAGACCGGACCCCACCGGTAAAACCATTAATGGCAATTGTAGACGTACAACCCTACAATAAGTCTACTAAGTATTAAATCTAACTCATATAATTAAAATAGATGCTACATATCATACATATTTTCAGCAATTGAGTTGAAAGGATCTGCTGAAAGAACATCAGAATACAAAAAGCAGTTAGAGAGCTTCATACCTCACCATCCATAAAAACTTTTCAGACAGGAACGACATAGATAAGGATACACGGAATTCATATGGAGTGGTCAAATGGAAGAAACAGGCAGAGAGTTCATGGAAAATACAAGATTTCAATGTCTTGGCAGATCAGACCAATCACTAGGATACCCTTACCCTCCACTGGAAAAAGGATATGATGAAGAAAATATTTTGATCGACCTACCTGATCCAGCCCAGACCAATGTCAATGACGTCAGTCTGAAAGAGGCGATCGAAAAACGTTCCAGTATTCGTAAATATTCCAGAGAGCCTTTATCCATTGAAGAGCTATCGTACCTACTCTGGTGCACACAGGGAGTTAAAAAGGTCATCCACAATGCCGCTACTTTCAGGACAGTACCATCCGCTGGAGCCAGACATGCCCTTGAAACTTATATTCTTGCAAATAATGTTGAAGGTCTGGAAAAGGGAGTATACAGATTCCTTCCGATTGAGCATAAGTTGCTAGCAATAAAAATAGATAGCGACATAGGGAGAAGTATCACAGCAGCCTGCCTTGACCAGGAATTCGTTAAAGAAAATGCAGTCACATTCATCTGGACAGCTCTTGCATACCGAATGACCTACAGGTATGGCCAGAGAGGTTACAGATACCTGCACCTGGATGCAGGCCATGTGTGCCAGAACCTTTACCTGAGTGCACTGTCCATAGATTGCGGTGTGTGTGCTATAGCTGCATTCATGGATGATGAAATGAACGATATTCTCGGGATTGATGGTAAAGAAGAGTTCACGATCTATGTTGCAACACTTGGAAAACAATTACTTTGAGCACTTCCGCACATTCCCAAAACAACAAGCTTAAAAGTGAATGAGGGACTATACAGAAGGACATGGAGAGGGATATCAGAATACTGCATACTGCTGATACGCATATCGGATACCGCCAGTACCATAGCGAGGTTCGCAGGCAGGACTTCATCGATGCCTTTTCCAGCGTTATTGATGATGCAATTGAGATGAACATGGATGCAATCGTCCATGCAGGCGACCTTTTTGATTCAAGGAACCCGACACTTGAGGATATCCTTGACACCATCAACATACTCTCAAAATTAAAATTACAAAACATCCCGTTCCTGTCGATAGTTGGAAACCATGAGAGCAAGCAGCACACTCAATGGCTCGACCTGTTCGAGAGCATGGGAATTGCCACCCGGCTCGGAAACAAACCTTACAGGATCGAAGATGTTGCCATCTACGGGATAGACAACGTCCCCAGATCGAAGATACCGCTTTTTGATTATTCGAAGTTCACAGGGGAAAGCTCAGGGCAATACAATATACTCGTGATGCACCAGCTGATGTCACCTTTCCCATTCGGGGAGTGGAAATGCGAGGAGGTCATCAGGGAACTGCCCTTCGATGTTCATGCCATCCTGCTGGGAGATTATCATAAGAACGAGAAAACAAGAGTAGACCAGACCTGGGTCACCTATTGTGGTAGCACAGAGCGAAATAGTGCAGCCGAACGCGACGTCCGCACATACAACATTGTTACGATAAATGATAACGGGATCGATATCGGCAAAAGGAACATCTCCACCCGGGATTTCCTCTTTATACCGGTGGAGCTCAGGGACAGGGAAGGAGCCTATGAGCTGATCATCAATACCATCAAGGAACACGATGTTGCTGACAGGGTTGTTTTCGTTGACATCTCCGGTAACCCGGAAGTTACCATATCCTACAATGAGATCGAGGAGTTCCTCGCAGGAAGAAATGCCCTTGTCACCCGAATAAGGGACATGAGACACGGAGGAGAGGTAAAGGAAGAAAAGCCACTGGAAGTCTCATTCTCAGATCCTGATGAAGCGGTCAAAAGAGAGATTACGAAAATGACACTGACAAGTGGCGGCATCATGATCGATGAGATTGTGAGAGATCCGGCAGTCCCGAAGACAAAGGTCGACCTTGAGGCTGAAACGCGAATAGGGGAACTGCTCAACGACGTCGATTTCATGAATCCCGAGTCATACATGGTCAAAAAGGACAATGAGGGAAATATTCGGGATGAAAATGCAGATGCTGCCGGTGAAGAGGAAAAAAGAGATTCCACGGACGAGCCACATATCGCAGAATCTGCTGATGAATATAGCACAGACAGAGACACTGGAAGAAGTGAACCTCAGGAGGATATTCCAACCCGGAAAGGAACAATACCTGTGGAAACTGAAGATCGGGAAATATCCAGACCTCCTGAAACAGGTGCTCCGGAGAAAAAGAATGTGGAAACCCCGAAACCAAAACAATACAACCTGGGGGACTACCTGTGAAACTGAAAAGACTGCGGGTTGAGAATATCAGGAGCTACGAGGACCTCGACATCCGGTTCGACGACGGTGTAACAGTGGTATCCGGAGTTAACGGAAGCGGTAAGTCCAGCCTCCTGGAAGCCTGCTTTACAGGACTTTTCGGAAGCCGCACACTTTCAAAGGAATTCGTGCTCTCCGACCTTATACGCAAGGGTGCAACAAAGGCATCCATCATCGTTGACTTTGAGAGCAGTGGCCATGAATACAACATCGAGCAGGGATACAGGGTAAACCCGAAAACCGGGAGTGCATCCAATAACAAGTCGGTCTTCATGGTGGACGATAAGATCATGGTGGACCAGGCAAGCCAGACCTATGAGGCCGTTAAGGCACTTATGAAGATGGATGAAGAAGCCTACAAGAACTGCGTTTACATCCGCCAGGGAGAGATAGATGTCCTGATCAACGCAAAGACAAAGGACAGGCAGCGCATGATCGATGACCTGCTCCAGATAGGTAAGCTGGAAGAATACAGGGAGCGGGCAGGCAGTGCAAGAAAAGGGGTTGGACGACATCAGAGGGAAACAGATGCACGTCTAAAGGACAACGTTGCGGATATTGAACAGATAGAAGGCTCGAACCCGTACCAGATGCTCAATACGGTCAGAACGGAGATGAACGGGGTCGGGAATGAGATCTCTGAACTTGAAGATAAAAAAGAGCGTGCAAAGGAGATCGTCTCGTCGATCGAAGAGAAAATAAACAAATATACGGGAACACTAGAGCAAAAAAAGACCATTGATACGGAAGTACGTGACTTCAAGTCAAAGATCACTGCCACATACAATGATATTGAAAAGGCGAGAGGGATCGTGAACTCCGGCAGGCAGGAAGTACAGAAGCTCCAGAGTGTGAACACAGACCTTTTTGCACAGATAAAGGTCCCAAATGACACTGAGATTGAGACATATGTCACATCCCTGGAAAAAGAAGAGTCAGCTGCCCGGGATGCAGTAAGCACTATTATCAAAAAGAGAGAGCTCGCACAGGGTAATGAGAGGTCCCAGAACGAATTCCTGCTCAACCTTAACGAGCAATTGAAAAGAACGGAAGTTTCAATACAGAACAGGGAAGCTAAGGCCAAAAGCATCACAGAGGAGATCGAAAGACTCAAAAACAGCATCAAAGGACTGGAAGATGCGAGCAGGGAAAGAACAGAGGAAGCTTCAAAGATAGGGTTCCCTGCTGATAAACTTGAGAACATAGAGGATATTGCCGAACTCCTGGGTATGAAGCAAAAGCAGCTCCACGGAAAGGAAAGGGAAAAGGCTGCTACCCTTGCAGAACTTGATAAAAGGATAAAGAAAGCCAAAGAGCTACTCGACAAAGGATTGTGCCCCACCTGCGGGCAGGACCTTAAAGGCTCGAAGATCTGTGAAGAAACAACAGAGGATGAGGAGCAAAAGGCAAGCCTGCTGGCTGAGCTACAGAGCATCCGTTCCGAACAGGCCGAACTTGAAACAAAAACAGAACGTGTAAGGAACGCGAAGGATATAGCAAAAATAATTGCAGAGAAAGGGCAACAGATACAGATCAAAACAAAGGAAATCGCCAGCAATGAGAAGCTGATCGAAGAGAACCTGCGGGATATCAAAGAAGAGAAAGGAAAGGAAAACGCCCTCAAAGAACAGATCGGCGAGGTAGGAAAGGTCATCGGGAAGATCAAAGAGGACATTGTTGCCCTGAAAGAAGATGAGAACGATGCAACCGGTTCCTATAAGGTGATAAAGGGCAGGCTCGACGTTGCAAGAAGGATACGGAGGAACTATCTTGAGATCGGAAAGATGCAGAACGACATCCAACGGTCACAGGACGGGATCAGCAACGGACTTGAGAAGGTAAATCTTTTTGAAGAGCAGATCAAGGAGAGAAAGAAACGTCTTGAAGCCCTTGAGAAGGAACTCGGAGATGTTGATATTACAGGGCTGGAGAGCGATAAGGTACAATACGAAAGTGCTCACAGAGGGATTATTTCCAGGCTTGAGGAGCTGAACCTGAGGAAAAATGAGCTTCATAAACAGGTCGGGCTCATTGAGGGAGAGATCAGAAGGCTTAATGAACTAAAGGAGAAGCACAGGATGCTTTCCAATAAGAAGGAGTTCCTGGAAGCCGTTTACAGGGATGCTGAAGAGCTTGAGACCATGTATATCCGCCTCCGTGCCGAACTGCGCGCAAAGAACATTGATGCACTGGACAGGCTGCTCAATGAGATCTTCTCGTTCATGTACACCAACAATGCATATTCGCACATCAGCCTCGACCAGGACTACAATCTCACGATCTATGAGAAAGACGGTACGCCCCTGGAGCCAAAACTGCTGAGCGGAGGCGAGAGAGCGATCTTCAATCTTGTATTAAGGTGTGCCATCTATCGCCTGCTGTCCCATTCACCCGGGACCACCGGCAGTGTGGAGCTTCCTCCGCTGATACTGGACGAGCCTACTGTTTTCCTTGACAGGGGACATGTCCACCAGTTGATAAAGCTCATTGATATGATGAGGGACATCGGTGTAGGCCAGATCCTGATCGTATCTCATGACGAGTCACTGATCGATTCTGCAGACCATGTGTTCGTGGTGGAGAAGGACCCAATCACAAATAGTTCGTCCATCGCTGCAAAATGAGCATCTGGAGGGAAATTGCGACCATAAGATATATTATAGTTTTTATCATTATTATTGGACAGGCTAAGGGTTTGAGATTATTAAGGGATAGAGAGGTTTGTGAGGTATTGCATGGGCTCCGAGAACAGGGACTTTGTTATAGAAAGGCTTGAGCGAAAACTGGCTGAGAAAGAAGACGAAATAGAAACGATCAGCAACAAGCTGCATGATTCCATCATGAAGGAGCTTCGCGAGGACCTGAAGAACGATCTCGACATCAATAATCGTCTTGTCAAGATCGAACAGAAGGTACAGGAACTTGCAAGCAACATGAGTGGCATCATGGACGAACTGCTTGACCAGAAATCCCAGCTCAGGAACCTGGGCACGGGATCTTCGAAACAAGCACCTGAACCATTCAAAGTAACAGCAACTCAGGACCCCTTCAAGCCACCGGCACCAAAAGCCACAGAAGGCAGTACACCGGCTAACAAAGGAAAACTTGCCGATACCCTTTTCGGCAATAAAAGACCGGAGACGGCTGCAATACCGGAGAAGAAATTCACAGAACCTGCAATATCGGAAATGAAAACTGCGGCACCAGGAACATCTTCCGGATCACAGTGGAGCAAACTGGTAGATCCGAATGAGGTCAATATGGAGATAAGGGATATAGGTTCCAGGGAACCTGTACAGGAAACAACAGCAAATATCCCTACAGAATATATCGTGGCAGATGGCGGGGATGTTCCCGGCAACAGGAGCCATTCGACATCCCCTGAAGACGAATGTGAGTATATCGTTGCGGAAGAAGGAACACCATCACGCACCCTCTCAGAAACAGAGTATGAGACCGTGGAAGACCGGGATGATGAAGATACGGTGGTCACGACGACCCGCAGAAAACCCCTTTAAGTCGATGAAAGAGGAATCAAGTGTACATCAAAGAGATCGAATTTGTAAACTTCAAGTCTTTTGGGAAAAAAGTCAAAATACCATTCTTTGATGATTTTACCACCATATCAGGACCTAACGGTAGCGGGAAATCAAATATCATCGACGGGATACTTTTTGTGCTGGGACTTTCCAGCTCACGTACCCTCAGGGCAGAAAAGCTGACAGACCTCATCTACAACGGTGATAAGGCAAAGAAGCCTGATTTTGCACAGGTCACGATAAGGTTCGATAACACCGACCGCGAGATGCCTGTGGACGAGGACGAGGTTGTCATCAGCAGGAAGATCAGGGAAACAGAGAGTGGTTACTACAGCTATTTCTATTTTAACGGAAAGGCGGTCAGCCTGACGGATGTCCATAACCATCTTGCAAAGGCGCGTGTGACCCCTGAAGGCTATAACGTTGTTATGCAGGGTGACGTTACACGAATCATTACCATGACAGCAGGAGAGCGCCGCAAGATCATCGATGAGATTGCCGGTGTTGCTGAATTCGATAATAAGAGAGACAGGGCCCTGAACGAGCTGGAGATCGTAAGGGAGCGTATCGAAAGGGCTGACATACTTATAGAAGAAGTTGAGAAGCAGCTGGAGAAGCTCAAGGTGGAGCGCGACCAGGCTGTGAAATACCAGGGCCTCAAGCAGGAGAAGATGAAGTTTGAGGGCTTCGTACTGCTTGCAAAGCTCAAGGACGCGAGAGTTGAGCTTGAGAACGTCAGCCAGGATATCGTCGCCAAGGACGAGATCCGTGAGAAGCTGAAACAGGACCTTGACCTGAAGCAGGAAAAACTTGAGGGACTTGAGGATGAACTCAAAGACCTTACGTCCGAGATCCAGAGAATGGGAGAGAACGAGCAGATACAGATCAAGAAGGACATCGAAGAGATAAAGGGAGAGGTCTCAAGATGTGTCAACAGCATTGAACTTGCGGACAACGAGATCGAGGATATTGATTCCAGGCGTAAGAAGGCGTTCCTCGATATCGAGCAGACGAAGAACAGGGTCAATGAGATCGACGAGAAGCTCTCAGAGGAATCCCTCCGCAAGGACAGCATCTTTTCCGAGATATCAGAAAGAAAGACCGAGAGGATGATCCTGCAAAGCAGGATAGCGGATGTGGATGAGAAGTTTGCCCAGACCAGGGATGAGCTTACATCGTTCAAGAACGAGCTGGAAACAGTCAGGAACGACAAGAGCGAACTGATGCGACAGGAGGACCGCCTGCTGGACTCCCTTAGGAGAAGATCGGCAGAGGTTAGGGATATCGAGAACGAGATCGATGATGCAAAGGCAAAGGCACAATCCTCTGACAGCGATACGAAGTCCGCACAGTATGAGATCGAGAAAAATACAGAGCAGATAAACTCCCTGACAAAGGACCTCGATGACCTTGAAAGCAACCGTTTCCAGATCAAGACAGTGGTAACTGACCTTGAGACCACACTCAGGAAACAGCAACAGGATTACGCAATGCTGGAAGCACGTGTCCGTGCGGCAGAGGACACCAGCAATTATTCAAAAGCAGTTGACATGATCATCGCCGAGAAGAAGCACCATGGCCTTCCCGGCATCTATGGAACTATCGCCGAACTGGGAAGTGTGGACCAGAAGTATTCCACTGCCCTTGGCGTGGCAGCAGGCGGACGTATGCAGGCTATCGTTGTGGAGACCGACCAGGACGCTTCACGCGGGATACAGTTCCTGAAACAACAGCGAGGAGGGCGTGCAACCTTCCTGCCGCTTAACAAGATGGAGGCAAGAAGACCCTACAAGGACCTTTCTGACCGCAAAGGAGTCATCGGATATGCCATTGACCTGATCGACTTTGATCCAAAGTTCGAGGCCGCATACTGGTATGTCTTCAGGGATACACTTATTGTTGATACTCTTGAGAACGCACGCCGCCTCATTGGCGGCCTCCGTATGGTCACACTTGAGGGAGAGGTGATCGAAAAGAGCGGTGCAATGACCGGCGGATCCATGCAAAGGAAGACCGGGCTCTCATTTGCAGCCTCCGAGAAGGACAAGCTCATAAAGATCGCCGAGAATATCACTGAATTCGAATCAAGGCGTAATACCGCCATCAAGAAACTGGACGCTGTGGAAGGACATATTGCCGATATCAACCGCGAGATCCACGAACTGGAGAAGGAGATCTCAAAGAAGGAAATGATCTTCGAGGAGATCGGAAGCAGGTCAGAGCGCCTCAGCCAGCTTATCGAGACAAAGAACATCGAACTGGCAGAGATTGAGGAGCAGCGCACAAAGCTCCGTGAGGAAATGGAAGAGGTCGTTTCACAGAAGAACGAAAAGGAAGAGAGGACAGGAGAACTTGAGGAGAAGATCACTTCCATTGAGGAGAAGCTTTCCGAATCAGAGATCCCTGAACTCAACAAGCAGGCTGAGCGCATCGACGAGGAAATGCGCAGGCTTGACGGACGTATCCGTGACATTGAAGCTGATATCAATGCCCTGAACCTTGACCGCGAATATGCATCCACTAAGATCGAGGACAGTCGCCAGCTCATCAAGGAGATGGAGGAGAAGAGGTCCACCCACCGCGAACGTGTGGACGGGTTCAAGGCAAAGATAACCGAGCTGGAAGTGACGCTCAGGAACAAGGAGCAGCGTGAGCAGGAACTTGCCGAAGAGCTCAGGGAAATGCAGCAAAAGCGTGCCCTCAAGCAGACGGAATACAACGCTGCAGAAAAGGACCTTATGGCCACCAGATCAAGACTTGACGATGCTGACAAGTCCATGATGGCACTGGAAGCCACACAAAAGGCCCTTGCCGACCAGACAGAGGAGCTCAAGGAAGAGCTGGAAAGGCGCGGTATCGAAGAAGTAGAGGATGTGCCGAACTATGAAACGGTCAGCACAAGGATAGCATCCATAGAAAAGGCAATGGAAAAGCTTGAACCTGTGAACATGAGGGCCATTGACGAATACGACGAAGTGGACGCAAGGGTCGTGGACCTTAAGACCAGAAGGGCGATCCTGTTCAATGAGAGGGAGCAGATCCTGGACCGCATCGACCAGTATGAAACACTGAAAAAGGATGCGTTCATGGAAACCTTCAACGGCATCAACGAGCCGTTCAAGGAGATATTCAACGAGCTGTCCGATGGTACCGGGGAGCTTGTACTTGATGATTTCGAGGATCCGTTCAATGGCGGACTTACACTCAGGGCACAGCCAAAGGAGAAAACACTCCAGCGCCTTGAAGCCATGTCCGGAGGAGAAAAGAGTCTCACTGCCCTGGCCTTCGTCTTTGCCATCCAGCAATTCCGCCCGGCACCTTTCTATGCATTTGATGAGATCGATATGTTCCTTGACGGTTCAAATGCGGACAGGGTCGCCCAGCGCGTGAAAAAAGCCGGTACAAAGGCACAGTTCATTGTAGTATCCCTGCGTAAACCAATGATAGAAGCAGCTGAGCGTACCATTGGTGTCACAATGCAGGAGAACAATATCACAAACATCACGGGTGTGAAATTACGGTGAGTGACCTTTCTGAAGTGATAGAGGAAAGCGAAAGCAACATTCAGGCAATTACAAGTAAACCCGGCAACTCTGTTGACCCGGAGTTCCTGGAGACACTCCGCAGCCTCGGCGTAGATGAGTCACTGGTAGAGTTCTCGGATGACGTGCTCTGCGAGCCTGTGGAGATCTTTGTCAATCTTGCAAAGAACGGGGACATCAATCCATGGGATATCGATATAGTGCAGGCTACTGACAAGTTCCTTGCATATATCGAAGATATGAAGATGATGGACCTGAGGATATCCGGCAGGACACTTTTGTACGCAGCCATCCTTCTCAGGATGAAGTCCACAGGTATCGTTCAGGAAGAGGAAGAAGAGGATGACGATTTCCTTGACGATGAAATGGACTTCTACGAGGTGGAGGAATATCCTGTTCCGAAACTCCCGATCCGACGTACTGCGACCCGGCCTGTGACCCTTCAGGAGCTTATTACCGAACTTAAAAAGGCAGAAAAGGTCGAGACCCGCAGGAAGGACAGGAGGATACGCCACCGCATCGAGGTCATGGACAGGGCAACAACTGATGATGTACTGGGCATAGCGCACGAGGAAGACATCAGGGGAAGGGTTGACAAACTTTACGAATACCTTGAGGAGCTGTTCCAGGACAGGGAAGAGGTAATGTTCTCGGACCTGATCGAAAACTCCAACAGTCGCTCTGAAAAAGTGATGACATACATCTCGCTTCTGTTCCTTGCATCTGAAAAAAGGGTATGGCTATCACAGGAAGAGCTTTTTGGTGAGCTGTATGTTCACCCGGTCTGCGAGACCGAATGATATTTTCAAAGAGGAAGGATATGAAAGATAAGGAGATCATTGAAGCCGTTCTTTTTGCGGCAGGCGGGGCTGTTGACGCCCAGACACTTGCAAAGGTCGTCAATAAGACGGCAAAGACCGTCAAGCCTGTAGTCCAGGAACTTATGGAAGAATATTCCACAAGAGAGACAGGGATGGAGATCATTGACCTTGGCGCCCGCTATGTAATGCAGGTCAAAGCCGAATATACCGATCTTGTGAGCCCGGTAGCTCCAAAGGAACTGAGATCCCCGATCCTCCGAACCCTTTCCATGATAGCCTATCACCAGCCTGTGGTCCAGGCAGAGCTTGTGGACATGAGAGGGAATTCCGCATACGACCACATACGGGAACTTAAAGAAAGAGGACTGATCGAAGCAGTACCTCACGGCAGGACAAAACTGCTCCAGACAACATCCCTTTTTGCAGATTATTTCGGACTTACATCCAACGACCCCGAATCCATTAAAAAGAAGATAGTCGAGCTTTCCCGACAGCAGGGAGGAAGCGAAGGCCTTGACAGGTGGCTTGGAAGGAAGTTCGTAGGACTAACTCCCATGTACAGTTCACTTGCCGACCTTTGCGGCATCAAGGATTACAGGATCATCAATGCCTACGATCCCACCGAAGAAGAACTGGAGAGCCTTGCAGACGTCTTCAAGATGGTCATCTCAAAAGGTTACGAGGAGAAGGTCAGCAGGTATTATGACGGGGAGATAATTGAGGTCAGCTCCACCACATTCGGGGATATTATTGATGCCATCAATGCACTCGAAGGCGTTGCCGATCCTGACAGGGCAAAGGAGAGCATCGAGCTTATCGAGGATCTCAGGGACAGATATGTATCAAAGGCACTGGTCATCAGCAGGAAGGTAAAACCTGCTACTGATATGATCGCACGTATAGTCAGTGACCTGAGGCTGGGAGTCTCCGCCGAAGGTTGCATAGTCGCGCCGGACTATGGAACATCCAGTGAAGGGGTGGACATATCAGAGGGGGCCGATATCCTTGTACCCACACACTCAAAGGTCGAGGGCGATCTTGTGGACAGGGTATGCAAAAAATACGATGCTATCATCGATGGCCTCAAAAATCTTGAAAAATGAGTGTTTTTAAAGGCCATTTAAATAGATATATAAATAGAAGGGTATAAGTATATATACTGTATTGCTAAATATAGCCATCCTTAAATACCGAGAGTCAAAGATCATGACGGAATATAACATCAAGATAGAAAACGTGGTTGCGTCCACCAAACTTGCTGAAGAATTCGACCTTACAAAGATAGAAGCGGAATTCGAAGGCGCAGAATATAACAAGCAAAAGTTCCCGGGACTTGTATATCGCGTTTCCGATCCAAAGGCCGCATTCCTTGTGTTCACATCAGGAAAAGTGGTTTGTACAGGTGCAAAGAACGTTGAGGACGTACACACCGTTATCGGCGACATGGCAAAGAAGCTCAATGGAATTGGTATCGAGACCATTGCTGAACCGGAGATCACCGTACAGAACATTGTAGCTTCAGCTGACCTTAAAGCTGTGCTCAACCTCAATGCGATCGCTATCGGACTTGGTCTTGAGAACATCGAATACGAGCCGGAGCAGTTCCCGGGACTTGTTTACAGGATCGATGAACCAAAGGTTGTCGTACTTATCTTCAGCTCCGGAAAACTTGTGGTCACAGGTGGAAAGTCACCGGAGAACTGCGAGGAAGGTGTCGAGGTCGTAAGGCAGCAGCTTGACAACATGGGACTTTTGTAAATGGAAATTCAGGTCCCCCTGGACAAAAACGATGTTTGCATCCTCATCCCGACACTGAATGAGGAAGCAACCATAAAACAGCTTATCGAGGATTTCCAGGCGGAAGGTTTTGAGAACATCCTCGTCATTGATGGCCATAGTCGCGATCGCACCCGCCAGCTTGCTGAGGAAAGCGGAGCAAGGGTCGTGGTCCAGGAAGGAAAAGGCAAGGGCCAGGCAGTCCAGGAAGCATTCCAGCTTATAGAGGACCCCTACACCGTCATGATCGACGGTGACGGGACATACCTCGCAAGTGACATCTATACTGTCCTTAATCCACTTATTGAAGGTCATGCTGACCAGACCATCGGAAACAGGTTTGCGAATTTCGAGCCTGAAGCGTTCACTAAACTGAACCTTACAGGTAACAAAGTGCTTAACAAGCTCTTCGGCCTGGCATACGGTGTCTGGCTGGAGGATATCCTTACAGGATACCGCGGTTTCAACAAAAGATCGATCAAGGGACTCAACCTTAATGAGATGGGGTTTGAGATCGAGACAGAGATCACCGTTGAAAGCGTGAAGCACGAGATGAAGGTCGAAGTGGTGCCTATCACATACGTTGCAAGGCATTCATCGGCAGATACCAAGCTCAACCCTATGAGGGACGGTTTCAAGATAGGGAAGACCATTTTCCGGATGGCAAGGCTTCACAACCCGATGTTCTATTTCGGGATATTCGGCTCACTACTGACACTATCAGGCATTGTGGTCGGCGTTTATGTGGTCAATGAGTGGTTAAGCGGAGTTACCCGCATACCAATGACAATACTGACCGCCTTGTTAATAATGACGGGGATCCAGATGTTCATTTTCGGCATGCTTAGCGATCTTGTAGTATCACTGCACAGGGAAACCATGCGCATGATGCGTAAGAACAATGAACGTTAACCCTTTTTTCGTAACAACTTTTTTTATTGATCCATGATAAGGACCATTATGACTTCACTACAAGAACAGTCTAATTTATAAATACAAGTAAACTTTTCTTGATTTTTTAACAAATAAATGGGCGTTATATGGAGGGATGTCCGAACATTCCCCTCATACATTGTAATATTTTGGAAATAAACATGCACATGATGTTGATTATGTCACCAGAATAATTGATGTCAATCCATGTAAACTCTTTAATCATTATGTCGCCTCTGAAAATATGCAACTTTACTTTACCTGCTCTAAAGTTGATTTTTTGACAATACTTAAATAAAATACCTCCTTTTTTTAACCAACTTATAACGAGGTAATAATCATGACAATCGTAGAAGACGCCAAAGCTGGCCAAATTACAGAAGAAATGAAAGTTGTCGCCCAGAAGGAAGGTTTAGAACCTGAATTCATCAGGCGTGGAATTGCTGCAGGTAGGATCGTAATCCCAACTTCCCCATACAGGGATGTAAAGCTCTGTGGTATCGGTGAAGGTCTTGTAACAAAGGTCAACGCATCAATCGGTGCTTCCTCAGATATCGTCGACCTTGACATGGAAGTTAAAAAGGCACAGGCTGCAGAAGCTGCTGGTGCAGACACACTCATGGAGCTTGGAACCGGTGGAGATTTCCTCGGCATCAGAAAAGCTGTCTGTGACTCAATCTCACTTTCTGTTGGATCAGTTCCTTTATACCAGGCATTCATCACTGCTGCAAAGAGAGACGGTTCAATCATCCACATGACAGAAGATGACCTCTGGAATGCAACAGAAGAACAGGCAAAGCTCGGTACAAACTTCATGGCTATCCACACAGGTATCAACAACATCGTTCTCGACAGGCTCAAAGCACACGGTCGTTACGGTGGTCTCTGTTCCCGTGGCGGTGCTTTCATGACAACATGGATGCTCCACAATGAGAAGGAAAACCCACTTTACTCTGACTTCGACTACCTTTGTGAGATCCTCAAGGAGCACGAAGTTGTCCTCTCCACAGGTAACGGAATGCGCGCAGGTGCAATCCACGATGCTACCGACAGGGCACAGATCCAGGAGCTCATCATCAACTCCGAGTGCGCACAGAAAGCACACGACGAATACGGTCTTCAGGTAATCGTCGAAGGTCCAGGTCACGTACCACTCGATGAAGTAGAGATGAACGTCAAGCTCATGAAGTCAATGAGCGGTCGCAAGCCATTCTACATGCTCGGTCCACTCGTCACAGATATCGGTGCAGGTCGCGACCACATCGTTACCGCAATCGGTGCAGCAACATCCGCAGCAAACGGCTGTGACTTCCTCTGCTACGTAACCCCTGCAGAACACCTTGCACTTCCAAACCTTGAAGATGTTGTTGAGGGTGTCAAGACATCCAGGATAGCAGCACACGTCGGTGACATGGTCAAACTCGGAAAGAGAGACGAAGACCTTGCAATGGGCAGAGCACGCAGAGACCTTGACTGGGAGAAGGTATTCGAGTATTCACTCGATCCAGAACTCGCAAGAAAGATCAGGACAGAAAGATCATCAGCTGATGAAGACGCATGCACAATGTGCGGTGACTTCTGCGCTCTTAAGATCGTTAACCAGAGCTACGATCTTGCAAAGTAATGCCACTGGCATTACTTTAACTTCTTTTTTTACTTCTTTTTGTTTTCCCCATTACTTTCATTTTTAACGGGTAACAGTTTCATAGTTACTTCACAGCTTCAGCTGTCCTAAAAATATTTGTTAACAGGATCACGACAAAAAGTGAGACAAACAAAAGCTGTGCTATTGAAAGGACTTCAATAAAGCATAGAACAAAATAAGCGAGTCACCATTCCATACCAGAATGGTGCTAAAACCGAACTGAAGCGATTGCCTGAAGGCAGGTTCAGTAAGGGGTCTTGGTTACGTATGAAAGGTCGACCTTTGAAACGTTGGCTTTCTGGACAAGGAGAATGGACTTCCCATAGTCAGGGTTCATATAATCGAAGATCAGCCAGGTGATCTTATCCTCTTCCACTTCACGACAATTAGTGATGTTATCATACCATATGATAGATGATGATGCACCGTCAAGCAAATAGATATAACCTGACAGCTCGTGCCCCTCAGGCACGTTTTTAATCATTTCAAGAATTGAATTAATCATTTTAGTAACACCCATTTTAACAAAACCTGAACGTATAAAATGATTTTGGTAAAATCATTTCGAATACGACATCGGGTTTAACTTTTTTGAGAATCTGCTTTCCTAAAAACAGCACAAAGGTGCTGACCCCAATATCTGAAAGCACTATTAGATAATTCCCGGGGCAATCATATAAAGCTATCGATTATTGACCCACTTCATCCGTATTTTCCAGGCCTGACAGAAACCCTTAAATTCAAATTAGCCATAATCCCGTTGGGAGACACATTAATGAAAAAAGCAATTATTGAGACAAACAAAGGTAAGATCGTTCTGGAACTTTTCGAAAAGGATGCGCCAAAGACAGTTGCAAACTTCGAGAAGCTCATTAAACAGGGATTTTACAATGGCCTTACCTTCCACAGGGTAATACCAAACTTTGTCATCCAGGGAGGATGCCCTAAAGGAAATGGAACCGGTGGACCCGGATACACCATCAAGTGCGAAATAAATCCAAGAAAGCACACAAAAGGTGCACTTTCCATGGCGCATGCAGGAAAGAACACCGGTGGAAGTCAATTCTTCATCACACATTCCCCACAACCTCACCTTGACGGAGTACACACCGTTTTCGGAAAGGTCATCGAGGGCATGGATGTCGTCAACAAGATCAAAGAAGACGACGTAATGACAAAATTGAAAGTGGAAGAGGAGTAAGACCATACTCCATTTCCCATCTTTATGAACAACAGAGGGAAACATGGGAGCAATAACGGGGCTGTTTGCAGCATGCGGGTACGTGTACCCGATCATGAAAAAGCTAGCCCTGCTATTGGCCCTTACCCTCATCCTACTTTTAATAATAAAGTCTGTGATGTAACATGGATCAAAAAACACTCAACAAGATCAGGGTTGCAGGAATTGTCCTCAACTGGATCGAAGAGCTCGCGCCAAAAATGTATCCTTATGTCGAATTCATAAAAAATGAAGACGAAAGTGAAGGCAAGTACAGGATAGCAGAGCTTACCGGAGAGGGACTGGAAATACATGAGATAATGGAGAGGAAATACCTGAAATGGTATGCCTGCGTCCTGGAGATGCTGCAGGAATATTACCCTGAAAAAGTTGAGGAGTTCACAGCAGCATATGAGAATGCCCTGCCGTATGTTACTCTTGACCACAAACCAAAGCTTGCAAACAGCTGTAAAATGCAGTTCGAATTCTCCAAGTACCTGACAGCACAGAAGACAATACTCTCTCACCTGTTCGCAAAGATGTCCGCCATGGAGATCACAGAAAGCAAACCGGAAGAAAATGAGGCGGTTGGTGTTGAAAGCACCCAAGTGGACGTTCCAGCGGAAATGAGGGGGGCGATATTCGAACAGGCTATCAAACCGGTTCTTGATGGGGAAATGAAAAAACTGGCACAGGATGGAACCATATCCACCAGAGTTGCAGACATTACCGAAGAGATACTGGCCTGCAATGGATCAGATATTAAAAAAGTAAGGTCCGGATGTGAACGTCTCCAGCAGATATGCAGGGATGATGCTTCCTGTAAAGAGAACATGAAGCAACTGGAACCATTGTTCAACATAATAAGCAGGCTGTAAGACCTGCTTTAATAACAGATATCATTTTAAAGAGGAGGAGGAAGGCAGGTGAAGATAATAAAATGCAGGGACCTGGGATTCAATTGTGACTTCATGGCAACAGGATCTGCAGTAGAAGCTGATGGCGTTAAACAGAAAATGATGGATCATATTATAGAAAAGCACCTGCCTGAGAAAGAGATGTCCGATGAGGACATTGAAGACATAGCCTCACGTATCGAGATACTGCTAAGCAGAGGTTGTGGATGCGGAGCCCTTTAAAGCCCGCATAAGCTTTTTTTATAGATTATAGCTTGCAGTTCTTGCAATTGGAAAGGCCACATATCTTATTCTCGAATTTCCATTCGAGACCCCATCTTTTGATGGACTGGATAATCTCCATGAACTCCTCACCACTTCTGGTAAGTGAATACGTGTATATAACAGGGTCCTTCGAATCATCAAGCGTCTTCTTCACAAGGCCTTCCTGTTCCAGCTCCTTGAGCCTTATTGAAAGGGTTTTCGGAGTGATGGTCTGTAACTTTTTCTTAAGTTCATTGAACCTTTTTTCCTCGTTGTTACCCTTGTAAAGCTCAAGCAGTATGCATAAAGTCCATCTCTTGCCTATAATATCGATCGTTTTGTAGATGGTGCAATCTTTCATGGTATCAAGGAAGAAACTGCCATTATATATAGAAGTATCCCAAATATACTTAGTACCGAAATACAACAAATTTTAGAGGAGAGTAATAAATGACAAAAGATCTACTTGAAAAGGGAGCAATCATTCAGAGAGACAAGGAGACATATGCCATCGCGCCTCACATCGCCGGAGGTATCACATCACCGGATCTCCTCAGAAAGATCGCAGACGTATCCGAAAAATACGGTGCAGCTGCAATTAAGGTAACATCATCCCAGAGACTTGCTATCGTAGGCCTCAAAGAAGAAGACCTTGACAATGTATGGGAAGAGCTTGGAATGAAACCAGCAGCTGCAATAGGCCTCTGCGTAAGAAGCGTAAGAATCTGTCCGGGAACAACATTCTGTAAGCGCGGACAGCAGGACGCTGTCGGACTTGGTCTCAAGCTCGATGAGAAGTACCACGGAATGGAACTCCCATCAAAGCTCAAGATGGCTGTATCAGGCTGTATGAACTCCTGTGCCGAGAGCGCTGTCAGGGATATTGGAATCATGGGTACACCAAAGGGCTTCACCGTCATGGTAGGTGGAAGTGCCGGACTCAGACCACGCCTTGCAGATGTCATTGCAGAAGAACTTGATGAGGAAGAGGTCCTCGACCTTGTTGACAAGATCATCACATACTACAAGACACACACAAAGAAGCACAGGCTTGGAAGGGTCATTGACGAAGTCGGACTTGACACCTTCAAGGCAGAAGTCGGCCTCTGAGCTAAACAAAATTAATACGACCAGGGTCCTTTCCCAGGGACCCTGTTCATCCCAACGTACCGCTTACGAACACACAATCTACAGGGTGATCGACAAAGAACCCTGCTTATTTTCCTGATCGATGAGAGGAAGCTATGCGTATCAGTTTTTACTATACCGGAGAGTTTGGAAGGAAAGTTATCGGCAATGTGGTCAACTCAAGCACGTTCTGCACATCATGCGGAGAGCTTTGTGACCATTGCAGGGAGAAGAAGAGGTCATACGCAGACAGCGTAGTTGATATCTACGAGTTCCCCGCCGACCTGCCGGAGTTCATAGAGGAGCCGGAAGAATACCTCCCTGAACATATGGGAGAATGCGACCTGCTGATCGCCATGGACCTCCACCCCGACATCCTTTCGGAACTTCCGAAGATGGCGGAGATGTCTGGCGCAAAGGCTGTGATAGCACCTATCGAGATCCCGAAACTTGCCCCAGCAGGGCTTGTCCAGCAGATCAGGGAAACACTTGAAGCAGAAGGAATAGACTGTGAGTTCCCCAAGCCGTTCTGCTCACTCGCTAAGACAGGAAAGCCACTGATCGATGAATTCGTTGACATGGGTTTTGGCAGACCCCTGCTGACCATAGGGGTGGACAAAGAGAGAAACATATTCACACATGCAAAGGTCCTCAGGGATGCACCATGCGGATCCACATGGTATGTCGCAAAAAAGCTTGGATGGTCGGACATCAATGTCTACAAGGAAACCATATCCGGAGCACACCACGCGTACCCGTGTACTGCAAGCATGGACAAGGACCCACAACTGCAGGACACCATCCTGCATGAGGCCGGATACATAATCAGGAAAAGTGTTGAGGAAGCCGCCCGTATAAAGGGAGAAGGAGCTTCGCCTGAAGATGAAAAATGAGGTGAGAACATTACTGAAGATAAAGCTGTGAAGATTGCCATCCTCAGGTGTGATATCGTATCCGAGGCCTGTCCGGGGACAGGGTGTTTTAAGGCTTTCAATGATCGGAGAGTAAAGTTCGCCGAATATGATGATAATGCACAGATGATCGCATTCTTCACATGCGGAGGCTGCTCAGGCAGGCGTGTATTCCGCCTGGTGCGTTCCCTGCAGAAGAGTGGAGTGGATGTGATACACCTGAGCTCATGCATGCAGATGAAGAACTACCCCGAATGCCCTCACATTGATACCATCAGAAAAACGATAGAGAATGCAGGCATCAGAATTGTCGAAGGAACACATCACTGATCAAATTAACTAAAGAAAGGAGAGGATCACAATGGTCAAACGAATGATAGTAAAGATCGATGAAGATAAGTGTACAGGCTGTGGACAGTGTGTCTCCCCCTGTGCCGAGGGAGCAATACAAATAATTGACGGCAAGGCAAAGGTCGTTTCCGAGGACCTCTGTGATGGAATGGGATTCTGTATCGGGGTCTGTCCCGAGGGTGCTATATCCATCGAGGAGAGGCAAACCGTTGAGTTCAATGCTGAAAAGGCAGAGGCTCAGCCAAAGAGCACAGATGTATCCATCAGGTGCTTCAGTTGCGGTGCCGGGGAAGATGAGAGATATCTCCTCCCGATGAGGCATAAGATGGAGAGCCTCTGGGTCTGTACACGCTGCCTTCCCCAGCTTATCCACGGGTGAAGCAGATTGATAGAACTTGAACTCACATCTAAAGTGGATCACCTCTGTGATCACACTTTCAATTTTTACTGGCATGAGAAGGAGCTGGACCCTGATGCAGTAGTTCCTTCCCAGAAAGGTACGGAATATACCTACCGCCAGCTTGTGGAAGAGCTGAAGAAAGGAGAGGACATCCGCATAAAGGGGAGTGTCGGTTCAAGGTTCGCATACAGCATGGGCGTTGACCTTGCACACTTTGGCGGAACAGGAAAGACTGCAACTGCAGGCCGCATCTTCGTTGAAGGCAATGTCGGCCCGGAGGCAGGGATGGCGATGTCAGCAGGTGCTCTTTACCTCACAGGAAATATCGAAGAGCCGCTGGGGAACATCATCGAGGTCATTTCTGATGAAAAAGGGTACAGGAAGTTCATATCAATCACGCAACTGCTCTGTGGCAACACCTCCGAAACCCCACTTGAGAATACATTCGATAAAGTCGAAAGGAAGCTGACCCTCAATGACGGTATCCTTCGCGGAACACTTGCCTCAAGATGTAACTGCGATGCAGAGATCGTGGTCGAAGGAAATGTTTACAACGGCACAGGCTTGCTAATGGAGAGCGGTACCATCACCATCAGAGGTGATGCCGGGCTCAATACCGGTGCACACCTTAACGGCGGAAATGTCGTTGTGGAAGGCACGGTAGGCGAATTTGCAGGTGCCTACATGAAAGCTGGAGTCCTGCTGTTCAATGATGCAAAAGGCTATGCAGGTGCAGGCATGCTTGCCGGCACCATATATTCAAGGAAGAAGATACCCCCTGCACCTCCTGCTGAGAAGAAGAGAATGGGAGGCGGTGACAGTTCTACCGTGCGAAAACTTACCGGTGCCGGACGTGTGGAGTCCATGCTCTACAACAAGTACGAGGTCGGTGAGGAAAAAGAACAGTACATCAAGGTAAAAATGAGGGATGGTTCCATCGTTATGCGAAAAGTGGACTGATCAACAGGCATTTCGCACTACCACTAAATGTTTTCCTTACACAACATATATAAGATGTAACATTATATCCTGATACTATTAGATATACCGAAAAAGGTTGGATGCACTTGACCACTGAGAGAACTGAAGATTACCTGAAAGCTATTGATACAGTTATTGAGAAAAAGGGATACTCACAGGTAAAGGACATCGCGAGATTCCTTAATGTAAGCCCCTCCAGTGTGACAGGTATGTTCAAGAAGCTCACCAAAGAAGGATATATCAATTACGAGAAATATGGCGGAGTCACCCTTACTCCTGAAGGAAAGAAACTTGCAAGAAGTACCAAGGAGAAATACAGCGTCCTGCATGAGTTCCTGATCCTGCTGGGAGTCGATGAGGTCACAGCCGATGATGATGCATGCAAAATGGAGCATGCTGTGACACTCCAGACACTTGAGAAGCTCACGAAGTTCAGTGAGTTCGTGAACTCCAAAGAGGAGATGCCAAAGTTCTTCCTCCATTTCAAAGAGTTCTGTGAAAAGGGTGAGATCTCAGAGTGTAAAAAGAAGAAGCAAAATGTTTCTTTGAACAAGAAGACAAGAAAAGCCTGCAAGGAATGAAATAAATTATCACAGCCATGATGAAGTGATAAAACTCATTTTTTAGTAATTACTACTTTTTTGTAGATATACCGGCTACTTTGAAATAGCCGATCAATCCTGATTTAACTCTTTTTATTGCAGAACCATTGCTGTTTTCTGTTCTTGCCACATTCTGAAATTTTATGTTGCCAATTGTTTTATAACTGGCACATATTGTTAGGTATGCCAAAACTTATATACACGAGTTAACAATAGTCCGATAAATTAGGATAGCCTAAATATTGGAGGCTTGTAAACAAATGTTCACCAAATTCAAAAAGAAAAAATGCTGCGCAGAGGATGAGGATATCCGGAGAGAACTTGAAAATATAATCCTTGTAGGAAATCCAAATGTGGGAAAGAGCGTTATCTTCAACCACTTCTCTGATAGTTATGCTATCGTCTCAAACTACCCCGGAACCACGGTTTCAATAAGCAAAGGAAACGGCAGGATCGCGGGAAAGGAATATGAGATCATCGATACACCCGGCATGTACTCGTTGCTTCCCATAACTGAGGAGGAACGTGTATCACAGAGCTATCTCTTTAACACCAAACCTTTTGTTTACGTACATGTGGTTGATGCAAAGAACCTCCAGCGTATGCTTCCCCTGACCTTGCAGCTGATCGAAGCAGAAGTGCCCCTCATACTCGTCCTGAACATGATGGACGAAGCTGCAGACAGGGGAGTTGAGATCAATGAGGATAAGCTCAGCAAAGAACTGGGGATCCCTGTGGTCTGTACCACATCCATCAAAGGAGAGGGACTGGATAAGCTGGAGGATGTAATCTCCAGTTATGAGTTCCAGCCTGTTGAAAACAAGGTCAGATACAGCAGAGGTATCGAGACAGCCATCGAAGAAATAAGTGAATTGATAAGATCTGAGTACGGCGTCTCAAAAAGGACACTTGTACAACTGCTCCTCCAGAATGATAAGGTTGCATTTGATAAAATAACCGAGAACAACGAAGATGTCGGATCGATCAGGAATCTGGTCGCTGAGACCGAGAAGAACTATGCTGATCCGCTTAACTATGTCATTACCATAGAGAGACAGGAATTCGTCAACGAAATCGTCGGACAGGTCATGAGAACAAATAAAGCTCCGAAGAAAGCAACAACAATAACAAATTCAGAGGATAGAAAGACAGGAACCCCACTTAGAGAGAAGATAGACAAACTTCTCATAAAACCTGTTACAGGAATACCGATACTTTTCCTGGTCCTCTATTTCGGATTGTACAAGTTCGTAGGCGGGTTTGCAGCAGGAACCGTTGTAGACTATCTTGAAGGGACACTGTTCGGAGAGATGATCAACCCATGGATCATCGAGAGCTTCAATGCCCTGGTCCCTTATCCGGTCATACAGGACCTCTTCGTGGGTGAATACGGCATACTGACGCAGGCTGTGACATATGCAATTGCACTGGTCATGCCGCTTGTAGGTGCGTTCTTCATCGTGTTCTCCATAATAGAGGACACAGGATACCTCCCACGTCTTGCAATGCTCATTGACCGTGCTTTCAAGAAGATGGGAATGAGCGGCAGGGCTGTCATCCCGATGGTACTTGGTTTCGGTTGTGCCACAATGGCAACCATGGTCACGCGTACCCTTGAGACAAAGAGGGAGAAGATCATCGCAAGCATGTTGCTTTCACTGGCAATCCCGTGTTCTGCACAACTTGGAGTTATACTGGGTATACTTTCGTTCAGCTCAAAGGCACTGCTGATATGGGCTTTTGTCATCGGAATAGAGCTTTTGTTCATAGGATTCCTTTCATCAAAGGTCCTGCCCGGAGAAAGCCCCAGTTTCTTCATGGAGATGCCACCACTGAGGCTCCCGAAAGCTTCGAACGTGCTTATCAAGACCTATTCAAGGATGCAGTGGTACTTCCTTGAGGTACTGCCCCTCTTCGTAGCAGCAAGTGTTCTGATCTGGATCGGAAGGCTTACCGGACTGTTCGAGATGGCTGTCAGGCTGTTCTCATACCCTTCACAGTGGATAGGACTCCCGGCTGAGGGCGGAGTTATGTTCCTCTACGGGTTCTTCAGAAGGGACTTCGGTGCTGCCGGACTGTTCGATATGTACAATGCAGGGATGCTCACCGACATCAACCTCGTTGTCGCTGCCATCACACTGACACTGTTCATGCCATGTATAGCACAGTTCATGGTAACCGTGAAGGAAAGAGGATTAAAGATAGCCTTTGTCATGGCTGCATTCATTTTCCCGAGTGCATTCGCTGTGGGATATATCGTTAACTATGTCCTTACAACATTCGGAGTGGTACTATGAAGTGCCCCCTTTGCAGCCATGAGTTCGATCAGCCTGACAAATCAAAGTGTACAGGCTGCGGGAATTTCAGTTCATGCAATATGCAGCGGTGCCCAAACTGCGGGTATGAGATACCACGGGAAACAAAACTTGAAAAGATCATCAGAGGGATATTCAAATGAAGATAAGTGAGAATGCGGAAGAGATCCTGGAAAGGATGTGGGTCTGCACGAACGAGAAGGGGACAGATCCAGTGAGCCTGGAATCCCTCGAGGTGGAAGAGAATTCACCCGAGATACAGGAACTGCTTGAGATCGAGAACATCACACTCTCCGGTTCAGATGTCAGTCTTACAGAGGAAGGAGCTGCAAACGGAAGGACCGTTGTCAGAAGGCATCGTCTTGCAGAGAGACTTCTTGCGGATGTCCTGAACACCAAAGAAAAGTATATCCACAGCTCTGCGTGTGATTTCGAGCATATCCTGTACCACGGTATCGATGAGAACGTATGTATCCTGCTTGGACACCCACGCACATGCCCTCACGGAAGACCAATACCTGAAGGTGAGTGCTGTATAAAGGCAAAGGAGGAACTGGAGCATGTGGTTGCCTCACTTTCAGCCCTGAAGAACGGACAGAGCGGGAAAATTGCTTATTTCAATATGCGCGAAGAAGAAAAGATGCAGAAGATGCTGGCAATGGGAGTTCTGCCAGGAATTCCGGTAAAACTTGTGCAGTCATACCCTTCCTATGTCTTCGACCTGAACCATACAAGATATGCAGTTGACAGGGAAATTGCCGACAGCATATATGTGAGGATAAGAAGGGACTGAGAGCTGATCCAGCTCAATAATGTACTGCCAGCCAGATGGTTTCGGTAGTCTCGCTGGTCCAGATGACCCTGTGTTTGCAGTGGGCGTAGATATTGATATGATCGCCGGGAGCGAGGTGTACAACCTCTGAATCTTCGAACATCAACTTCGCCTCCCCCTGCAACACCATGACCCATTCGCTTCGTTCCTGATCATACCATTGCCCCTCCGGAGTAACATGTTTCTTAGATATGATACGCTCGATCAATAGCCCTTGTTTATCCACCAAAGGTTCGAACACTTCACTGCTCAGATCGGCAGGAATCTGGTTAAAAATATTATATTTCTCCATGATATTCCTCATGAGCCCTAACAATAAAAAGGGCACTATCAAGCATTTTTAGATACTTGGGAACATCGAAAATAACCTTTTTTGAATGACATTTTCCTGATGAAGTGATCGGAATCGCACTTTGCTCATCAAAAACTTTATGTGGTTTTCGATACAGATTCCTGCCTGATGAAGAAAAGAGAGGAACGTTTTTCAGGTAATGAAAATGAAGAACTTCTGTATGAGATAGTCATGCGTATCCATGAACATCCCTGCAAACTCGTCCTTGCAATTACAGGAGGAGGAGCTGAAGCTATCGGACAGCTCCTGAGATACGGTGGAGGTTCCTCGACGGTCCTTGAAGCCATCGTTCCGTACAATTCTGGAGCTCTTGACGACCTTATTGGAAGGAAGCCCAAGAAATACGCATCACCAGCTACCGTCAGGGCTATGGCAATGGCAACATACCGACGTGCATTATCACTTACCGAGAATGATGAAACGGCCAATAACAGAGACTTAATAGGAGTGGCAGCTTCCTGCAAACTGACAACCGGAAGTGGGGAGCGTGAAGGCCGTGAACATGAGATATATGTTGGCATCCAGTCCTTTGACAGGACAGTGGAAAAGACTCTCAAAATCACAAAAGGGCGCTCCAGACAGGAAGAAGAGCACATCGCAGCCTGCATGATAATCGATTCCATAGCTAAGGAATGCGGCTGGGACGGAGAAATGCTTCTTGACCGACTATTGTCCGGGGATGAAGGTATTGAAGAAAGGGAAGCAAGTGTTTCCAGAGATATCGCCCATATGCTTGCCCGCCCGGACAGCATCATGAAACGCCCGGATCTCAAGCCGGATGTTGTCATGCTGAACCTCAATGAGAAGGCATCTGACGAGAAACCTGAGATTATCTTTTCAGGGTCTTTTAATCCCTGCCACCGTAATCACATCTTAATGGCCGAGCAGGCATCCCGTAAACTGGGGAAAAATGTCCATTTTGAGATATCCATCACAAATGTGGACAAGCCACCAATAGATTTCATATCGCTTCAGGAAAGGCTGGACTCACTTAAGGAATACAGGGACAGGGATTTTCTGGGAAATATTTACCTCACTGTAGCCCCGCTTTTCATCCAGAAAGCGAAGGTCTTTGAGAACGCCACGTTCATCATTGGTGCTGATACCGCCATCCGCCTGTTCAAGGTGAGATACTACCGCAACGAGGACGACATGAGGAACATGCTGGCAGAGTTTAGGGAAAAGAACATCCATTTCCTGGTGTTCAGGAGAAAGGCTGTGCAGCTGAATATCGAGCCGGAGATCTCCGACCTCTGTGAAGTGGTGTCACTGGAAGAGTATGAGGACAACGGCATCTCATCCTCTGATATCAGGAAAGAGATGGGCATTGAATGAGATACCTTAATGCTTCTTTTTGTAATTTTTAACTTCTGAAATAATAAGGTTGCTGCTATTAAATATTTATATAAACCATTAGCCGGAAGACTTGCCAGAACAACCTGTCCTCCCTAACGAAAGGGAGACAGCTGGCAGGTGGAACCATGAAAAACGAATCTGTGAGAGTCCCGCGAACTCCACAGGAAAGAAAAACGAAGCTATCCGCACATAATTATAGCAACCCACTGGTAAAAGTGAGAGCACTCGTCAGCAGCAACGATGCCTACATCCCTTTCTCGGTCATCGGCATCTTTGTGATACTTGGAGCCGTGCTTACCTCAGCCTACTTTTTGCAGATGGACTATGAGATCGCACAGACGATATATACCACCGAGAAGACGGACCCTGAAAAGGTTGCCATCGGTTTTGCTTCTGCGGACCTGTCAAGGTGTCTCAATTATGCAGGGATGGAAGCTCTGAAATGGAAAGGTGAGCACCCCATCATCCAGCCTGTGAACTCTTCCGGAGGCACGACCTCGGAAGATGATTTCATGGTCAATGCCCGAACGCATGACCTTGAGCCCGGAGATGCATTGTACATCAGGATCGACCTGCCATCGGATGTATGGTACAGCATCTCTTCGATCTGGAAGAACCAGAGCATCATACTGAGGATAAAGGACAGCAACGGTCAGACAATTGATTCCGTGGACTACGGGGAAGCAGTGAGCTTCTGGAAAACGGTGTCGTTCGAGGAGAACTTCCTGCTGCCCCAAGAAATGGAACCTGGCTACGGTACCATCGAACTTGACTGCGGAGGCAGTGTGAAGGCCACTGACTGGTTCAGCGTAGCCATGAACCCTGTGAAGGATATATCGGCAAACCATTTCAACGAGCTGATCACAGGGAACTACCAGTACAACAATTATGTCTATGACAGGTATGCAATCAACGTGGAGCCGGACATCGAGCCATACCGGATACTCATCGAAGAGATCAACGGGACACTTGAAAGGCAGATAAACGATGACAACCGGACATATCCCATCTACTACACATTCACCATCCGGAACCTGAACTACACCCTCGTTGACCTTGAGACCGGTGAGTCCTTCGATCGCAGCATGGACATCTCCACGCTTGTGACATCAAGGGAACCGTTGCTGGAAGAGCTTACCACGGAATATGAGCGATCACTGAACAGTGCCGAGACATCGAATATCGTCCTCGGTGCCATGAACATACGGTCGTTCACCTACGGACCCTGGCAACATTATGCCAACGGTCCGCTGAACATTATCACCAACCCGGCACTGGCATCTGCTGTGAATGCAGGAACCGCCTATTCCCAGAAGCGCACGTTCGACTCTGTGGACCCGTGGGCTCTGATGTATACCACATACTACAATGGCAAAGTGTTCTACGAGGACGTTCACGGGACAGCTGACGAGTATGAGATTAATGGATCTAATGGCTCCAACAGCTCTGTAAACCTTACATCCGTCTATGATGATCTTGCTCAGAACGGTTCCTTCAGCGTGGAGATCAGGGAAGGGATTGGCGAGTCCATGGCAGCCACAGGTACGACCTTCGAGCAGGTGGATGAACATTCAACGATACGGGTAGCAGCATCGGATTATATCCCGAGCCTGGTGGACGGCTGGGTATTCAATGACCACATCTGGACGGGGGAGCATGACCTTGTGCATGATGTTGCCCGGGAGGTATATTCTGCCGGAGTGCAGGCGCAGGTCGTAAGGGATGGTTTCAATGATACTGTTCCGCTGTCCACCGATACCACCGGAAGTGTGGATTCAACGTCCTATAGTTATCACACCGTTTCCTGGAAGGCATCGTATGATCTCGACGGAGAGCACACCGGGGCCATCGAACCATCATATCTGTGGGATGAAGCATGGAGCCGGTCATACGACAGGACGGTCAAACCGAAGATCGACCCGCCCAGAGGAAGTCTCACCGGGTGGAAGGTAACTGGTGCCACTGTATCCCTTCAATCGGTGGATGCACAGGTAACGATCACGCCGGTGTTCCGCCACAGGGAGAACGACAATATGACCGGAATTGTCCGCACCGACGGATACCTTGAGCGTGAAGACCATGTTTTCGATTGGGACGTGACATACAATATCAACTATAAGGTCACTTCCAGATGGAAGATCTACTACAAATATTACTATACCTACAAGTGGAAGGTAATTACGGGATATCAGACAACTGAGAGCGGTGGAAGGATTCCGCAATACACACATTACTCATCAAGCGGCACAGGATCGAAGACAGAATATTATACTACCACTGAGACCCGTTCGACATCCCATCTTGAGACCGAGACCGAAAACCTTAGCATACTCTACCACCAGCGCCCGCCCACAGGCACCTACGAAGGACTCACCTCCTACGCCGACCCGGTGACCAAGGAATACCACGACACCACCATTGAGATCGACGGGATTTATCGTCAGGATCCTGCCTGCAGTGATGCCGCTGACAAATACAGAGAACTTTACGTCGATATCCACGAGATCGAGACCCGTTACATGCTGTTCCCAAATGACTTCTACCTCCAGGAACGGAAGGTGGAATGTGATATCCCCGGGTGGCTCCACAAGATGATGGCTAATGAACTGCTGGAGATGGTCGGTTCCATCGAAGCTTATGACCCGGCTGTGAACGTGTCCCTGATGAACAACCCGGGTGCAGATCCCACTATGCTCAGGTACGAGGCTGCAAAGGAGCTGACAGACGACCTTTACGAGGACATGGATTATTACGTGAACAGACAGCAGTACCTGACGAACGGCGAGATGTACACCAACAGCGATGCAGCCCACTATATTGCTAAAAATGAGGCTTACCTGAAGCTGACGGAGGAGATCGAATCGCAGAACCGGAAGCTGAACAGTGACCTCAATGATTACCTGCTGGAGAAGCTCACCGAGGCGAACGTGGACATCTTGGGACTTGACACCGGAGCACTGGACAGCGTGACATCCGGCTCACTCTCACTTTTCAACAACCCTGCTTTGAGCATGGCCGGCACCGCACTGGGAACCGAGATGGGAATCATCGATACCATGACCATCACAGGCATGCCGGAGAGCAAATACAACTGGACCGAAAGCATGACGCTGGTGGTGGACCAGTACCCCTATTACCTCTACCATGACCCGGATTTCGACCTGCAGGGACAATACGAACTGAAGGACCCCAAGGGCATGACCATCTACCCCCTGGGAGTGAAGAACACCTGCGTATTCTCCACCGGGATCGCAGATGACATCGCAGGCCTGCTGGACCAGACCAGCTCCCCGGTAAAGGAAGCTACCGCACAGATGGTGAGCAGTAGCATCGAGGACCTCAGCAAAGAAGTCAAATTACTGGAGCAGAACCTGAGCCAGCAGGCACTCCCCCTTGACACCACCGCACTGGACCAGCAGGCACTCCCCCTTGACACCACCGCACTGGACCAGCAGGTCACCGGCCTGACCACCACCTACAGCAACCAGATGAGAGAGGACATCCCCACAATGATCGCAGAAGAGATCCAAGCCGACCCGGTGGTCTCCCTATGGATCACTGAGACCGAAGTGACCTCCATCTCACAAACCCACCTCTACAGCCTTTCCGACTCCCGGATAATCAACCAGTCCGCCGACGGCACCCTCTCAGCCGGGATCTCCCAAAAACTGAGAGCCGAGGTCATAATGAACAATCCCAACCTCACCGGCGATGAGATGGATGCAGTCCTCAACCGTCTGGACACCGATGTCAGAATAGGCATCGCCAACGGTATCAGCGTCGTGATCATTGACAACAGCGCCATGATCGACGCCTCCTTTGAGGCTGTCAACAGCGAACTTCAGAAGCTGACAGACGATGCCACCAGCCAGCTCAGCGAGGACGTCGCAGAAAAGGTCAACAAACGCCTGGAAAGGACGATGAAGCATGTCCCAATGGGATTGCCGGTGCTCCCCCCGCACTGGATGTTCACTGTGAATGTCTGGACGTACGATGTGATCGGGAAGTATGAGTATTTCAGGGTGAGTGATAACGACAATGAGGTTATTCTGAATACTTATGTGGGGCATGAGGGGCAGGTGTATGTGAGAAAGGAAGAAAGTGTGTATCACCCATTCAAAAGAAACTCAAATGAACAGTTTATTCAAATGGGCCGAAATACCCCTATTATATTCAACTTTAAAGGATATGCTGCCACCATAGTTGGATCCAGCCCAAAGGGTGTCGGTGACAAAATCGATGGTAGAACTGAGACCTCAACAGGATATTCTCAATTAATTAGCGAATTGGAGAACTAAAGATGATAAAAACCATCCTAATGATACTATTGCTAATACTCTCATTTTCAACAAGTGCATTGGCATACAACCCTTATGGAGAAGTATACACATATGAAGTGTACTACAATGGAGACAAATTAGACTTAGATGCTGCAAAGCCAGTTCTAAAAATTGGTGAGCCTTTTACACTCAAATTTGAATTAACGGTTTATCAAAAAAGTTTTGTTAACGTTGTATTAACAGAATTAGGAGATGATGATTTTGTTATTTTGGAGGGACCGACTAGCAAAATGGGAGAATATACAGGTCTAACAACCCTTGAAGCAGATTCAACTCAAATTTATGAGTGGAAAATTGCACCTACTGAAAAGTGGGCAGATGGAACAATGCCCATTGACCTGCATTATGAGATATTAGACCCAAGTACTCCAGAACCAATTGTGAGTAGTACATTCACAGCAGTCCTCCCCTACATCTCCACCGAATACTACGAAGCCCCCGAACCTACACCAACAGACCACCCGGAGAGCGACACCAAACAGACCCCCGCATTTACCCTCCCGGCTGCCCTGCTGGCAATAGCACTTGTTGCCCTGCGCAAGAGGTGTTAATCCTCATTTTTGAGGACTGGGAAGACATTCTAACAATTTGGCTTCCGTAGAATCCTATATATAATTGAAGAGTGAAATAAGGTTGAGGAGTCAAAATATGGAATGCCTGTTCTGTAACATAATAAAGGGAGATATCCCGTCATACAAGGTCTACGAAGATGAAACGGCCTATGCTTTTCTTGACATAAACCCCTGCTCAAAAGGACACACGGTGGTTGTCCCCAAGACACACTACGAGAACTTCACCGAGATGCCTGCCGAGGAAGCAGCTGCACTTTTTGCCACCGTAAGGATGATCGCAAGACTGGTTGAAGATGCCGTATCCGCGGACGGCTCGAACATCGGCCTGAACAACAAGCCCGCCGCCGGGCAGGCAGTTCCACATGTCCACGTCCACATCATCCCCCGCTTTGAAGGAGACAACGGAGGATCCATGCATTCAATAGTGCACGTTCCGGGAGCCGGCGATGACCTGGAAGAGATGGCAGAACTTCTTGTGATGGAGTGAGGAGCTAATCCTCATTTTTGTGCTCCCCCATTTTGATCATTTAACTACATTGCTCCGCCATCCCTGAAAGTACGCTATTTTTTGAAGGCATGGCCTATTCAGGAAATTATTTTCTTCCAGTGTTCTTCTGATTATTTTCCTTTATGCACATGTGCTTTCAGCTTTTCGTCCACAATTTTAAAAGTACTGAATAACCCATATTGTTATTCATAAAAATAATATATAATATCCAAAAGGATAGCGTTAAATAATCCTACAGTTTAACTTACGCTCAGGTCACCGGGCAGATCCTCCTAAGATCCACCCACACAGGATCGGAGCTAACTGAAAACTGCCCGGTACCCAATCACCAGAAAACTGCAGGAGATAACGAAATGATAGAAGAAACCGAAAAGCCAATGGAAACATGCAAGCAGAACAGCGACAGGAACCTGTGCGTATTCATTCGCACCACGAAGACATATCACAAGTTGGCGAAGGAGCAGGAGTATTATACTGGGCCTAAGTGAGTGAAGTGAAGAAGTGGTAGCGGGGAGGGAAAGTGAGCAGGTAGCTATTGGTAATGGGAGTCAGGAATGCAAAAATAATTTAGAATCCCCATTAACTGCTTGGTGCTGTAATATATTCATAAATAGAGTCTTCAACAGGATGATTCATCCGATACCTTACTTTCACAACTGAAACATTTTTGTTGTTGTCATCAACCAAAGTAGCTTCTTCAAAGCTATCATCAATGGGTTTCACATCACCCATATAGTAGAAATCATTACTTTCCCCATTGCTTTTTTTGATGAATAAAGGTAGACGAAGACCATTTCTGTAATTTCTGATGGTAGCAACATCTTTGCTATCCAATTTTCTTCTGGATTTAGACATCCATTCAAATTCAGAATTATTGACAAAACCTTCTTCATATTTAGTAGTGCTCGAAATATGCTCTTCCTTGTGATAGTTTACGAATATTGGACAATTTGTCTTTTGAAGACTGATAAGATAACCTCCAACATTCTGTGCTAATGGATTTTGCTCCCAATTCAGAATTCTAAAAACATCTTTTCTAGAATATTTCTGATACAAAATGAAGCCATCAACATACTTATCTTTGTCAAAATTCCGATCATAAATCGCTTCGGAATAGTCCAGCATATCATTTAGGAACTGTAGGAAAGTCTCATTTTTTAGTTGTTTTGCAAAATCCTCGGTAAATGAGATAATTTCATTTACATAAGAAACGATGCTTAAATCATAGATTTCACTTACACTCACCAGCTTTCTTTTATAATTTTCAGTTACAAATTCAAAATTAATATTTTTGATACATGATTCTATTGTTTCATCGGGAAGTGAAATACCATATTTATCAGAAACGGTTTTCTTTAATTCTTCCTTTAGCAAAATATCTCCAGCAATCAGTTTCTTAAGAATAAGCACTTCCTCGACCCTTTTTGTATTTGCAATTTCATTGGAGAATAATTCGAGGAGCTTGATTTCCTTTTCGGATAGATTGTTCTGTAAAGATTCTTCTTGACCTGAAACGAAGTTAAAATAGGATTTTGAGTAGTTTACATATAATTGAGGATCTCTAGAACCATGTTCTACAAAGTCCATCATCATAGGAATTCTGCCAACCTTGAATTTTAAGAGCTCATAATCTTTTACAAGGTCTTTTTTGAGATGTAAATTCGCTTTATCGATTGCTTCAAAAATCCTTTCATGTGTAATTTTGTCAAAATTAATAGTTGAAGCACCTGGAATTAAACTGCTTCCGCTTAACATCAATTTACGCAATGTGTCCTTGTTGTAGGAGGTATCACCATACAATGCAATTGGAACTAAGTAATTATTACTGTAATTGCCTATGAAATCAATCACAGTGAGGAATTCTTTGTCGTTAGCTTTACGCAACCCCCTTCCCAATTGCTGTACAAAGATTATGGCTGATACAGTGGGTCTTAACATGATTATTTGATTTACTTTTGGAATATCCACACCCTCATTGAAGATATCAACAGTAAAGATGTAATCCAGTTTTTCAGAAAGATCATAGCTTTCTAATCTGTTTATTGCATCAATTCTTTCGTCCTCAGTGTTTTTGCCAGATAATGAAACCGTTTTGTATCCCCATTCATTAAATGCATCAGACAGCCCCTGACTCTCATTTACACTGCTACAAAAGACAAGCCCCCTCACACAACCATTGTCACACCCATAAAATTCAGCTTTTTCGATTATCCGATCCACACGTTCTTTTGCTGTTAATAAAGAGAAAGATGCATTTTCGTCCAAAAGTTGCCCATCCACCATAATATCAGTCACGCCAAAATAATGGAATGTTGATAACATCTTTTCTTCTAAAGCTCTATGCAAACGTATTTCGTATGCAATATTGTGTTCAAATTGAGAAAAGATGTCAAACCCGTCAGTCCTTTCAGGCGTAGCAGTCATACCCAACAAAAATTTTGGCTTAAAATGATTGAGGATCTTTTGGTAAGTTTCAGCCCCTGCTCGATGGGTTTCATCTATTACAATATAATCAAAATGGTTTTCAGCAAATTGGTTTAAATGTTCATCTCTGGAGATGGTTTGAATTGTTGAGAATATAAAATCAGCATCGATTTCTCTTTCGTTTCCAGAATAAATACCCATGCTCCGGCTGTCACCAAAAATCTTTTTGAAACTTTTCATAGCATTTTCTGCAATGTTTCTACGATGTACAACAAATAAAAACTTCTCAGGATTGTATTCTTTCACATCAAACGCAGAAAGATACGTTTTCCCCGTACCAGTTGCAGAAATTAGCAGAGCTTTGTCTTTATTATTTGACCTTAAATCTTTCAGGTTTGCTAATGCTTCTTTTTGCATTGCATTGGGAGTTATTGAATCAGAGTGATGAGATTCAATATCCATTCTTGATCTTGAAATGAGCTTCTTTTTCAAATTGTAATCTAATGCATAAGAATCGATAAAATCATCATCCACAGAGATAGCATTTTCAAACTCACTTTTGAATTCATTAATTGAATCAGCGATCAGTTTTGAATCACAGGTCGCTGAAATTTTTAAGTTCCATTCTTTGTTTGAACATAATGCATTAGCTGTAAGATTGCTACTCCCAATAATCAAGTTGAATCGATTGTTTTTTTTGAATAGATATCCTTTCGCGTGGAAATCACAACCTACTGCAATTTTTAATTCAATGTTATTAAGCTTTGATAGAGACCTCAGTGCTTCTGGCTGAGTGAAATATTGATATTGGGAAACCAATATTTTCCCATATTTTTCAGAATTTGCTAGTTCTTCGAATGAATTAATTAAACTAGCTACACCGCTTTTTGTTGCAAATGCTACTGAAAACCAAAATTCATCACAATTCTTTAGTTCCCTACATATGGTCGCTAGGACTTTCTTCCCATTATCAGTATCATTTACTAGTAACTCTGGTAGATACTCCTTTTTTGAAGTTAAGGACTGATCAATAAAGCCAGTTTTCAAACTATCTAACAAATGAACGGGAAAATTATCCATATTAACATTCCTTCATTAATTTTGAAACAATAGGAAGATCTGCTTCAGCCCAATCCAAAGTTGATAAATTTTCTGGATTTAACCACTTGAAGGCAATGTGTTCTTTCAAATTGAATTCTGGATTTAAAGCACTACAAATGAAACTGTGCATTGTGACACTGAAATCGGGATAGTGATGACTTACAGTGAGAAACTCCCTCTCAATCTTTATGCCAAGATCGAGTTCTTCTAATAACTCGCGTTCTAAAGCTTGTTCTTTAGATTCACCAGATTCTATTTTCCCGCCTGGGAACTCATATTTTAAAGAAATATAATCGTATTTTCCATGATCTCTTTGAACACATAGAACTTTATCATCATCAATAATTATCGCTGCAACTACTTCATAGTGTTTCATTTGTTTTGTACATCCCAGAAAATATGATAACTGAAATAATTTATAAACCTTTTTAAAAATATCGGAGTGCCTCTCCAGAGGAGACTTAAGAACACGACCTCACATTTTCTAATCAACCACCACCACCCAATGAACAAACAAATCCATTGATGAATCTATTTTTGTATTAATGCAAAAATCTCTCCATATGCTGTTTTCTAATAAATTCATGTGACATACATGGCAACAGGTTTAAATAAAACCTAGTTGATTTATACGAAACAACAATGGAAAAGAATATCCAAAGTTAGGAAGTGGTGGTCCTGAAACACAATAAAAAAGTGAAAATGTTAATAATTTCGTTAGCGGCAATTTCTTTGTTGCTGATATACAATTTGAACTCTCTTTTCGGGAGGAGTATAAGTTCTCATAAGGGAGTAGCCTTGCTTTTGACAACAGTAGGATTTACAATGATCGGAGTTATCTACCTGCTGGAAGCAAGGAGGATCAGGCCGGAAAGCCAGGAATGAGAACGGAACTGTTGCAGAAGAGGAACTTCCTGTAACAATTCATAAAAAAAAGAAAGGAAGAAGATTTCTTTCTTTCAAATTCTATTTTTACATATTGCATTTTTCTGATTATTTCTGTTCAATGAAGGTCATTTTGCCTTCGGGCGAAAAGCCACTGCAGCAATCACAATCATTGCAAGACATGCCAATGCGGTCAACCCATTCACCGAATTACTGCTTTCCTCACTTTCGGCAAATGGATAACTCTCACTTTCCATAGCAGAATCATCTTCCGGGTATTCACCGCCAAAGTCCTCCATCAGATCATCCCATTCTTCATCCCCAAGCGTCAGAACAGATCCGGCATACCCTTCCTGAACAGTGATCTTCTCACCCTCATAGAGATCAATTATCTCATTAACTGTTGTCACCTCAACGATCCCATCCTGAACATAGATTCTATCGGTTGACAGGTCAGGATCATGGAAAACCGCATACTCAGTCCCCTTTACTCCTGTCACAGCTGTAGGAGTCGTGACGAACAGGTAAATCCCGGCCAGTTTCTGAACTCTCGTCCAGACCCCGCCGAAAAATAGTTTGATAACCCTGATGTTTTCATCAGTCTCTTCTTCAACCTGAGTGGAGATCTCGATAAAAGACCTTTCTTCCAGCCTGACACGGGACCTGCCATCATCGAATTTCAGAGTTGCCTTCGCTCCCCTTAATGTCCTTACTTGATCCCCTTCATGAATACCGTTCTTTTCATTGATCTTCTGCCACTGATCAGACCAGGGATGCAGTACTTCCACCCGTCCCTCCAGGGATTCAACGATCCCGACAACCTCTGTTATACTGACCTTCGGAGCCGAGATATAGGTTTCATCAACATAAACCTTTGAATGCTGCTCAAGAATGGATGCAATTCCGTAATTCGAATGATCAACAATTGATATGACAAAGTCCTGGTATTTGAAAACGATCAACTGGAACTTGATGTTATTAATTTCAGCATCATAAGCGATCCTGTCAAACTGCATTCCGCTCTCTGCAGCCATCACATCCGGCCCATAAAACCCTGATTCAACTCCCTCGATCAGCTCCGCCTGACGCAACTGGAAATAGCTGCCTGCCTGCGCCTCTGTAAATAGATTTGACATGGCTATTTCATATCCATATCCTGATTGTTCCCCATAAGCAAATACAACCTCTTCGCCTATCAGTTCACCATTAGCATCGTGGAGGGGATAGGCTGTTTCGGAAGCGAGTTCAAACCCGTACAAAGCTTCCGGCGAATCCGCAGCAATAGCTGTTGGGATCATGCATATGAAAATAAAGAATATGAGGATCGTTGAGAAGATATTCGTTTGCAGAAATTGCTTGTATGAAAGGACAGGATTGAGAGGATTTGAAGCAGAGGTCATAGTATATTGTTATTTTTAAATATTAAAGAGAGTTACGACCATCTACAGGTCTTTTCAAAAATAAGTTTATAATCGAAACAATGCTCATGCAAAAGAAAATGTGCCATAGACAAACCTCACAGGCACCTGGTAAACACCTCTTTTCTCCGCCTCAATACTGATTATCCGATACATCTCATCCATGGACGAAGTTCCAGGATCGACATCGGTCATTACCTCTATGTAACCGGTCTTTGGAACATATCCGACACCCCTGGACGAATTATCATCTATCGCCGGGAATTTACTGTAATTTACACCGGAAACGATCTCACCAACGTTGTTCCGGTAAGACCTCTGTTCCTCTGTCAGCGGGTACGGAAGCTCACCATAGGTCCCGTATACTTCGTAGGTCCCATTCAACGGCGCGAGAACGTATGCCGCATGATACAGGATAAGTCCGTCATCACCATACCTCAATCCCCTGAGAGACTCGAGTGCCTCTTCGTCCCCGGTATCCCCGAGAGCAAGGATCGAAGCCATCCGAAGGTGTTTATTTTCGGATTCATTTATAGAGATCTCCAGAAGCAGGTCGGTTGCACTTTCATCGCCGATCTTGCCAAGGGCTAGGATAGCATTCTTTCGCATTTCGATGGACATGCTTTCATTTAGCACTACCTGCACAAGTGATCCGATTGTCTTTTCATCCCCCATATCCACAAGCTCATCCATTGCACCGGAGCTGATACTCTCATTCTCATTACCAAGATCCTCAATGAGAGAATCGACATTGTTATTTTCTGTGCATCCGGAGAACATAACCAGTAAAACAAAAAGGATGATCGTAACAGATATGGTAAATTTCATGTTGATCCAGACCTCAAATATTAAGTCAATAACTGTCCACCAATCATGTACACTGAATTAACAGATCATTGATGAATGATGTGAAAATAATAACTGTGTACAACTATTAATTCATTTTCCTAATTTTTTTATTTAAAAAAGAAAACAGGGTGAAGTATGGGAAATAAAAAAGAAAATTAACCCGGCAAGTAATATAATGATATATTATAAGTCCGGATCCATGGAATCTGTTGGAATAGTAAACCCGAATGTGCTTCCATTCCCAACCTCACTCTCAACCCAGATCTCACCGCCATGCGTTTCCACGAAGTTCTTTGCGATAGCAAGCCCGAGGCCCACACCACCGTATTTTCGGGTGATCGAGCCATCAAGTTGCATAAAGGGTATGAAAAGCCTCTTTTGTTCTTCCAGAGAAATACCAATGCCTGTATCTCTGATGGATATTTCCATGAACTCATCGGCCCTTTTTGCTGTTACTGACACAGAACCCTTTGCCGGTGTGAACTTAATGGCATTCTCAGTAAGGTTATACAAAGTCTGCCTGATCTTCTCCTTGTCTGCATTTACAATTCCCAGATTTGCATCGATATCAAATGTCAGATCGATGTCCTTGGATGCAGAGAAGGGAATCAGTGATGTCTCAACGTCTTTAACAACATCCGGCACACTGAATGACTGGATCTCAAGGTTCATTTTCATAAGCTCAACATTGGAAATGCTCAATACATTGTTGAAGATACCCAGCAATTGCTTGCCGTTCTTCAAAACGGTATTTGCATATTTCATCTGTTTCTCAGTCAGATCCTCATCAACCAGAACGTTCGAAAAACCTATGATCGAATTCAAAGGTGTCCTGAGCTCATGGCTTACATTTCTCAACAACTCGGTTTTTGCCTTGTTGGCAGCTTCAGCAGCGAATTTTCCGTCTATCATAGCTTTTTCCGCTTTTTTGAACTCTGTGATGTCCACAGCCGAGCCCATTATACCGAGAGGTTCACCATTTTTGTTCAGTACCATGTTTGCCGACAGGAGTAACGGGAATTCCGTCCCATCCTTCTTTACACCTACCACTTCCCCCTCCCATCTTTTTTCAGAGAGCAACTTGCCCAGGATCTTTTCGGCCCGGCCATTCCTCTTCCAGAATTTTAAAATCGATCTTCCCTGAACCTGGGTTTCATCATCATATCCCCACAACTTCAGAAATGCAGGATTTACATAGGTCAGATTGGCATTGAGATCTGCAAAACTGATTGCATTGATGGATGTCTCGACAGCATTTTCCTTTATCAGGAGTTTCTCTGACAACTGCTTTGTCTTATGCTTCACCGACTGGTACCCCAGGATAGAGAAAATGGGCAAATAAACACAAAGCGCTGTGATCATTATCAGCAGATACGACAGAGGTAGATCTGTCGCAACATATACCAGTGCAACAATAATTACGATTGAAAAGACGACAATGGTATAGCAAACTATCATGAATAGTTTCCAAAGGTCCCCTTCTCCCCAAGATCCCCATTTCATAAAAAGATAATTGGAATTAAAAATATATAAGACGTATTATTGATTTCGTGGCCACCACTTAAGAGAGGGGAATCCAAAAAAAGTAGAGAACGATGCACATGGGTTTCAGGATTGAAATTCAGCATGTTTACTGATCTGTTGGTATACTGAAACCAAATGTACTTCCATTCCCAACCTCACTTTCAACCCATACCTCGCCGCCATGCATTTCCACAAAGCTCCTGACAAGGCTTAGACCGAGACCGGTCCCACTATATTTCTTTTCATTCGAAGGATCGATCTGGACGAACGGCTGGAAAATTTTCGTCTGGTCTCCGGATGATATCCCGATACCGGTATCTTTCACAAGAACGGAGATTTGATCATCAGAAGATAGTGTTTCTATTGTCACTGATCCGCCCCTTTCAGTGAACTTGATCGCATTGCTCACAAGGTTGTAGATGATCTGTCTTAATTTCAAGGCATCTGCTACTATGAAGGTATTTTCAGGACCTATGTCATACTCCAGTTCAATGCCCTTCTCTGTTGCAAGAGGCATCATTGATTCCTTAATCTCATTGATGATACTATAAACACCAACCTTTTCCGGATTCAATTCCATCTTTCCAGCTTCGACCTTTGACAGGTCAAGAATTTCGTTGATCAGTTCCAGAAGATGCTTGCCGCTTTTATGAACATTGGAAACATAGCGTTTCTGGAGATCGTTCAGGCTCCCGGCATCTTCGCTGCAAAGCACTTCCGAGAATCCGATGATAGAATTAAGAGGAGCTCTCAGCTCGTGACTTACATTTGTGAGGAACTTCGATTTGGCCCGGCTGGCATCTTCAGCAGCAATTTTGGCATTGAGCATTGCCTCATTTGCCTGCTTGTGTTCGGTCATGTCCCTTGAAACACCCAGTATTGCCTTTTCTCCCATATAATCGATCAGCTGGATACTAACCTCTACAGGGAATGTCGACCCGTCCTTTCGGACAAGAATTGACTCAAAAAGGTTGTGTCCATCCTGAAGAAGCTGATCGATAATGTTCCCTACCTCTTTTGCATCAGCAAAAAAATCTATATCTTGTGGCCTCATCTGAAGAAGTTCACTCCGGGTATACCCCAGTTGCTTGCATGCAATTTTGTTAACTTCCAGTAAACGACCATCAAGAGCAGTTACATAGATCCCATCATTGGCACTCTCAAAAACGGTTTTGAACTTTTCCTCACTTTCTCTCAGTTTCCTTTCTGCGATCTTGCGCTCGGTTATATTCCTGGCAACGGCCAGGACTGCAGGAGTTCCTTTGTATTCGATGGGGCGGACATTCAGTTCAACTGGTACAGGGGTACCATCCTTACAGATGGTCACGGTCTCGACAAATCCGCCACCCTGCTCCATTTTTTCAGCAATTTGCTTGCCTGTGATCTTTCTGAGTTCCGGGGGAGTGATATCCATTGCCGTCATCTGCAGTAATTCATCTTTCTGATATCCCAGATCATTGCACATGATGCGGTTCACTTCCAGAAAACGGCCATCAAAAGTATGGATAAGAATTCCATCATTAACGGAATTGAATATCGTTTCAAAATATTGTTCCATAATTTACCACCAGCACACCAGATCGAGATCTCTCTTCAATTAAAGTCTCCCGGGTTAAATATATAGATTTGCTAGAAAAGAAAATAGTAAAACAATAGGAATGTTAAAAATAAGCAGATAGTCCCGCCCGGATTCGAACCGGAGTCCCAGGCTCCAAAGGCCTGAAGGATTGACCACTACCCTACGGGACTTCACATGCTGCATATTGCACAATAATACTTATTTGTTGTGCAAAATTTTAATTATTTCTGAATAATGAGGGTCAGCACATCGCCATCCTGCAGCCTGTGATCAAGACCGGCTCGCTGGCCGGGGTGTTTGGCTGAAGGGCCCCATATCTGGGAATACCTGAACTTATCACGGAAATCACGGTGCAGGCGGTCACATATATCACCCACGGTCACACCGTTGGTCACGATCATCGGCTCGTCCATGTCTGCGGGGCCACCCTGTGGTTTCAGGTATACCCTGATGAAATCCAGGGTTTCGTAGATCAGTTCCTTGACGGCTTCAAGGTTCTTCTCCTCATTGGCGGAAATGAATGTCGCATCAGGGAACTTTGCCTTGCAGAACTCAAGGATCTCTTCATCGGCCATGTCCACCTTGTTGATGACAATCACAGCAGGTATGTACACCCTGTTGGCCATCACGCCATCGATAAGCTGGTCCATGTTGATATTATCCCTGAGAAGCACATGTGCATTGTGTATCTTGTACTCGCCCAATATCGCCTTGATAAGGTCGTCGGACATCTCAAGCTCCATGGTCGCACTGATGATCACGCCACCCCTATCCATCCTCTTGATGGTAACATCAGGTTCTGACATATTGATGCGGATACCGGCATCGTAAAGCTCCTGCATCAGCACCTTATGATGCTCGGTCTGGAACACATCCAGCAGGAAAAGCACAAGATTGGAGTTCCTCACAACAGAGATGACCTCCTTACCACGGCCACGACCGCTGGCTGCACCTCTGACCAGGCCCGGCACATCCAGAATCTGGATGGTCGCACCCTTATACTCCAGAACACCAGGTATCACATCAAGAGTCGTGAACTCATACGCACCGACCTCGGAATTAGCACCGGTCAGCTTGTTCAGGAGCGTGGACTTACCCACGGAAGGGAATCCCACAAGTGCAACAGTAGCATCGCCTGACTTCCTTACAGAATAGCCCTCACCACCGGATTTGGCAGAAGCTCTCTTCTGCACGTCTTCCCTCAGGCGTGCAAGTTTGGCCTTCAACTTACCAATATGATGGGATGTTGCCTTGTTATAGGGAGTCTTACGGATCTCGTCCTCGACTGCCTGGATATCTTCGTGTAAACTCATCTGCACCCTACCATAACTTCAATATAAAAAAGATTTTCCTTGCAGGGCTGGAAATTACCTGCACACATCCTCAAAAAGGACAACTTCAACACCTGCCCCTTTGCTCACCATCGGCACCTCCGCAGGGATCTCAATGAAGCCGTCCGCAGCTGCAAGAGTTGTGATGGAGGCCGAGGTCTTGCTGGCAGAGAACACCTTATTCCCTTCCAGCCGGACAGCATGGAGCTCATGCCGGCTTCCGGAATTGACATCTTCCTCAAGGACTCCAGGTACCACCTGTCTCACAGGCGCCGGGGCTCCCAGGCATCTCCTGATAAGCGGCAGCAGGAACTCGTAGAATACCATGAGCGAGGACGTAGGATTACCCGGAAGTGCCACGATGGGGATCTCATTGATAATACCCGCAACCACAGGCTTCCCCGGCTTGAAACTGAGACCATGAGCCAGAACCTTACCCTTCTCCTCAATGATGTTGAACATGAAATCGTCCGGTCCAGCAGACGTACTGCCTGATGTCAGCACCAGGTCACACTCAGCAATTGCCCTGTCCACGGCCCCGCTGAAAGCTTCCCGATCATCCCTCACGATGCCATAGGGAACAGCATCCGCACCGCAGTCCGTAATACTTGCATAGAGTGAATATGAATTACAATCGTAGATCTTGCCGGGACCAAGTGGTTCTCCCGGAACCGTCAGCTCGTTCCCGGTGGAAATTATTCCCACCTTCATAGACCTGACATCCACATTTCTCATACCGATCGCCGCAAGCACACCGACCTCACGTACCCAGATCCTGGAACCTTTGCGTAGCACAAGTTCGTCCTCATGGATATCGAAACCTGCATGGATCAGATTCTCATCTGCACTTACTGCCACCTTGATGAGAACATTGCCTTCCTGAAGTTCGGTGTCCTCCACCATGACAACGGCATCCGCACCTTCCGGGATAGGACCACCTGTTGCTACCTCCACAGCCTCCATCTCACCTACGCGATATTTAGGAAGCTGACCCACCGGCGAGAATCCCAACAACTTCAGGGACACCGGCTTTTCAATTGCTGAAAGCACGTCCTCTGAACGCACAGCATACCCGTCTTTCAGGGCTTTAGGAAAATTCGGGACAGCGGTAGCTGAAACGATATCCTCTGCAAGAACACGGCCAGTTGATCTCTCAATTTCTATCGGCCTTACATGGGTTCGGACATCGATCCCTTCAAAAAGTTTCCTGGCATCCTCAATGGACAACAGGTCATGCAATATTTTCCGTGGCATTGTTGGTCAGATTGATCAGATTTATTAGATTGATCCGATCGGACAGATCGGTTAGATTAGGAAAGAAAAAAGAATGATCGAAAAGATCATTCGTAGATCGGAGTACCTGTGCTGCCGGTGACTTCCTCGAATGCAGCGACTGCTGCCTTGGTTATAGGACCGACTGAACCATCTCCAATAGGCCTTCCGTCAAGCTTTGTGATAGGTGCAGCCTCTGCTGCGGTACCTGTGACGAAGATCTCATCTGCGGTGTACATGTCGAAAAGACCGAGGTTTCCGACAATGACCTCATAGCCACGCTCCTCGAGAAGCTCAATGGCAGTAGCCCTTGTGATACCCTTAAGGTTGTTGATGGTTGGCGGAGTGTAGACCTTGCCGTTCTTGATAACGAAGATGTTGTCTCCGGAACCCTCAGAAATGAAACCGTTCTGGTCAAGGAAGATAGCCTCATCGCCGCCCTTCTCGTTTGCCTCGATCTTTGCGAGGATGTTGTTGAGGTAGTTCAGTGACTTGATGTTAGGGGACAGTGCATCCGGTGCATTACGCCTGATACCGACTGTGATTGCTTTGAGACCGACCTCATAGAGATCGCCATACATTGCACCCCATTCCTGTGAAACGATGTAGATGCTTGGCTTTGGGCACTTGCGTGGATCAAGACCAAGGTCACCAACACCACGTGAAACGATAGGACGGATGTATGCATCCCTGAGGTTGTTCTTCCTCAGTGTCTCAAGGATAGCCTCGCTCATCTCTTCCTTAGAGATAGGGACCTCAAGAGCAATTGCCTTTGCAGAATCATACAACCTGTCAACATGCTCCTGAAGCTTGAAGACACGACCATTGTATGCCCTGATTCCCTCAAAGACACCGTCACCATACAGGAAACCGTGGTCATAGATAGAAACCGTTGCATTTTCCTTTGTGACAAACTCACCGTTGTAATAGATCAGTAATTCGCTCATATGAATCCTCTTTAGTAATACCGGTTAAAGGTACGTTTTTGTAAATATTGTATTCCTGATGTTATCTATCTTATATATGAATATTTGTACCAGCTGGAATGCCAGGGACAGTTAAGACAGCAGTGAACAAGTAAAAAACGGAAAACAAGAACAAAATGAGAATGGAAAAAGTGAGCAAAGTGGGCTAAGTGGCCAAAGTGACCGGAAAGTCCGGATCAGGATTCTTGCTGCCCTGTTAAACTTTTCGTTGCCTGCTGTTCAGAATACTTCATGAATACCGATTCATACTCACGCCATCCGGCCAGGAACATGACAATAGCAAAAGGCGCCAGAAATGTTATTTTCATAAAATTATCCAGGAACAAACTCATAGCTACAAGCATGAAGATGACAAAGCAGGTCTGTAGCAGGGAAAAACCGATGGCTGCCTTTCGCGGACCCTTTTTCAGTGAGTAAATGCCCCAGAACCGTAGATTCAAGATATCCTTTAGTGCAGGAGAAGAGGTAGGATCTATGCCCTCCATCCCCTTCATGAATTGTCTCATCCTCATTTCTGAGATCGTTTTAGAATAGAACAGTGCCAGAAGCAAAATAATGAGAAATCCAAAACCACCGATCAGGGCCTGCCCAAGCAGAATCAGCAGGGTTGAGGTGAACATGAGGAAACCGAAGATCGCCGGAAGGTAGCTTGTCTTCTCTCTGATTGCTTTTCTCAGATTGTAAAGTGTCATTATTGCAAAGAAGGCAAGGCCGAGGATGAGGATTATTTGCATGATCAGTGGAACCTTTGTTGTTTATGTTTCTATTCAACTCGTTGACCATACGATCAACTACATTATATAAAAATGTATTAATGTCTTATAGTATTTTAAACTATGTTGTGTAAATTGTCCTTTTTGTTATTTTTATAGATAATAAATGTGTGCTAAATACTGAATATTATATACCATAAAAGCATACACCACGCTCACAATTTCCAATCGAAGTTGGAATTATGAATTCCTAACTGTAAAAAGAGAAATTGGGAAAATATGGTATGATAAAGAGATTTTGGATAATAGGAATGATCGCACTTTTGAGTGCAGTATTTTTGATGCCATCGATGGCTGGAGCGGAGGCTACAGTCATCTGGGATGAGGAAATTGAGCTACCATCAGGATATGTGAACTTCACACCTACTGATAACCAATCTGCAAATTATTCAACATATAACTTTACAGATCTAGGTGCACTCTTATTTGTAAATGAAACGGAAGGAATCAACTACGACATAACAGGTTCACCGGGTACTTACTGGATTAATGCACTCAATGGAACAAGCAACGAAATATGGGGAACAGAAAACTCCAGTACATGGTATATTTATATCAATGATGTAGCAGCATCCAAGGGAATAGGTGGGAACTCAGTAAGTAACGGGGATAAAATTACATTCTGGTACGCTCCAACAAACACTACTACATTTGAGCATGATATTACAAAAGCCACCTATGTCATGAACATAACATTGAAATCAGCAGTCGTGGAATGGGCAGGAGAGATAGAGCTACCATCGGGATATGTGAACTTCACACCTACTGACAACCAGTCTGCAAATTATTCAACATATAACTTCACAGATCTAGGTGCACTCTTATTTATAAACGAAACGGAAGGCATCAGCTACAATATATCAGATAGATGGTATTCATCATCTGGTTTCTGGATTGATGGTATCAATGGAATCGATAATGAACCATGGGATGCAGGTAAATCCAAAGGATGGGGCATATTTATCAACGGTGTGAAAGCTCCAAACGGAATAGGTCAAAACTCAGTGAGTAATGGGGACAAAATAACATTCTGGTACTGTCCAAATGATGCAAACACATTTGAACCGCTTCTTGGAGAAGCAACCAGAGTTCTGAATATAACCTTGAAGGCACCAATAGTTGAATGGGATGGTGAAATTGAACTGCCATCAGGATACACAAACTTCACACCTACTGACAACCAGTCTGCAAATTATTCAACATATAACTTCACAGATCTAGGTGCACTCTTATTTGTAAACGAAACGGAAGGCATCAGCTACAATATATCAGATAGATGGTATTCATCATCTGGTTTCTGGATTGATGGTATCAATGGAATCGATAATGAACCATGGGATGCAGGTAAATCCAAAGGATGGGCCATATTTATCAACGGTGTGAAAGCTCCAAACGGAATAGGTCAGAACTCAGTGAGTAATGGGGACAAAATAACATTCTGGTACTGTCCAAATGATGCAAACACATTTGAACCGCTTCTTGGAGAAGCAACCAGAGTTCTGAATATAACTGTAGCAATTGAAACCATCAGTAATAGTAAAAGTAGCAGTGGCGGAATAGGTCATGCTACTATTGTGACCCTTGCCGATAAAGAAGAACCGGCCACTCCTGAAGAAACACCAGTTGTAGATGACACTCCGGCTGTTGAAGAAGAAACCAAAGCTGAGCCACAGCCAGCAGAGCCGGTCACTGAATCAAATGTTGAGACCGAAGATCAAAATTCCACCCCGGGATTTGAAGCAGCATTTGCAGTATCTGGACTATTGCTATCCGCAGTTTTCATTATGAGAAGGAGGATGTGATCCGGCATAAATCGATGATCAGGGAGTCGGGAGAGATTTCTTCCGACAAATCCTGTTCAGGATTATTGAAATTTCTTGAAAAATGAAAAGAGGGAAATTAAATGGATAAAAGTAATAAAAGAAAGATCAGAATTCTTTCAAGCATACTGATTTTCATACTGATTCTTCCATCGATGGCATGTGCAGCATCCAACTGGTACCAGTTCCAGATGGACGAGGTCAATTCAGGAGTTACAGGAGACCAATCACCTATCTCTGCCCCATGGGATGAAGACTATATGTCATGGGAAAAACAGTTACCTTCAGGCATAGATTGCACACCAATTGTTGTGGATGAACTTGTGTATGTAGCTACTGCAGATAACACGGTATTCGCAATCGATAAAGAAACCGGCGAAACTGAATGGGAAAGCACATCCAGTGGCAGCGGTTTTCTGGTTTCAAACCTGGCATATGGAAATGGCATGATATTTGTACCTACAATGAATGGATACATCTACGCATTCGATGCTGACGATGGTGATGAAGAATGGAACGTAAAGGTTTCAGATAAGCAATTAAATACACCTGTTAAGTACTACAACAAGAAAATTTATTTTGGAGACTGTTCTGTAAGTGGTGCTGGTTCAACTTCAAGTGATGGAACTTACTATTGCTATGATGACGATGGAAATCTTATATGGAGCCGTCCATCTACCACCAATACCGGATATTACTGGGCAGGCGCTGCAATAAAAGAAGATTATCTGATTTATGGAGATGACGGCTCGAATCTGGTCTCCGTTAACAAAAATACAGGAGATACTATCGATGAGATCGACATTTCCTCAGTATTTGGATTTGATGTGAATGAGATAAGATCATCTATCCTCTATAATGACAACAGAGTATATTTTACTTCTAAAAGTGGACATTGCTACGCAATTGGATTTGATACGAATACCGGTATGTTTGACACATCTGACAAAGAAAGTACAAGCATAGGTTATACCACATCAACTCCTGCTATATATAAAGGAAGAATATACGTAGGAAATATCAATGGTTTAGCCTGTCTGAAAGCATCTGATCTTTCAAAGGTCTGGGACTATTCAGCAAACGGTGAAGTGAAATCATCTCCATCCATATCAGACCATTATGATGCAGGAGACGGTGAGATATATATATATTTCACTACGAATGCTGAAAAAGGTAAGGTCTACTGCGTAAAGGACTATGCAGACAATACCAATCCTGAGAAACAGTGGTCTTATGGAGATTCAGATAAAACGGCTTGGTCCCTTGCAGGTGTCGCGATATCCGACGGTTGGGTGTACTACGGAACCGATTCAAATTACCTTTTCGGAATGACAAATAAGGAGAAAACCGCTGAAGGTACGGATGGATCCTCATCCGGAGGAACCGGAGCTTCCGCCGGATCCACCGGAGAAGCACCTGAAAACATCGTGCTGGAAAATACTATGCAGAAGATCGTGACCGCTGGTAACAGGGTCAATTATGAGTTCAATGACCCGGAGAACTGCATCACTACAATATCATTTGATCCTAAGATAAATGCAGGATATAAGACTGCCATTGTCGAGATGCTTAAGTCTACATCTTCTTATGCAACCCCTGCCCAGGGTGAAGTTTACCAGAACATGAACATATGGGTCGGAAAGGCCGGTTTTGCAACAGCTGAGAACATAGAGAATGTGAATGTTGAGTTCAAGGTAGACAAATCCTGGGTCAATGAGAACAACATTGACAGGTCTTCCATCGCTCTGAACAGGTACCACGATGACAAATGGAATTCCCTGAACACAGTGGAGATCGCAGGAAAGGAAGATCAGGATCACTTCTACTTCAGTGCAGAAACCCCTGGATTCTCACCATTTGCAATTATCGGTGAAAAGGTCCAGGTTGCAGAGAACGCAGTTGAAAATGAAGTTAGCACGGAAGAGATACAGGAAGAAGCAAATACTGCAGATGATACAGCAGCTGATGAAGAAGCAGACAGATCCAAAGACAGTCCCGGATTTGGAGCTATCTTCATGGTTGTCGGATTGTTGCTATCGGTATTTTGCATAAGGAAAAATGGTCAATGATAGGACCCATCATTCCATCAGATGGCATAATGCCATCTGCTTTTTATTTTTAAATTATTAGATGATCCGTTTTTATCGGAATTATTCATTATCTGAATTGAGCTGCAAACTAAATTCATCTTGAACTCAGGCATAGTAACTGGAGGATCAAGTCTTTCGAAAATAAGAAGGATGAATGTCAAATGTACAAAATCAAAAAATCACGCATTTTTATTGTCTTATTAGGTCTCATATTATTAACTTCAATGGCCACAGTTGCAACAGCATCCAACTGGGAACAATTCCAGTCAGACTGGAAGAATACAGCATTGCAACCAGGACCTGCGTTGAAAGCTGAACCTGAAATGCTCTGGTATCAACACACCTCTGCACAGGGAACCAATGGTATCAATGTCCCACCAGTGATCGCAGGCGACCTTGTGTACACCTACACAACGAATGGTTCGGTCTGGGCATTTAACAAGCATAACGGTGAACTTGTCTGGAGAAATAAAACACCGGGAGGAAAGGCTCTCCAGTCATCTACACCTGCATATGGTGACGGAAAGCTCTTTGTTGCCAGCAACAGCGGTGACATCTTTGCATTCGATGCTGCAAGCGGGGAAGAACTGTGGAGTGAACATGTTACAGAAAGCAATTTTGAATGTCCCATAACATACTTCGATCACAGGATATACATCGGAGAGGGATTGAAAGGTGGACCGGGTACTAAATACTACTACTGCTTCGATGACAGCGGACAGCTAATGTGGAAATATCCTAATGAAAACTCAGCAGGGTTCATCTGGAATGGTGCTTCCGTCATAGGAGAACATATAGTATATTCCACACACGAAGGAAAACTTTTGAGCCTCAACAGGGAAACAGGAACCCCTGCAGATGAGATCGACCTCAGTTCCGAAGAGATAGCATTCCCAAAGGAAGATCCGGGAATGTTCCGCTCATCCGTCACATATCAGGACGCTTACATATATACTACCTCAGAGAGGGGACAGGAACAGGGATATGTGTGGAAGATCGGCTTTAAGGAAGGGAAATTCCTCGACGGCGGATGGTGCACACAAAACGGGTTCAGCACATCAACTCCTGTGGTCCATGATGGAAAAATCTACGTTGGACAGGGAGAGCATGGGTACACGGGACACCTCACATGCATGGACGAATCGAATGGAGACATACTCTGGTCCTATTTCGTAGATGCAGGAGTTAAGTCATCACCGGTCCTTGCCGTTGAGAATGACAACGAGTACATTTACTTCACAGGTGCAGAAAGTGATGGATCCCTTTATTGCCTTGAAGAGGACGGGACCCTCGCATGGGAATATAATCCCCCTGAAGATGACGGATACATCCTGCAGGGTGCAGCTATCTCCGATGGGAAGATCTACTTCGGTACAGATGCTGGATACCTCTACTGCATTCAGGAAACGATCCCCCCGGGATGGGAGCATTTCCACAAGGACACCAGGAATACCGGATATTCTCCATCAGATGCTCCGGACACGAACAATATCCTGTGGGCAAGTGAGGATATCGGAGCCGTTAAAGGATCATCTCCGGTGATCGCCGACAATAAGATCTACGTGAATTGTGGAAAGTATGTGAGATCACTGGACCAGTATACAGGTGAGTTCCTGGCAAACCACAGCAACGGAAGTACAAAATATAACTCCATAGCATCTCCTGCATACAACGATGGAAATGTGTGGTGTGGGCTACCAGAGTCGGTCAATAGCGGTACAACAGTGGCAGACGGAAAGAGATTCGAAGGAGAGTGGGATGGTAATTATTACTGTTTCGATGAAACTACTGGAGAACTTGTATGGAACTTCAGTGCAGAAGGAAATGCACAGGCAACTCCGGCATACGATAATGGAAGGGTTTACTTTACGTCCTGGGTATATGGCCAGGCCGATGGTGGTAACGTCTACTGTGTTGATGCAAATACCGGAGAACTGGTATGGAACCAGAGCAAGATACTTTACAACTGCTGTAGTTCACCAACCATCTATGGCGACATTCTTTACCTGACCACCTACAATTTCTATGGTGAAGGTGAGATCTATGCCCTGGACCGGGATAATGGTTCAATTTTATGGAAAAAGGACATACACTCAACGGATTCCACACCTGCTGTTGCCTACGGTAACGTCTATGTAACCGGCGGTTGCTACGGATACAGTGACCTGCAAACGTACTGTTTTGATGCAACGACCGGGGAACTGAAGTGGGAAACAGATCCGGAAGATGGCATTGGTGGCTGGCTTTGCTCTGCTGCAGTTGCAGATGAGAAGGTCTTTGTTGGAACTGCCTTTGATACCGAAGAGGATTATGCCGGACTGAACGGAACATGTGCTCTGGATGCATTCACTGGAGAACTTATCTGGAACTCACCGTACGGCGGATCATCGCCTGCCATTGTAGATGGAATGTTGTTCACCGTTGCGGAAGGAAAGGTCTATGCTTTTGGCGAAAAGGCAACTGGAGATGAAAAGTCAAATGTGAAAACACCTGGATTTGGGTCGGTGGTTTCATCTATTGCGTTTTTGGCCTCGACAATTTTTATTGCAAGCAAAAAAAGAAATTGAGAAGAGAACAATTTGTGTGGGTTACATCAACTCCCACACAAACCTTTTTTTAACGCATAATTTACCCAAAAAGCATCTCCTATACAAAAGACTTTTATGTATAAACACCCATGTCGTATCTCATCCGCCCAAATCTATTTGGGCCCGTGGCTTAGCCAGGATATAGCACCGGGCTTCTAACCCGGGGGTCGTGGGTTCAACTCCCACCGGGTCCGTTAGAATAGGATCAAAAGATCCTAAACAGATGTCGATGCCTTCAAGAATTCGATATCTGTTTATTTGCTTTTTTTGCTTAACCTCAGTAATATTAGTCTCAGCAAAGGTCAGTCCAGACTACCAGCTTTAATTACTCAAATGAATTTCAACTGACATCTCACAAGATGTTAAAGGGAAAAATTGGAATTAAAGGAAGTTGATGTCAGGATGGTACAATCCGCTGCAAAGGTAAATATCCGCCAACAATTTCTTTTGACTTGCAAAAAGATATATGCCATAATGTTAATTTCTAACCGGGTTTGGGCATACTGCTATTAAGTTACTTTACGATTAGCTGTAAGCGGGGGCTTTCGGTAGTAATTGGGTAAATTGAAAAATGCCTGAATTTTGAATCATATTTATCTTGGGGAGAAAAATAGAATGTTAAATCTGATACTTGATGCGATCGAGGGATTTACCAGGGGTTGGACAGATTCCAAATTTGAAAAGTTAAAGACATTTGCTGTAATGCTAGCATCTGCTTTGATCATAGGTGCTCCTTTAACACAAGCATTTGAATTTGCCCAATCCGTTGTTGGGCTTATAGCTGCCGTTGGATCACTGGCACTTGCAATAGGAATTCTCACAATTGTTGGATGGGCATCAGATGCTTTTAAGGGGCCTTTTAGGTATTGATCAGGCTCAATCAATTACTTCCGTGGACTCTTGAAATGTGGATCTTAAGACATCTTCGTTAAGACAGAACGTTCAAAAATAACTTATGATCGAACACAAAATGATAAATTTAAATATCTGCAGAAATACTTATTTAAGCACATAAAATTTTGGATATGAAAGAATGGGGGAAAATTTAAAGATCGGGATGTTCTCCTGGGAGAGCTTACACTCGATAAAGGTAGGGGGCATAGCTCCGCATGTCTCCGAGCTTGCTGAAGCGCTTGCTGAAAAAGGAAATTCGGTACACATATTTACCCGGAATTCAGGACTGGAACCACACGAGATGGTCAATGGTGTTCACTACCATCGAGTAGACCATTCCCTTGATGGTGGCATCGTCCAGCAAATGGATAGTATGTGCGATTCAATGTACTCAAGGTTCCTTGAAGTTACAAAGGAATATGGCGAATTTGACATATTGCATGTTCATGACTGGCACCCTGTCAATGTGGTCTCAAGGATAAAACACGAGTTTGGAACTCCTTTTTTGATGACATATCACAGTACCGAATGGGGACGAAATGGTAACGTACACGGAGACTGGTGGGAGGCAAAGGAGATATCCCACAGGGAATGGAAGGCCGGCTATGAATCCATAAAGGTCATATCTACTTCACAGCAGCTCACAGATGAGATCAAGTTCCTGTACCAGATACCCGATGAGAAGATCTCCATCATCCCAAACGGTATCTTCCATGGAAAAATGAAGAAGGATGTTGATCCGGGTGAAGTGAAAAAGAGATTTGGGATACACCCTCTGGCACCTGTTGTGCTGTTCATAGGACGTATGAGCTACCAGAAAGGTCCCGACCTGCTTGCCAAAGCCATCCCTAAAGTACTGCACCATCGCTGGGACACTCAGTTCGTTTTCATAGGAGAGGGTGAAATGCGCCCTCACTGCGAATATCTCGTAAATGAAGAAAATGTATCCGATCGCTGCCATTTCCTTGGATACGCAGACGATGAGACTGCAAGGGACTGGATAAACGCATGCGATATCCTCTGTATCCCGAGCAGGAACGAGCCTTTTGGCATAGTGGTCCTTGAGGGATGGGATGCTGAAAGGAACATCGTTGCAACAGATGCGGTCCAGATCATCGATAATTTCGTTGATGGCATAATGGTATACAAGAACCCGGATTCCATTGCATGGGGCTTAAATTACATGCTTGATGACCTTTCCAATGACAGCCTGAGAGAAACTGGAAAAGAGCTCATCGAAACAAAGTTCAACTGGCACACCATCGCAGAACAAACGATCGAAGCATATGTTCCGGAACAAAAAAGTGACTGGATACATGAAGAAACACTTGGAAAAGCAAAGACATTCTGGTGGAAAATTGACAGTGAACTCAACATTTCCATAGTCAGGGAATTCAGTTCTCCAAATGGTAAACTCAGGGTCGACAAACTGATAATGAAGGATGAGCTGGGTAAACTGAATGAGTATATGGCAGATGAGAATTGGAAAGACCTGTCAAATAACGTGGAAAAATTAAGAAACGGTACTGAAAAAGAAGGAATTGGGAAATTCCTTTATCGTGATCTTAACTGGAATCCCAAGGAATCACAGTTATCAAGCCACATTGGTGCAATATTCCATCGGGCTGGAGTATGGGAATACAATGGGAAAAAGAGAGGGATCAAATTCCGAAAAGCGGATGACAATTGGCACTCTTTGATGAAAAATTATTATGGAGAATGCATCAAAGAACCAGCTCATCCTGAGCAATGCAGTGGCGTTGGTCTTAACTGACCAACGCTTAAGGATCATTCAATAATTTTACAAATTGATGGAAGAATTGCTTTTTTGTCTTTTCAAACATATCTCACATCAATACCTTCTGATTTTTTAATGTCATGAACGTGAAGCTAGTGACCAGTTCCTTTAGCATGACATTGATGATATCGATCATAGATAGAGGTCGATTTTAAAACTATCTTACGTTTAAGGATAACATTAGTTATCCATAACACAAATTATAAATAGATATGCCGGCAACACTCATCAAAATTGCTAATGAGGAAACAATCGTGCTAAAAAAGATCTCCGCTATTTTGATCATATTTGTCCTGTTATTTATGCCAGGCGTCCAGGCAGCCGATAACAACAGCGTGGAATACCCAATAACTATAACTGATTCAGCAGGATCTGTAATCACCATAGAAAAGGAACCACAGCGCATCGTATCGCTTATGCCAAGCATTACTGAGATATTGTTTGCTGTCGGTGCCGGGGATAAGGTCGTCGGAGGTACAGAGGATGATTACTTCCCTCCTGAAGCAAGCGATCTGACCAAAGTTGGAAGATATACCACCATCAATTATGAAACGGTCGCACAACTGGAACCGGACCTTGTCCTGCTGGATGAAGCCAACGGTGAAGACACGATCAAACGCCTTGAAGAACTTAATGTACAGACCATCGTCGTCAATCCGAAGACGATCGATGAGATCATGCAGAGCATACTCCTTGTGGGAACGGTCACGAACAACAAAGAAAATGCACAATCCGTAGTTGACGATATGCAACAGGTCATCGACACTGTCAAAGAAAGTAGCCAGGACATACCTGATGAAGAAAGACCTGGAGTCCTTTACATTGTGTGGGATGATCCCATGTATGCAGCAGGAACAGACACATATCCGGATGACCTGATAGAGATGGCGGGGGGTAAAAATATCATCGAAGCAAGTGACTGGCCGGTCATTAACCTTGAAACGGTTGTCAATGCTGATCCACAGATAATTATCTGTTCCGGAATGGGAGGACTATCCTACCAGATCGCAAACAACACGAGGAACAATGAAGCATTTGAAACGGTTGATGCAATCAAAAACGACAGAGTATACCCGATAAAGGATCCCAACATCATAGAACTGTCCGGACCAAGGATCGTTCAGGGACTGGAAGAACTACATGTATACATGGGAGCAGACTGGGAACAAAAGGATTTCACAAGCCTTGAATATCCAGAACAGACAAATGCAGGTCCCGAAGAAGAGAGTAACGGCCAGGAGAATGAGAACTCAACTGCACAGACCCCCGGTTTTGGAGCACTCTTTGCCATCAGCATAATGATACTTGGATATCTAGGACAGAAACGTCATTGAACTGCCCCTTCATAGAGAATGTGAAAATGCCAAAGTTCAGTGGTTCCGTAAGAGCACTTATCATTGTGAAGGGGGCAGCCCTTTTGGCCGTAATGGTCATCAGTACGGCTATTGGAACAACCAACATTCCGGCATTCCTGACAGCAAAGATAATCTACGCAAATATGCTTGAATGGATCGAAGGAGGATGTGCCTTCATAAGCGGTTCATCCGGCCCCCTTGATCTGTTAAACAGTATCGCACCTGATCACACATGGACCGATGGTCAGGAAAAGATCATTCTCGGGATAAGATTGCCCCGGGTAGTTCTTGCTGCACTTGTCGGGGCAGCCCTTGCAACTGCCGGGTGCAACATGCAGGGCCTTCTAAAGAACCCTCTGGCAGACCCATACATAATCGGGATGTCATCCGGGGCAGCCCTTGGTGCTGCCATCGGTTTTACATTGCTGTTACCAATACAGCTTATCTCATTTTTAGTTGCCACTGCTACGATCTTTGTTGTGTATAACATATCAAAGGTAGGCGGGAAGGTCCCTGTAGACACACTTCTTCTTGCAGGGATAGCTGTTGGCTTCTTCCTGTCGGCACTAACATCGTTCTTCCTTTTCTTCTCAGAATCACTCCATCAGATCATCTACTGGATGATGGGAGGATTCTGGAACGCAAACTGGGATAAGGTAAGGATCACATTGATCATCGTTTTTGCAGGGATATTATTGTCATACAGGCATTGCTGGAACCTTAACGTCATGTTGCTGGGAGAAGAGCAGGCACAATCCCTTGGAGTCAATATTGAAAGCGTTAAAAAACAAATACTGGTGATCTCTGCATTGATAACTGCTGCAGCGGTCTCAGTTAGTGGTATCATTGGTTTCGTGGGACTCATTATCCCCCACATAATGCGTAACATTGTCGGACCGGACCACAGGGGACTCCTTCCCTCCTCAACGTTGGCAGGGGCTATTTTTTTGGTCATATCCGACACATTCGCAAGGACATTTCCCACCAAAGTTCAGGGTCTGCTGGAATCTAACGATACGATGTTGTTCCAGTTGATACTGGAAAGGATCGGTTCACTGCAGGGGGTGGATCTTCCTGTGGGTATCGTTACTGCCCTTTTCGGAGCCCCTTTCTTTGTTTATCTCCTGAGAAAAAGGAGGAAGAACCTCTATGCTTGAAGTCAGGGATATTGTTGTAAATTATGGGGATCGACAGATACTCAACGAGGTAGCCCTCCATGCAGAACCGGGACAATTCGTAGGTATCATCGGACCAAACGGTTCAGGGAAGACAACACTCGTAAAAACGATCAACAGGATCATAAGACCTAATTCCGGCACCATAACCATAGATGGCCGGGACATAGAGAACATGGACAGCATCGAGATAGCTAAAAATATAGCCATGGTGTCCCAGGTAATATCCATTAATTTTGAGTTCACAGTGGAAGATGTTGTACTGATGGGGCGCACACCTTACATCAAAGGTGGAGAGACCCATGAGGATATAGAGATAGTGCATAATGCAATGAAAAAAACAAAGATCCTTCATCTAAAAGATAGGTTCGTTACACAACTAAGTGGCGGAGAACTACAAAAGGTCATCATTGCACGCGCACTTGCACAAGGTCCAAAGATACTTCTTCTGGATGAACCAACCTCACATCTGGACATCACCAACCAGATAGATATATTGAACCTGGTAAAGGATGCGTCCAGAAAAGGAATGCTTGTCATAGCGGTCGTCCATGACCTGAACCTGGCTGCTTATTACTGTGACAGGATCTGCCTCATCCGGGACGGGGACATCATTTCCACCGGAAGTCCTGAAGAGGTTCTGACACCTGCAAACATAAAAGAGACTTATAACATCGATGTAGAGATCATCAACAACAGCATCACAAATTCCCTTTATGTGATACCCCGTCTGGAACCACTTGATGACAAAACCAACGGTCCCCGGGAAATACAATGATCGTGTCCCGATCTTATACTGTAAAAATAAAGAACATCAGACAGACCTGATGTTCGTACTAACTTTTTCCAGTGTATCCACCTCAGGTGAATAATGCTTGTTGCCACCCATCTTCACCCTTCGTGATATCTCAAGTTCCATATTCCTCATGAAATCGTCAACGGTGTTGCCCATGAGAACAATGGGAATGCCCTTCTTTTCCATCTCATCAAGGACCATGGAAGCATCATCATCCGCACTGAACTGTCTTGTGGGGGCAATGATGTTCTTTGCGAACGGAGCGATCGTACGACCGCCTACAAAGACCTCTTCGATGTAACCCTTCTCAAAGAGATGGTTCAGGTAGTTCACAAAAGAAAAGGACCTGCCCCTGCGCTCATCCCTGAGATACACGAACGGCAGGACCTTGTTCTTCCCTGCAAGCTGTTTGCGGATCATTTCAGTGCTTTCCACATCATTGACCTCTGCAGCATTGAAGATGGTACAGCCGCCTTCAAGCTCCATCCAGCGGGGCTGCATTGACATTATATAGGCATCCAGTTCCTCAAATGGGATCGGCACACTTCCAACTTCCTCAAGGACATAGTTCAGTGAATGCACTGTTTCAGCACCCAGAAGACCCCTGTGCTCTTCAGGAACCACCACATTCTTCACAGTGGCCCCGCGCTTTTCGATCTCATCCATCATATAATCCTGAAGGACCGCATTCTGCTCACAATTGATGACCAGGGTTCCTTTTGGTATCGAGCGCGCAAATGCCCTTGCGATCTCGATCTTGTCCCTGCCAAGTGTTGAAAGGTGATCCTGTCTGACATTGGTAATTACCACAATATGTGGTTTGACAAAGACCTCATTGACCATCCTTGTGGTATATTCGGTGATCGCCTGGTTCTCAAAGATCGCAATATCCTTCCGCTCATCCGGGGAATAGGACTCGATGATCGGCACAAACTCCTGATAACCATGGATGTTCTCATAAAGTGTTACATTCGGACCCATCCTCTCAATTGGTATCGAGAAACCATTAACTATCAAATGGGGACGGTTCCCTGTGACCTTGGCAAGTGAATTGTACCCGCGCCTTGTGAATATCTCAGAGAGACGATGGACTGTGGAAGACTTTCCACGGATGCCCACCACATCAATTCGCATATCCGTCAGTTCCAGAAGGTTGCGGTGCTTGCGGCCTCTCTTAAGGAAACAGCCAAGACATTCCATGGGACCCTTTCTGCCCACACTGAACGTAAGCAGATCATCACTATCATCCATTACGAAGACCTTGACAGCACCGATCATATCCCTAAGCAGTTCCTTGCGCATCTCTTTGGCATCTTCGTGAACATCATAATGTCTTGCACTGCATGCAACGGTATTCCCACTGCAGAAAGTCAGGTGCCAGTCGATATCATCCGCATTTGCGATCTCCATTGAAGGTATCTCTTCAAGTGGTATGTCCTGGAATGCATCTATCCCGGCAAGTCTTGCGGCCATGGCACGCACACGGTCCACTTCCCTCCATGCCTCCGAAGAGCTCGGGAACATCTTTCCGCTGTATGCCAGGATCTCCTCCTTGTTCCTTAATCTCCAGGTCCAGCCACCTGCCTTATTGTAGATCTCATAGGTAGCTCGCTTCATTCGTCTTCCTCCGAGAACAGTGAAGCATTCCAGACATGCTCATCCAGCGGCCTGGAAACCCAGTTGTACTTCACAAATGCTATGGAAATTGCCGCCCCCAGAACAACCATCATTAGCTGGACAATACCAAATTCGTGGAACAGGCCCTGTGGCTGCCCTTCACCAAGAGCCGCAGCGAGGGCAATAAGTGGTGCCAGCAGGGATATCTGCAATGGAATGAACAATTTCCTCTCTGCAGGGGCCGTGACATGAAGGTTATACGCATTCAGCCCCGCGATCAGCCCGAGGAAGAAAACCGATAGCCCACGGGACACCGGGAATAGGAAGACGAACGGGACCGTCAACATCAGTGAAATGCAGGCCCCAAGCCCGATCAGGTTCCTTCCATAAACCAGTGTTGCTTTCTGTATCATGACGATACCGAAGTAAGAGACAAAGAGATTAACAAAATAGAGTAAAAAGAACCACCTGTTCTCAAGTGAGAAGATAGCAAGGATCGCCATGGATACAACACCCACACGTATACCGGTGGACTTCCTTACAAACTCCGAGAGCACCAGGGACACCATGAAAAGGACAAATGCGGAAAAACGGTCGATCATCGCGGGAACCGGCTGGATGTCCACAACCGCATTCTTCATAACGGCAAGATCGGAAGTGGAACTGAAAAGGATGGGAGGTGTAAGGTATCCTATTGCTTCACTTGTGGAAGGGGTAACAAGGACCCAGGCTGCTGCCAGAAGTCCGACGAATATGCCTACAGAAGCCATTAGATCATGTTTCCTGTACTCCGGTTTTATCCTTGAGTAATTATAAGCTGCAAGCCCGGGAAGTATACTTCCAAAGAATACTACGTCTGTGAGATCATAACCCACGCCCTTCATGAAGAACAGGCCAATGACAGGCAATACCGACCCCAGCAACAATGTTGCAACAAGTTCCTCCCTCCCATAGATCATTGTGTTCTTCTGCAGGTAACGAAGCCCCAGATACGCAATTATGAAACCTGCGAGGAACAGCGGCAGCATGAAGAAGTTCTTACACGTATAGACCGCAAGTACCGGAACTACTATGACCCCTCCAAGACGGTATCCGAAGAACTGGGTAAGTATGATCACCGATAGAATTCCAATAACCGCAAGAAACACCGATATAAGCATACTAAATAGATGTTTGGGGATTATATATTAAGCCTATTATACGAAATAAAAGAGAGTTACACTCTTAGATTTTCATATCTCACACTCATTTTTTTAATGCGAACACAAGACCTGTACTCTCATCCACAATTCTCTCAGCCCTGAAAAAGTTACCTTTGATACCTACATTCTCCCCCTCATACCATATACCGGATATCCGGACATTGCTACCTCCTGAGACCGGACAGACACCCGGATAGAAAACAATGACCGGACCTTTACCGCTACGTAGACTAAAAACGCTCTCATACCTACCGAATATCTTCCCCAGCACAATACCTATGGGAATACCGATAAAAGAATTTGCCTTCTCATATATCCTTGAATCAACAAGGACCTCACCCTCAAGCTCTTCCTGGACAGTGGTTGTCTTTGATGCTTTAGAACCTGCAATATCCTTTACCGGAATAAAAAAGATAATAATCAGCAATATAGAGATCAATACTCCCGAAAGCAATTGACCTATGTAGTAACTATAAGTTAGTAGTGCAAGAATCAATGTGATCCCGACGATGATCGTGTTATTTGAAATATTCGCCATTTTACAACCTGCTACCCTTATTTGTATGAACCTTTGCCTGTCACCACTTGCCCTTCTGCACTCACCCAGCCTTCCTGTTCCCCGGTAAGTTCTGTGAAGATGGAATCATCGTAACCATTGTAGCTCCACCCATACACCCACCACTGGTTCAGGCCAGCCATGGTAACTGATATCTCTACCCTGCTATCAGGACCTGCTTCATATTCCGCATAGATAAAGCTGTCATATTCGTAGAATTGGAATTCCTCTCCCGAGGAGAAAGGATATGCAGGATCGTGATCGACCATCCCAAGATCGTACTTTGGAGCCAGCATCGCCTCCTTTCCAAAAGGATTCCTTGTGTCGATCTCCGATTCCACACCCAGGAGCATACCAAAGTCAAACGAACTCAGTACCGGGGTTTCATCCGAATATTCATCAGAGGTCGACCACTCGTCTGCAACATCGGCATTATCAATAGAATCATCTTCAGGGACAGCAACAGGATACGAATGATATGTCGGGATGATCTCATCTGCAGTAATACCGAGCATAGGACCATACTCCGTATCGACAAGACTAAAATTCCACCCATCCGGCATATTATGAAGGTTCTCTGAGATCAGGCTTTCAGCCACCTCTGACCTGTTCTCAAAGACAGGGACTGGAAGGTAAAATGTTACGTATTCCAGTGTAGAGCTGGTCCTTATCACCACATTGTACTCATAATCGCTTCTGAAACTGTCCTCGTAGGACCTTTCAGAATCATGAAGTCCAATAACAGATATTACAATAATAAATAAAATAAAAACTGAGAGAACAACTCCCAATACTTTCCTCATATCATCCACCACCTTGACGGGAATTATGTCTTGGTCAGGCATTTGTTACAAAATGAAACTGACACCCGACCATATAAAAATAAAATCAAATCATCGACCTTGCAATCTCCAGTAGCTCATCCTTATCCAGAGAAGCGCTTATCGTCAGATCAATGCCATCCACATCCCATCGAAGCATGCTATTTCCATAAACCTCGACAAAGTCTCCGGGAGAACCATTGACATCAACACTCTCGGAAGTAGAGAACTCCGTTGGTCCGGGAAAACCGGATTCATAGAATATTTCAGAAATCGACATCCGGGAGTCTCCATTAATGTAAACAAGAGTCACTCTTTGCATGACCTGGCTACCAGTTGCGAAATCACTGTTATCGAACACTAATGCATGATCGAAAACATAGTCCTCCGGCACATAGGCGGGAATAAGTATATCAAAATCAGCCTTATCCCCTGCTTCTTCTAACGTCATCTCCTCTGGAAGTGCAAACTCGTTCATATCAAATGTACTCACTTCCGCACCTTCAGGGATCTCGAACTCAAAAACATCGTCCGAAATACCGGCATTCACCTGCAGATCGCGGACTTCAACTGAAACGATAACATTACCCTCGTTATCATACATTTCGTACTTCAACGGCATCCACGTCTCTTCATCCACCCAGACCTTGAGATTACCTGTAAATATAACATCAGAAGATCCTTCTTCTTTTGGCTCAAGGATCATTATAAAGGAATTCCTGCCATCGATCTTCTCAATTCCGGAAAAGGAAATATCACTTTCATTCAGGAACTGGGAGATCAGACCCGCGTAATCCATTTCCATATCGATATGAGGAACATCCATAATTACAACAGTGTTCTGATGGGGATCGTATGTCCACATTGTCTCTCCATTGTAAACGGAAACCATCCCTGCCTGTTCTGCGGGCTGCCTGATAACAGTACGGCTCTTTTCCTTTTTCTGGATCATGTCCTGTTCAATTACTGTTTCCTCACCCATGAGCGACATCGTCATATACAACGTGAACGAGGAATCCTCTATCAGGTCATTTTTCTGCTGCATTTGTTCTGCGATCTCTTCTGCTGAGACCTGATCATTCACACATCCTGCTGATAAAAATGCAGAGAATACCATAAAGAAAACAAACAAGATCCTGATTCTTTTCATATTGATCATCACTTCAGTTCAAATCCGGGTTTCTGCCGGAAGATTTAATGCTGAAAATTTATAATGTGATTAAACATAATAAAAGTTTTGCATTTTAAAAATAAAATTGTTATTTGAATATACAATTCCAGATCAGGCAAATCCGGAGAAGAAGATTATGAACAAGAAGACAGGGGCGGCATTGGGGATCACAGGTGGGACTTTAGCGATTATCATAGCAGCATTCATGTTTGCAGTTACAGTAGGAGGAATCGGACCAGGCGGGAGCAGTTTTATCTACGGAGTTCCAGCTGTTTGGGGGATATCCGATCCAGAGATCATCATGTCCGGACTCTGCGCTTTGATAATGATATTCGGAGCGATGGGGGTAGCAGGAGGAATATATGCGGGGAAGAAAGATCAACTGGCAACCATGTTGATGCTCATCCCGGGCATTGCAGGATTTGTACTACTGAACGTGATGTGGACACCCATAGGTGCCCTGCTAATTCTGGGAGGGATACTTACCTTGAGATCACGGAAGTAAGGCTTCTTCAGATCTAATTCTAAATGATCTGAAGTTGCTTCAATATTTTCCGGTCAGTTTGGCGATCGCCCTGTGTACGCCATGAATACTAAGATCACTACCCAGATACATCATGGGACACCTGCCTGTGAAGCAATTGTGATCAGCGCATAGTTCCCGCACAGCAGGAGTGTCTGTCCTCCAGTGGATCCATATATTGACAACCCCTTTTTCAAAAAGCTGCTTCATGATATCAGCAGGTTCCATGAGAGTCACGCCTATCACTGCATTCTTAACACCATCTGGAGCCTCACCTGCAGATTTGATAGTATCCAGGTCCGGCCTGTTGGAAAGGTCAACGTAATGAACTGTCTTGCCGCGCTTTTTCAGCTCATCGGCTGCCCATTTAATAGCAGGCTTTGTTTTGTCATTTACCACAATATACTCATCCGCATCCCAGAACTCTGAATAATCCATTCCCATATTAACGCGCCCTCCATACCGGAAAATAATTTCTCAATAATAAAATGAAATTAAGTAATTAAAATAATCTTATACCTCGCTCCTTAAAATACCTTCTATTTGCCTTCGAGTCATATTAACCCTTCCAAAGTTGCCTTATATTACACAACTATGTCCTGGAAGTACAGGATATCCATATACATTGTGCGAGACCTCCAGTGGAAATTGGGGGGTTTGTGTGGAGACACATCCGTATTCTCATTAATGGAAAGGGCTTTCCTAATAAGATAGTAATTTCTGCAATAGATATTATTCTAAAAGGTAAGAACGCGGGCCAAAATATAACACATGTAAACGACCTACAAACTGTAAGACCAATAAGGAGAAGAAAAAAATGAACCGCATAAAAGAGTTCTTCAAAAGGGACAAATTTGCAGAATATATCAATGCTGAGCTTCTGGAGGTATCAGAAGGTTATGCAAAAGCAAAGATGGACATTCAGGAACACCACTTAAACGGTGTGGGTATTGTACAGGGAGGAGCAACTTTCACCCTGGCGGACTTCGCTTTTGCAGCTGCGGCCAATTCCCATGGAAATGTTGCGATCGCCATAAATGCAACCATATCCTTTGTCACCGCAGCAACATCAGGGACATTAATTGCCGAGGCAAAGGAAACATCAAGGAATCCGAAGATCGCCACATATACCATTGAGGTCACAGATGATAACAACAACACCATTGCCATCTTCCAGGGAATGGTATACAGGAAAAAACAGACAGTTGAATCATTCATGGAGCAGGCGTAAGGATTCAACCTCTTCTTTTTCAGGATGTTCAAGCCCAAGCAGGAAGTCCTTTAGCATACGGTGATCATCCACGATCATGTCAGCCATTGCGATGCTCTCTTTGCTTACATAGGTAGGCACAGCAACACAGAAGATGCCCGCCCTGTTCGCAGCCTCCACACCCATGGGAGCATTTTCCACAACAAGACATTCACTCCGGTCAACGTTCAGTATCTCGGCGACCTTCAGGAACGGATCCGGCTCAGGCTTGCCGCGCTCCAGGTCCTCGCCGCTGAGAACAACATCAAATATCCCGTCGAACAGCCTTCCAATAACATCATGTACGATGTTCCGGTCAGCTCCTGAGACTACAGAGAGAAGGAACCTTTCCTTCAATATCGGAAGGCATTCATCCATTTCTTTGAACGAGCTAAGCACAAGGATCCTTGCAAACTCCGCCCTGTATCTTTTGATAAGACCATCAACATCAAAATTATTGGGATCGATACCCTCCTTCTCAAGGAGAGAACCAACGATCTCCACGGTCGGAGACCCTTCCAGGTCATAGATATCCTGCTTGTCCATAGCGATACCCAGATCATCAAAAATATGCTTCATGGCCTCGGTGTGGTAGGACATCGAATCCACCAGCACACCATCCATATCAAATATCAGGACCTTTAACACGAATTACACCTTCAGAATACACAGATCCCGAATATCGGGAATCCGGGTTTGAAGGGCATATAACAGAGGTTATTGATATAGCTTATTAAAATGAGCTATTGGAATAACCATTTGACAAAAAAGGTAAACTAGAAAGAAAAAATGATCAAAGGACCTGTATAATACAATCAGAATTTATCTTAACCGGATCTCTTTCTCATGCTTGTGGAGGGCCATCTCAATATTGGATTTGAGGTCCTGTTCCTTGAACGGCTTTGAAATATAACCATAAGGCTCAGCCAACTTTGCCCTCTCAAGGGTCTTATCATCGGTATATGCCGTAAGGAAGATCACCGGGATATCGAACTTTTCCCTGATCATTTTGGCAGCCTCGATGCCGTCCATCTCGCCCCTGAGCATGACATCCATCAGCACAAGATCAGGATAGAACAGGTCTGCTTTTACAATAGCATCCTCTCCTGAAGAAGCCGTATCAATCACTGAATATCCCATAAGTTCAAGCTTTTTCTTTATGCTTAAAGCAACGATATTCTCATCCTCGACGACTAAAATATTTGCCTCTTTCATAGTGTACCCTTCACATCTTTCCCTTTTCGTCAAAAATTATTGTAAATGCTGTCCCGCAGGACCGATCCATTTCAATTGTACCACCTATCTGGTCCACCAGCGTGTTCAACAGCTGTAAACCCAGGGAAGTACTTTTCTTATGATCAAGTTCTTTCGGGAAACCTATTCCATTATCACTCACAATTAGTATAAATTTATTTTCATCCCCACGCTGAAGATCAATGCTGATCCTGCCCGAACTACCCTCAAAAGCATGCTTCAAAGAATTGGTGACCAGTTCATTTATGATAATGCCAAGGGGAATGGCAGTGTCCATGCTCAGGAAGATATCCTCTACATTAAGCTCGAGCTCAATATCCTTGTCAACTGAATATGAACTGATAAGTTCAGTAGAGAGCTTATGAATATAATCGGCAAAATTGATGCTTTCCATGTCCGTTGACCTGTAAAGCTCCTCGTGGATCAGTGACATGGACATAACACGGTTCTTGCTGTCCATAAAAGCCTGCACAACATGATTATCATCGAAATCCATGGAACAGAGGTCGAGCAGGCTGCATATTATCTGGAGGTTATTCTTTATGCGATGATGGATCTCCTTTTTACGCATCGCCTCGATCTCCATCAGGGCCTTTTCCGCATCCTTGCGCTCGGTAAGATCATGTATCGTTATAATTACCCGGTCTTTGCCACCAATTTTAGCTGCCGTTGCTATGACATCGGTCCAGAAAAGCTCGCCATTCTTCTTACGGCCTTCCCATTCAGCGTTGGCAAATCCCTTTTCAGAAGCAGTGTCTATCAACCACCTGACCTTCTCCATTGAAAAAAGGGCCTTCCCCCGTTTTATGTCCTCAGCGGTCCTGCCAAGCACCTCTTCCCTGGAATACCCCGACATCTCGCAACCCCTGGCATTGATATCAAGCAGCCGGTAGTTCTCCTTTTCATGAATAGTGATGCCGTCAAGGGAAGCATTGAAAACAACACGGTATTTTTCTTCAGAACTTTTAAGGGCAGACTCTGCTTCCCTGAATTCGGTCACATCCTCACCGGAACATAACAAACCTGTGATCTGACCATCATCGTCTTTCAGAACCACAGTATGCCATGCAATGATACGTGCCTCACCCATGCCTGTCACTATGCTGCTCTCCGAATATTCCATGACGTTCTTATCGCCTTTCATTATCTTCGGGAAAGTTTTCCGTCCCTGGAAACTGAACTCTTCTGAAAAGCCCAGGTCATACCACTTCTTCCCAATGATTTCAGATTCCGGACGCCCGAACATCCTGCAGCCTTTCCTGTTGATGCTGATAACGTTCTGGTCACGGTCAACTGCAAAGATGATCACTCCAACGATATCCAGGTAGTTCTGGAGCTTATCCTTCTCCTTTTTGAGCAGGTGTTCAGCATTTTGACGGTCGGATATATCCCTGCATATAGCAAAGTAAGCATCTTTTCCATTCCATTTACCGGGAGTTACTTTCACTTCAACGGGAATTGAAACTCCTTGCTTTGTGACCATCGGGATAGAAAAGGAAGTGTGATTCTTCTCACGGACCTCCTTCATGACTTTCAGGACCTTAGCCCGATCTTCATCGGAATGCAGACCCATAGGACCCAGTCTGCAAAATTCATCCAAGTCATATCCCAGCCTATCAAGGGTCTTTTTGTTGGCATCGATAATGTTGCCGCCCATATCTATAACGAAAAAGAAGTCCTCAATGCTTTCAAAAAGGTTCTGGAGGTCCTTTTGTCTTTTTTCCAGTACCAGCTCAGACCTTATCCTTGCAATGAAACCACCGATCTGTGCACCGATAGCTTCCAGGGAATCCTTGATATCATAAGGAAGCTCATCGTGAGTGTGTGAAGCAACGTTCAGGCTGCCTACCACTTTTCCGTTGTGCATTATAGGGATGATACCGCAGCCACGCAAACTGTTTGTAAAAGGGTCTTCCGGGATGTTGCCCGCAAAATCAAGACATACTCCATACAGAGGGAAACCTTTTTTGAGGAGATTATTCTGAGAAGAATCTGAACTGTAATGAGAATTTCTGCGAATGAACTTCTCTGAAAGGCCCTTCTGCATTACAAGATAGATCTCACCGGTATCCTCATCTACAAAATAGATTCCGCCACAATCGATCACACCGATATTAAGAGTGGTTTCCAGTAACCTCTCAAGACTCGTTAGAAGATTACTGCTGGAGCAGAGGGCAATACCTATCTCCCGCTGTATGCGCAGCAACTTATCAGATACGGAAGCATTGAAATTGTCAGCTCCTTCATCCACATCCTCAGACACATTCATGCTAATTCCCGAATAGAATAAGACAGGTATTCAATATTAAACTACCCAAAGTCTTGAAAATTACACTCTATTTTACTGAGGGAAATTGATTATTAATAGAAAATCATTATAATTCTTCGTGATACTATGCCAGAAAACGTTGAAGCAAATCCAGTTACTTCATGGAATCCAGAAAGCAAGCATCCGGAGATCTCGGAAACCGCATACATCCACCCGCAGGCAACTGTAATCGGAGCAGTTTCCATCGGTGAAAAGGTTATGGTCGCACCCTATGCATCTGTAAGAGGAGATGAAGGCCTGGACATCAGGATCGATGATCACAGCAATGTGCAGGACGCAGTTATCCTCCATGGGCGCCAGACCATCGACCAGAATGGGAATCCAATAAAAGAGAACCAGGTAGAAGTTGATGGGGAGAACTATTCGATATATATAGGAAAACGAGTGTCTCTTGCCCACCAGGCACAGGTTCATGGCCCTGCAATTGTTTTTGATAATGTGTTCGTAGGAATGCAGACCTTTGTATATAAGGCAACAATTGGAAAAAACTCAGTACTTGAGCCAAAAGCCTGTGTGATAGGTGCAAATGTTCCAGAGAACAGATATGTGCCCTCAGGAGTTGTCATCACTTCCCAGGAAGATGCAGATGCATTACCTGAGATATACGAAGGATACCCATTCAGGCATACAAATGACGAGGTCGTTGAAGTTAACGTGGAACTTGCAGACGGATACAACCAAAGAAAATAAAATTAAGATGATGAGCCGCTCACATAAGGGTAGCCTGCAGCTTTCCATTTGTTGATGCCGCCAAGCATGTTGTACACATCCATATAACCGGCATCAACGAGGATATTGCTTGCAGTAACACTTCTGGAACCAGAGCGACAATAGACAAGTATCGTTTCATCCCGGGGCACCTCATCCAGCCTTGAGCTGAGTTCGTTCACATTGATGTTCACAGCACCTTCGATGTGCTCGGTCTCGAACTCACCCACTGAACGGACGTCCAGCAGGAACACATCCCCTGAATCGATCATCTCTTTTGCTTCTTTTACAGATACATCAGTGTATCCATCTGAACCAACAGTCCCATCTGCCGGATCAGAAGTGCCGTAGCCTGCACACCCTAAAATAAGGCAGGAAACTATTACTATGGCAAGAACAAGTAATATTTTCTCAGACAACATACTCATTCATCCTCTTCTCTGCAGAAATATTCGCCTTCAAGAGCGAACTGGCTGTAAACATAGCACTCCTTACACAAACATCCCGCTTTTTCAGGGACAGGTAACTTGTTGCCCCTTGCACAGAACATATACCCCTCTCCGGGAGATGACGGGCAATGTTTACAATTACAGGCCTTGGAATGGTGGAAAGAGGGACATATACCGAAATATTTCCCGCCGATCTTTTCTTCTTCGCTACCGGACATCATTGATTCCCCATAAGATATAGGAAGCAACTTCCCTTTATCTTTATCTGCTAACTTTTTGTGCGATCAGACCCAGGTGATCCTCGTGGAACGGAGCAAGGTCATGCTTTTTAAGAACCTCGAATTTTGTATCGAATTCCTTTTCCAGCTTCTTTACTTCTTCCTTGAAGATCTTTGCCGGACTGGCCACAGTATCAATGCTCCTTGCCTTGATTGACAGAAGAAGATGACCCTCATCCTTGAGGAATTGCTCACAGTTCACTGCCGCGATCTGAGCCTGGTTGGGCTGTGCCACATCCTGGAAGACCACATCCACCTGTTCAACGATGTGCGCATAGGAAGCAGGATGATTGGCATCTGCAAGAATAGGTACGATGTTAGATCTTGTATCGCATAGCTGGATCAGTTCCCTCATTGTACGTGGGGAGAACTCCACGGCATAAACAAGACCATCTGTCACGATATCCGAAACATGGCTCACGGTGGTACCGGATGCTGCACCAAGGTACAATACGTGGGAATCGCTCTTTATCGGGATCTTCATCTTCTTGAGCACCATGGCACCAAGCTTGCTCCTGCGGGCATCCCAGATACGATACTCGTCTCCTTCCACCTCTACGAGCCTTTCCCCGTAGACAGCCGAACCGGGCACCGCATTCTTTGTGCCAAGGAATCTCTTGCCACTTTTCTGCACTTCAAAAATACTGTCTGAAAGCTCTTTTGCAGCCATTTAACGCCTCCCCCCTGAGTTCTTCTTACCCTTGCCCTTACCCTGTCCTTTCCCGGAAGGCTTTGCTCTTGCAGGAGGTTTCGGATTGGCAGTCTTTATTGAATTGATCTTCTTCTCAAGCTCGGTCTTGATTGTGGGATTCAGCTCTCCTGAATAGACATCCGTACGGCAGGCCAGACTGATCTTTGCGGCCAGTGACCGTGCGATCTTGCCCCGCTGCCACCAGGGAGAGTTCTTGATAAGCGGATGATTGAATATCAGGCCGTGTTTCGGCGAGGGAGCACGGGACCTCAAATGCTTGAACAGCGCCCTGCTGGCACCCATGACCTGAACCGTGCTGGAAGGCATCTGTGCCAGCCTCTCAAGTCCGCCTGTCATACTGATCAGACGTGCACCGATGAGAGGACCGGCGATAACTGTAAGGTTTGGAGCGATCTCCTCCATGTTCCGGAGGATGCTTTCCTCGATGCTGTGCCGGTTGTCGTACAACTCACATACATTGGAAGCGAACTGCTTCACAAGTTCCTCATCAGCAGGAGGAAGTTCGGCACCCATGGATGAGGAGGCCTTCGCGAACATCGGGTCATCGGCAGGGATGTTGGAACGTGCGCCATGCTCCTTTACAAATCTTGCAAGTTGCTCTGAGCTTAATCCCAGTTCCGGGAAGTGCAGTCCATACCACTCCGACAGGCGCTCGGAGAGTGCATTTGCAGCATCATCGATGTCATCCAGCGCCTCAACTGCCTGGATGATGCGCATGTCCGGCGTGTTGGTGCGGGAGATCCGCAGTTTTCCTGCACGTATGCTCACATCGCGGAGGAGGGAATCATATTCCCGATCATCTTCCACAAATCCACAGGAAATTGCCGGAGTGCGGATATCAAAGCCTGCTTCAGGAGACTGTGCTCCTGTCATCTCACGATGGAGAAGGCCTTCTGCAAGCTCTTCGACGTCCTTATTGAAAAGTTCGCAATCAATAGCACCATTTTCTTCAATGGCCAGGATCCCATACCATGTAATGATCTTCAAATCAATCCACCCATATTTTTGCACCGGAGTTGTTCGCACGCGTCAGGACGACCTTTCCGCCAACGGTCTCGTCCAGGAACATCTGTGATTCGTTTCTTATCTGCTCGGCTATACGGCCGTGATCCACAACACCGAATACCACAGGTCCGAAAGAGCTCATCCCTGCACCTGCCACACCAAGGTCCTGCATAAACTCGATAAGATCACGGACCTCGGGGGATTGCAGGGCAACTTCCCTCTTCTTGAAACCAACCATCTGCAAATGGTTCAGTGCCATCCCGAAGTTCTCTATGTCGCCTTCAATGATCGCAGGCATCATCTGCATCAACACAACATGACTGATCTCCTGAACCTCCTGAAGAGGGATAGGACACTCCTTCTTGAATATGTCCACTTCCTGGGCATCGTGTGCCCCTTTGGAATCCGGAAGTGCCAGAATGATATCCCAGTCAGGGAAGTCATGCCTGAAGACAACCGGTGCAGGATCCGCCCGGCTGGCAGATGAAGGAGAAAATGAGCCTTTGTCGCTGAACTTATGCCCACAGTCAACAATGAAACCACCGCTCTCAAAAGAAGCAACACCTATACCGGAGGTCCCACCCCTGCCAACCTTTATGGCAAGTTCATTAACGCTCATCCCGAGGTCGTAAAGTTCGTTCACCGCTGCTGCAGCGCTCAGAGCGATCTGGGTACCTGATCCCAGGCCAACATGAGGCGGCATATCCTCTTCCACATGGACTGATATCCCCTCGCCATCAGGGAGTAAAGCCTCTGCAGCTGCATATACCCTCTCCGAGAGAGCTGAACCACCGGTAACTTCGATCCCATCACTTTTTTCAGCGGTCAGTGTGATGTTGGGATAATCAAGGGTTATCCCTGCACCGCCATCTACCCTGCCGAGCTCTGCATTCATGTCGATCAGCGACAGATGCAACCTTGATGGGGATCTTATTTTTATCATGCTCGTTTATTCGGTGTTCATAATATTAAACACTAACACCCGAACTGGAAGACCCCCTGTTCCTCACAAACCACCAGCATGTCCTGAGAACTTTCATGCTGAATATGAACCTCAAAAGAGGAAAAAGAAGAGATGCGATCCTGAACCGGATATCGCCTGACATTTTCACATCCAGCCCTTCGTCGGCGAACCGGGGATTAAGAGAGTAATGGAACTTCCTGCAACCACTTTGAAACACAGAGGCCAAGGTGTGGAGATATCCGCAAAGCATACCCGTGTCTGCAGGATCAGGAAGACCATAATCCAGATCGCAGGACAGATCACGGATGTGTATAGCACTAAGGAGGCCTTTCAGCAGGCTAAGGACAGGATCGAGGATTCCATAGACCATACGCCCTTTTGCGTAATAATCATCAAAGGATTCACGTATGCCGGGTTCTTCACCTTTATCAATTTCACCCTTTTTTTCCTTATCTTTGCCTTTGCCTTTCCCCCCATCTTCGGTGCCACCGTTGTCAGCCTTATCCAACGACTGTTCTTTGGTGTCAGGTCCAGACTCCAGCGTTTTCTTCTTCGAAAAATGCTTAGAAATGATGGTCCACTTCACATCTGCTCTGCTATGAACGCCATCCAGACTACCCCTTACATTGAAAACTACGTCTATCGGGGCAAACAGTACAAGCCCCAGTAAAAGAACAATGCAAAGGCTAAGCGTGTAGATGAGAAGTGACATGTTCAACTGATTACTATTCTGTCAAAAGAAGAGATAGCGGATCATTCGCCATCATCGTCTTCCGGAACCTCGGGTTCCTTTCCTTCGTCCTTTTTCATCTTTCCTTTTGCAGATTTGATCTTCTCGAAGACCTCCGGAACAGCTTCGATCAGTTTTCCGAAGTCGCTCTTTCCGGAGATGGTCATCAGTCGCACACCTTCTTCTTCGATCACAATGAAAGCAACTGGCTCGATCTTGGCACCGCCACCGCCACCGCCACCAAATCCGGTTTCGGTTTCACCTTTGGAACCTTCTCCGCCACCGCTGCCAAAACCAAAGGAAACCTTGGTTACAGGAATTATGGTCTTGTTCCCGGCAACTACCGGATCTCCGATAACGGTCTTTGCGCTGACCATACGCTCAAGCTCGGTGGTCACTTCTTTTATAACATCTTCGACTCCCATATCAATAACCTCCCCATATCCTGAAAAGCCAGACCACAGGAATGATCACAGCATTCGGATATTGTGATGTATAAAAGAAATTATGGGAGACAACCGTATAAATGTATTCCCATAGAGAATTCCCAATGGGCAAAAATGCCTTTACTGACCCTCATTGTCCATGAAGAAGTTCATCAGGGAATACTTCACCTTCTCAGGATCCACGTCCACGAACTCATTCCTCTCGGCAGGAGGGAATACATCGAAGACCGCGAACTTGCCGAACCTCTCCTTTGAATCTGTAAGGAACCTTCCATCAAGAAGTATACGTGCACCATAATCCTCCGGTGAACGTACGACCCTGCCCATGGCCTGCCTGATCTTGCGTATCGTTGGCACCTGTATGGCAAACTCCCAGCCTGCACCGTAACCAAATACATGGTCATATGCGGATTCCACAGCATTCATGCGGTCATTGAGTGCCGGATAACCCACACCCACAATAACAACGGTGCGGCCCCTGCCATCACGGTAGTCGATGCCCTCACTCAGGGTTCCCCAGAGATAGGACATCAGTACGGCCTTTCCACCGGACTCACCGATCTCGAAGAAGTCCTGCCTGACCTCCTGGGAAGACACGCCCACCTCATCAAGGAACATAGGCACATCCACCACGGGTTCCAGCTTTGAATAGAAACGCTTCGCCTCAAAGGAGCTCTGGAAAAAGATGATCACATTGCCCTTCGAATTTTCGATTGAGTCCATCAGTGCCTGTTCCAGCAGTTCCACGGTATGAGGATCATCCCGGTTCTTTGCAAAAAGAGGAGGAATGGATACTGCAATTGAGAGCCTTTTTTCTTCAGGGAAGGATGTCCCGTAGGCTATTTCACACGTATCCCTTGTGATTCCCAGAGTTTTCTTCACCATGTCAAAAGGATGAAGTGTCGCTGACATCAGTACCCCTGAGAAAAGGGAGTTGAAAAGTGGTTCCGTGACGTTCTTGGGGATACAGGTGAACAGTTCTACACGGCCGTAGATCTCGTCGTTCATATCCCTGCGGACGTTCAGTATGGGATAATAATTTGGATTATGGGACAGCTCAAGGTAAGCTGAAAGGAAATCCGCAACATAGCGAATGTGGGAGCGCTTCATCACTCCTGTAAGGCCTTTCTTGTACTGCTCGCGATACATCTCATCGAGTTTGGCACCGATCTCGCTGGCCTCTGAAAGAAGTATCTGTATATCGTCCTTGTCACCGAAGTCTTCCTTTGCGTTTCGAAGGAACCTTGCACGCACGATATCATTTCGGTCATAAGGGTCACTGATACGCATATCATACCAGTTCTTCCTTACACGCTCACGCTCTCCGAACTTGAACCTGGCATTATAGGTCTCAACAATGACATCCTGGAAGACCTTGAACAGGTTATGGATGTTGTCATCTGCCAGAAGGTCTACGTTGGCCTCAAGTTCTGCCCTTGCCTTCTCGATGGAGTGCTCGGTCAGGGAAATAGATGAATGGGAGCGTGCTGCGGATTCGATATTATGCGCTTCATCGAAGATGGCGATGACGTCCTGCGGCTCCTTTTCCAGCCAGCCCAGCACGGTTGAGAAGATGTCAGAGTTGAGCACATGATGGTAATTGCAAATGAGAAGGTCCGCATGTTTGAGCTCGCGTTTTAGCAGTTCGTATCCGCACATGCCGTTCTGCAGGGCATGGTCGTTGACCTCCTCAGGAGTGCGAACTTCCTTAAAGAGCCAGTCACGGAACGTCTCGCTGTCCGACCTCAACACCTCATAGAGGTCATTACAGGACCTATCCCTCAGGCCTTTGGCCTTCTCTTCCAGTGCATCGAGCTCCTTTGACAGCTCATCGCGCAGTGCCACAAACGCCTGGTCATGGGATTTCTTGTAGCTTTCCCTGGCGGACCGAAGCTCCTGCCTCTTAAGATGCATTTCCCGCTCGGTTTCCATCAGTTCGAAAGTGTTCTCCCTTTTGACCGAACATTCCTCATAATCCGCCTCATGGGGACACATTGTCGTCTTTCCCTTGACGACTGCGACCTTGACGTCACGGATCTTTTTGATATCACGCGCCTCGTTGATGAACTGGACCATCTGCTGGTGGACATTCGTAGCTATGATGACAGTCTTTCCAAGCTGTTTACCCACATGTAGTGATGGAGATAATGCACTCAGCGTCTTACCGGTCCCGCATGCTCCCTCGAACAGCACGAACTGCTTCTGCATAAGGGCAGAATGAATTCGGTCCATTGCAGCCTGCTGATTTTGATAGCATGAGCTTTTTGGGAAATACTTCATATACGCGGGATTATCGGTCATCGCACTTCCTATGCTTTCACCCTACTTTAATGGTATTGATTGAACTTTACCCGACAGGTCTGACGGATACAATATCCTCTGCGATCACCCGATCGGTGATACTATCGAACACCTTGACGGATACCTCACTGCCTCCCTTGAAGCCGTAATTGTTGGAAGTGTCCGAATACCCTCCCACACTGACCCGGACAGTGGAGGCGTCGGTGCCATTGATACTGTCATCACCATTGAGCACAAGGATCTCACCCACTGACCAGATCCCGTCTTCAATGCACGGATTGTTGCTTCTGTAGGTCGCACATGTGCCATCCGGCGTCAGGTCGAAGTATTTGGCAGTTACCTGCCCGTACACCTTGAAGCCGCCATAGCCAACTTTGCCCGCGTAACTGCTGCCATCGCCACTGAGGACAACGAAAGTGGAGTCCAGGTCCAGGGGATCTCCGCCTTTGTGCTCCAGGACCAGATAATTCTCTTTGTACTGTACTGCATTCGGAACGCCACCGACAGCATCTTTGACCTCTATTACCGCCATGGGAGTAGAAGAGGAAATACTACCAAAGACACCATCACCCATTACTGCTGCTGCGACCAGGCCACCAAGGACCACTGTCAGCATAACCAGCAGTAGCGCTCCGATTATTGGTGCAACTGCACCATCGTTTTTAAGGATCGCTACCATAATTTCAACCGATCGGAACACAGCAAAGGAATATTAAACGATTTTGTCGGACAATCACTATATATAATTCAAGAGCTGGAATCACACTCATTCTTTTATGAAAAGATTAAAAGGATCATAGAAGGAAACAAAGGATCAATGAATATGAACTGCCATTGTTAAACAGTACCGGCAGGAAAGATTTTTCCTTAAAGTGAAGAGCATATCAGGATTATCGATACCTTTTTATCTAACTTATTTAATGGGTATATTGCAAAATTTGCACTAATACAAGTTTAACCGACTTGAATAAGGAGAGAATAATAATGGTAGCTATAATTAACAGAGACGAATGTGTAGGATGCGGAACATGCGTAGACGACTGCCCATCCGAAGCAATCTCAATGGACGGCGACAACATCGCTGTAGTAGACAATGATGAATGCCTTGACTGTGGTGCATGTGTGGACTCCTGTCCAACAGATGCTATCACAATGGAATAAGCCTGCTTATTCCATTTAATTTCTATTTTCCATTTCTATTTTTCATATCGCTTTTTTGTGTTGCTTTTCCAATTGTCCTTTAACCGGTCTTACTGCAGACACCCTACAATTTAAAGCATGGTGGCTCATTTAATGGATAGGGAACACTAGCTTTTTTGAACCGCAAGTCAAAAGAAAGCCAGAGTTCTTTTTTGTTATGCCGATAGATTTAAACCGTTGACAGCATTAGGAGGGAAGATCATCATGTTAATCGTATTATCAGTAGGCGGATCCATACTCGCAAAGGACCTGGACCCTGAGCATTTTGCTGCTTATGCATCAGCACTCCGGGAACTGGGAAAGGAACACAAATTAGTGATAGTAACCGGTGGCGGTGTTGCTGCGAGGGATTACATAAACGTTGCAAGGAAAGTAGGAGCCAACGAAGTAGTTTGCGATTTCATTGGAATTGACATAACAAGGCTCAACGCCCAACTCCTGATAGCAGCTCTTGGAAAAGACGCATATCCGGAACCTCCGACCAGCTACAAGGAAGCTGAGTCTGCAATCGCATCTGGTAAGATAGTGGTAATGGGCGGAGTTATTCCGGGCCAGACCACCGATGCGGTCTCCGCGGTCCTTGCCGAATATCTCAACGCGGACATGATGGTTATCGCAACATCCGTTGATGGTGTCTATTCAAGTGATCCAAGGGAAGACCCCGATGCTAAGAAGTATGATGTGATGACCGCAAAGGAACTTGTGAGCGTTGTCATCTCCACTGAAATGAAGGCAGGTTCCAAATCACCTGTTGACCCTCTTGCATCCAAGATAATAGAGCGCTGCAACATCGATACCATCGTAATGGACGGTACCAACCCGGAGGATGTACTTCAGGTAGTGCTTCAGGAAGCTTCTAAAGTAGGCGAGATAAGCGGTGTCCATCTGGGAACACGCATTATCGGCTGACTGCGGAACCAGAAATCCATAAATATCAGATAATGTAGTCTGATCATTACGGGCTATAAAACCACCTTGTGATGGAAAACTTAACAAATCCATCGCAGGGAAGCACCTTTTTTTGGAATATTTTTATATAATAGCGTTGTACAATGTATATTAATACATATATGTTTGAGGTTAAATATACAGTCTAATTACAACATTCCGTGAAAATATGGCTGGATTCAGTGACAAGTTGAAGAGCCTTACAAATGGTATTCTTCGAAAAAAAGGGAACAGCGGAACAGGATCTCCATTCGATTCCCAACCATCTCCATTCGGTGCACCGCAATCTCCTTTTGCAGCAGGCCCTCCTGATTTTGGTGATGCCACTGGTTTCCCCGGAGGAGCACCTTCGGGACCACCGGGAGGTTCGCCTTTCGGAGCACCAGCTTCACCCCCCTTACCGCCGGGAATGAGCGGGCCGGGCATGGATAAAGATCCAGAGCTGGAACCTGTTGATAATAAGCAGATAAATGAGAATACTGAAAAGATCAAGGCGCTTGAAACAAAGCTCTCAAAGGTGGATACTGCCATTTCCACAGTACAAAGAGAGAGCCAGAGTGTGAAGACAACGGTCGAGAAGATAGACCAGAGCGTACTGGAACTGCTCTCACTTTACGAACTCGTTTCAAATCAGGTAAATCCCTTTGTAGGGGATGAGCTTGGAGGCCGTGCCACCATTGAACGCTTTGACAAGGCTGAAAAAAGGATATCTGAAGTTGCTGATTTTGTAATGATGTTACAAAATGAGGTTGAAGGGCTTAACCAGAGCCTCCAGATGCCGGGCCTTCCTGTAGAAGCTGAAGAAAAAATAGATGATATAACCACAAAGATGGACGTCTTTGCGGATTCTCTTGTTACACTCCAGGAAAGTGTCACCGAGATCTCACAGCAGGTCCATGATGCATATGAAAGGCAAAAGCAACTTGATATAGACATCGTGGATATCGCACATACAACAAGCACTTTTGCAGGCAGGATCGATGAACTTGAGAAGATCGACCTTTCCGAGCTGAAGAAAGAGCTTGAAGAATCCATCCTGAAAAGATCACAGCAAAATGATAGCTCCAAACCGGGTCAGACCGATGAGTTCGGAGAACCTACAGGCGAAGGAAAACAGGCAGGAGAAAGAAATCCACTGGTACGTCTGGATTCCATAAAGAAGAACCCGATGAGTGTCGTGGTGTTGTTGAACTGGATCGAGTTCCTGATGGAAAGGGTAGGCAGGAACAACCTTATGGACGCTCTTGATTATTATGTTGATATTGGCTGGATAAGTGAAGAGGTCAGATCAGAGATCATGGCCTATGCCAGAGGAATAGACTACTATGTGGAAAAACCCACATGGAGGCTTTTGCCGGAAGACCACACAAAGTCACTCCTTTTCATCGAAAGGCTTTGCGGACGCAAGATCGACAGGAACATGCTCAGTATGATCGACAGGGAGATGGCGAAAGTGAAGCATGGCCTGGAGGAACTTTATGGGATTTGAGACCACTGTCGTCATATCCATATTCTTTGTTTCGGTCCTTGTCCTGGGGACAAACTCTTACGCTGTGATGAGCAGTTCAAATGATATCGTCAGTGATGCTGAGGACATCAGGTATGAAATGCAATATAACAAGCTGAACAGTGCAGTGACCCCGGTTTCGATGAACTTCGACAACGAAAGTTCCATATTAACGGTAGAGATAACAAACTCAGGGAAAATTGTCCTTGATTCTGATGAGATCAGCATACTTGTTGATGGTTATCTCTTAAATTACGATTACTACCCGGAGACTTTAAAATGGTATCCGGGAGAAACAAAGATCTTCGCAGTCGAAGATCCGGACGGTTCAACCAATAAAAGAGTGAAGGTCGTCACAGACAGCGGCGTAACCGGCTACATAGGTGGAGTTCCGAGCAGTGGAGATGGCACAATCCCGGACATTGACTGGGATATTGAACCACCGGAAACCGAACCGGAAGATTTCATTACCATCGATATGGTGGGAATAAACAATAAGAACTCACAATTGGTGATACAGGCAACAAACCATGGGACAAACACCCTCTATGCGGATGAGCTAAGCATACTGGTGGAAGGCAGGGTCAAACTCTATAGCTATTCCCCCGATACAAGAACATGGTTCCCCAGAGAAACTAAAACATTCATAGTGGAAGGAATTTCAGGAACTACCCATACAAAAGTTGATCTCATCACCGACACGGGAATATCTGCAACATTCAGTGGAGTTCCTGAAAAAATAAAGGATAATAATTGAACATTGATTTTATAAATAATCGGATCAGAAAAAGGTGTACAGATGGCATTCCTAAAAAGGTCAGAAGGGTCCAGCTTTACCAGGAACGGGGAAGCTGAGACTGCAATTTCCCACATGATATTTTTCATAGCTGCCATAGTCATTGCTATGACAGTCATAGTGGTAATGTCCTCAAATGTCCAGTCCCTCACAGGTGCCACTGCTTCAAGCAGCAAGGTACTATCAGAGCAGATAAAGACAGATATAACCATCATCAGTGATCCTGAGGCAGTACCATACAACACAACCTTAAAAGAATACACATTCTATGCCAAGAACACCGGCCGGACAAATCTGGACACCGAATACCTTGATATGTTCATAGATGGACTGCTTATAGATCACGGTGAACTGGAAATGATCCTTCCTGAACAGGATGTGCTCTGGCGACCCGGGACCACTCTTGAGATCAGGATGAAGGCCGAAAATCAAATGACTGAGGGAGATCACAGGATACTGATAGCTGCAGAAAACGGGAAATCCGACTCAATGGATTTCAGAATAACATGGGTGTAATATGTCAGCGATCCGCTCTTTTGAAATTCCCAGGGATGAGTTCAATGGAAAGCTTGGCGGAGGTTTTCCCGCCGGCTCCCTCGTAGTGATAGAAGGAGGTAGCGGAGGAGGAAAAAGCACCATCTGCCAGCGCATTACCTATGGCATGATCGAAGAGGATACAAGTGTTACTTTCATCTCAACGCAGCTGACAACAAAGGGTTACATCAACCAGATGTACTCTCTTGATTATCCCATCGCACCACATTTGTTGAAAGGAAGGTTACTCTATATCCCGGTAATCCCCCTTGTACAATCTGCAAAATCAAGGATCGATTTCATTGAAAGATTAATGGGTGCGGAAGAACTGTTCGAGAAGGATGTCATAGTGATAGACACAATATCCTCCCTCATAAAATACAGTGCAAACGCTGAAAAGAGCCTGGACCTGATCTCTTTCTTCAAAAAGCTTAACGGAATGGGGAAGGTAATAATCCTTACAATTGAACCCAGTGAACTTGGAGACGAACTGGCGTCAATGTTCCGTTCATCCTGTGACATTTACATGTCACTTCGTTCAAAAGCAATGGGTGCTGAGGTTAAGCGTACAGTTATCGTAAACAAGTTTACCGGAGCAAAAGGTCCTGTGGGACAGATGATAGGTTTCAGGATCGAACCAAAAGTAGGACTGGTCGTCGAGATAGCATCCGTTGCGTAAAAAGATAAGCTGAGGTATATTAAGTGGAAGCTGAGTATCAAAAAGCATTACAAAGGAACCCTCATCTGGGAGTGTACATTCAGGACTTTGTAAACAGGACAGGCAATAACCCTGAGTTCGTGACCAGCCTCTCAAAAGATATACAGGACGATGAGTACATCAACCTGTTACTCCCTGTGGGAGATCCTGTTTTCATTCACCTTTACGGAACTCCCGAAATGGGGGAGATCGGATACTATACAATAGAACCTCCACTCAATGACCTTGAGAAGGCAAAATACGATGCCATCATGGACATAATCCTTGAAAGGTCTGCAAGCGAACCTGTGCCAAAGAACGAAGAAAAACTGAAGGAGTTGATCGCAAAGCTCCTGAACGAAGCAGTTGATATCGGAGCAGGAGGGCAGATCTCCAGTGATGAAAAAGTAAGCATTATCGAGAAGCTCATTCCCACACAGAAGAAGATCCCTGTTACCCAGCAGGAATTCAATAATCTGCAGTATCACATCGAGAGGAACATCATCGGTTCCGGGCCTATCGAGCCAATTATCAGGGACCCTCACCTTGAGGATATACACAGTATCGGCGTAGCCGGAGTATTTATCGTCCACAAGATCCTGGGCATGATGAAGACCGACCTTTCTTTCGGAAATGAGGAAGGTCTTGACCACTGGCTCAGGAGCATGAGTGAGAGGATAGGAAGACCTGTGAGCGATGCCAGACCGATCGCCGACGGTGCCCTTCCTGACGGGTCACGTATCAACATCATTTACAGTCTTGACGTCAGTAAACGTGGAAGCAGTTTCACCATGCGTAAGTTCAGTGAGGTACCGGTGAGTATCATTGAACTTATCATGTGGGGAGCCATCAGTTGTGAGATGGGGGCTTACATGTGGATGTGCCTTGAAAATGGTATGAGCGTTTTCTTCAGTGGTGAGACCGCAAGTGGTAAGACCACAATGCTGAACGCATGCCTCGCTTTTGTCAACCCGAAGTCTAAGATATTCACCGCAGAGGATACTGCTGAGGTCCAGCCACCCCAGCCCGTTTGGCAGCAGTTGATCACCCGTGAGGACGGACCACCTGACTCCAGGGTCGATACCTTCGCACTTCTGAAGGCAGCTTTGAGATCCAGGCCGAACTACATCATCGTTGGTGAGATTCGTGGTGAAGAGGGAGCTGTGGCTTTCCAGGGTATGCAGACCGGTCACCCGGTAATGGCAACTTTCCACGCATCCGCTGTTACAAAGATGATCCAGCGTCTTACCGGTGATCCTATCAACGTCCCGGTCACTTTCATCGATAACCTCAATGTGGCAATGATCTTGCAGGCAGTATACCGGAAAGGAAAATTCCTCAGACGTTGCCTTGCCATCGAAGAGATCGAAGGATACTACGAGGACGCAGGCGGAGTAGTCACAAGGGCTGTCTTCCAGTGGGACCCGGATACCGATACCCACAATTTCAGGGGCCTTAACAACAGCTTCATCCTTGAGAACAAGATCGCTACCAAGCTCGGATATGAAGATAAGAGACAGATATACAATGACCTTATGCTCAGGGCAAGGATACTGGAAGAAATGAAAGAAAGAGGAATCAAGGACTACTACGATGTCCTGGAGATCGTTATCAACTTCTACAAGTATGGTGTTGAAGGACTGCCTTTTGCAATTTGAGGAGAAGATAAATGGACTTTAAAAAGGCGTTCAATGCACTGGAAATGGAACCAAAGGCCTATGCTAAAAAGGTAGCTTTGCCAGTGGTCGCCTTTGGATTCATATTCTCGATCCTTATATACACATTATTGCCCGACCTTTTTACCGGAAGTACTCAGATGATCCCGGCACTCATACCGGTGATATGTATAGGCTTTGCTTTTTACTACCCGTTCACGGCACTTGGAGGCAAGGCTGCCCAGATTGATAACAACATGCACTACTACATCACACAGATGGGTGCAATATCCACTGCGGAAACACCGAGACTGGATATCATAAAGATCGTTTCCAAAAATGAGAGCTACAAGTTCCTGGCAAAAGAAAGTGAAAAGATATACAACCTTGTAACTGTCTGGAACATGAGCCTCTCGGATGCATGCCGTTTCGCATCAAAGAGGACACCTTCTGTCCTTTATGAGGATTTCCTGGACAGGTTTGCACACGGTCTTGAATCCGGAGAGGATATCAAGGCATTCCTTGCAGCAGAACAGAATGTCGTGATGAACGAATATGAATCAATGTACAACGGTGCCCTCTATGCAATAGAGGTCATCAAAGAACTGTTCGTCTCCCTGATCATGGCATTGATCTTCCTTGCATCTTTTGCAGTCATCATGCCTGTGATCACCGGAATGGATGCAGTCCTCCTGATGGGAGTGGTGGTGGTTGTTTTCGTGGTAACTGACCTTGTGATGATCACTTTCACTAAATCAAAGGTACCAAAGGACCCTATCTGGCAGCAGACAAAGATACCGACAAAAGCCAAGACAAAATTATACCAGTCGATCCCTATCTCAATTGCAGGATGTATTATCGTTGCTATAGCCGTCATGCTATACGGCAAACTTGAGTTACCCATTGCAGTTGCAGCAATATTGACACCACTGACATACATCGGTCATGTTGCAAAGAAGGTCGAGAAGGATATCAAGCGTAAAGATGAAAACTACCCTTCATTCATCCGCTCCCTTGGAAGTTCTGCAGGTGCAAGAGGCGGACTCATCGATGAAGCGCTTAAATCCTTGAGAATACATGACTTCGGACCACTTACAAAAGATGTAAACTCACTTTTCAAGCGAATAAACACCCGTGTGGACAAGAAAAAGTCATGGGAATTCTTTTCAGCTAACACCGGCAGCAATCTCATACAGAGATTCAGCGCCATGTTCGTTGAAGCCACCAATCTCGGAGGACAGCCGGAAGTTATAGGTGATATGATAGCAACGAACTTCCACCGCATCGTTACCCTGAGAAAAAAGAGATACCAGTCAGCTTCCAGCCTGGTAGGAGTAATGTACGGACTTACAGCAGGTATCGGCTTTACCCTTTACATATCACTGGGAGTCGTTGACCTGATGCAGGACATGTTCACTACTGTCACCATGCCTGATGGAATGGGAATGGGAATGATCCTGAACACGGATATCGGGAACATGGAACTCCTCTCAGCCATGGTATTGTTCATAATGTTAGCTCATTCCCTGATGTCAGCCCTCCTTATCAGATTCGTTGACGGAGGCCATATACTCTGTTCGATGAAGGATTTCGTAATAATGGTATGGATATCCGGCATCAGCGCAGTGTTCACAACATCAGGAGTGGCCTCACTTCTGGGAACCGCGTGACAGGGAAAAGTTAACCTCCGCAAGTCAGGGCCAATGAAATTTAATATTAACTTAATGTAACCTGAGCCGAAGGTCTGTACCTTCAAAATGATATTGTCAGGTCAATTTAGGAAAAGCCATTTCGAGAAATAATGATCAACTAATGGATATCAATTGATCAAAAATAAGGTAAACGGGATGAGATCATCCATCCAGCATGTTGCGAACGTGATCTGCAATTGCCCTGCCAACCTCAATGGTGCTGGCACTCCCGCCAAGGTCAGGAGTGGTGATCTTTTCAGTTATGCACCTTCCTACAGCCTCTTCAACAATATCAGCTTCTTTCTGGAGACCCATCCACTCCAGCATCATCTTCATGCTCAGGATAGCTGCGATGGGGTTTGCAATTCCTTTGCCTGCAATATCAGGACCACTCCCGTGTACCGGCTCAAAGAAAGCATACTTATCGCCGATGTTTGCACTGGGAGCAAGCCCCAGGCTTCCCACAAGGGCAGCGGACATGTCGCTCAGTATGTCACCAAACAGATTGGTAGTGACCACAACATCATACCTTTCAGGATAGGTCATCAAGCTGTAAGCCATGGCATCCACAAGCATGTCCCTATGCCCCACATTCTCGGACTCTGCCACCTCACGACAGGTGTTCAGGAACATGTTGTCAGACTTCAGTACATTGGATTTGTGAACAATAGTAAGATCGTTATGGCGCTCTTTGGCCAGCCTGCAGGCAGTCTTGGCAATGCGCTCGGAACCTTTTCTGGAGACCACCCTTTTGGTATATGACACATCCTCATGGAATTCCTCGATGGATGAATACATACCCTCGGTGTTCTCCCTCACGATCACAAAGTCAAAATCACTCCTGCCGGTCACGCCCGTTACACCAGGAAGCGGCTTGATCGGACGGATGTTCGCATACATATCAAGCTCCTTGCGTATGGTAAGGAGCACGCTCTTGTAATTCGGATCAGGTGGCGTGGTGATCGCTCCGAAAAGAACGCAATCACAGCTCTTCAGCACATCAAGGTCATTGTCATCGATGGCAATACCGCATTTCTCCCATTTCCCGTATCCCAGCTCAAGCGGGACCTTCTCGATGGGAAGACCAAGTACATCAAGGACCTCCACAGCCGCAGGGATGACCTCCCTCCCAATACCGTCTCCTTCGACAATTGCAACTCTCATTTTTTCAGACATAACTCACTTCCTCTTTTCCGCAATGTCCAGTGCAAGGTCCCGGATAGCTTCTGCCACGAAGAACTCGGACGCTCCCCAGTGGACTACGACACCTTCGATACCGTTAATGGTAACCCGGCCTGACTTTTCGGAACGACAGCATCTGGTGATGAAGGGCTTTGTAGGTTCAAATATATCAGACTTGAAAGGACAGATGTTCACCAGTGAATACTCAACATCCGGGAACCTTGTCTCAAAAAGCTTCTTAGATATCTCACAACCAACAAGCAAAGTGCCATCCTCAGTTATTGTATCGCAATCAAGAAACTTGCCTTTGAGTCCGGAACAGGAACATGGGAACACCGTCTTCGGACCCTCGAACTGTGAAAGATCTATAACGTCCTCAGTAAAACGCACTCCAAAGTCCCCGAATATGCCACTCGACTCAAGCCGTCTTACCACATGGGACAGCCAGGAAGGTTCTGGAGGCACCACATCAACGATCTCGATATCTATGATCTCCGACATCGATGGTTCGTGCACGAATGTCACGTGATTGTCCACACCTGTGAAGATAACGGTATTTACACCATCCTTGCACAGGTTCACTGCCGTCTCGATAAGAAGGGCGCGGTCCTTGATGTTCAATTTCTGGTCATACTTTATGACCTGCTCTTTCGCTGCAACCAGCTCAAGTTTTTCCACCTCACGCAAAAGGTCATCGCCCTTCTTTGTTACATGATAGATGGAATATTCGATCTCTTCCTCACCCACACAGTCCTCAACGACCATGTATTCGGAAAGGAAATAGATGATGTTCTCTTCTGCATCATCCGGATGTATGCCGGTCACTCCGACATACTTGTATTCATCTGGAAATATCATGGCCAACGTTATTTGTTCTGTTCTTGTAATTTCTTGCGGTGTTCCACAAGACCACCATCTGTGAGGATCTCAAGCAGGAAGTCCGGAAGCTTGTTACCCTTGAAATCCTTTCCGTTGACACTCACAGTCCCTTCAAGCAGGTCGACCTCAACAATGTCACCTTCGTTGCATTCGATATCAGATTCCATTAAAGGAAGTCCGACATTGATGGCATTACGGAAAAAGATGCGACCGAATGACTTTGCAACAACACAGGAAACCCCAGCATACTTAAGGGCAAGAGCAGCCTGCTCCCTTGAGGAACCGCAGCCGAAGTTGTTACCACCGACCACAACGTCTCCTTTCTCGACCTTTTTAGAAAAATCAGGGTCAATGCCTTCCATTGCATGATCAGCAAATACCTGCATATCAGTGGTCCTGAGATATTTTCCCGGAATGATAACATCCGTGTCAATATCATCGCCAAAAATCCATGCCTTTCCTTTGATCTTACTTTCCAATATTGTCACCTGTGATGTAGCTTTTACTCGATAATATTTGTATGTAGCGGAAAAAGAAAAATTAATGTGACCACTATACCGGAGCGATCAAAGATCCGGAATGGACCTCAGGTATTCCTTCACACTTGGACCGAAATCCTCACTGCAAAGTGCAAAATCAATAACAGCCTGAACATACCCCAGCTTGTCACCGGTATCATACCGTTTGCCTGCGAACTTGTAAGCATAGACCTTCTGCATATCGTTGAGCATACGGATACCATCGGTCAGCTGAATTTCACCACCTACACCTGTGCCGGCATCCCTGATGCAATCGAATATCTCAGGTGTAAAAACGTACCTTCCTATGGCACCAATGTTGGATGGAGCTTCCTCTATAGAGGGTTTTTCCACAATATCCTCCAGGATACAAAGTGACTCATCAAGTGGTTTACCCTTTATGATACCATAGCTGCTGACCTTTTCACTTGGAACCTCTTCCACCGCAATAGTAGAGCACCTGTATTTCTGGAAGACATCGATCAGTTGCCGAATACAGGGAGTGTGATTTACAATTATATCATCACCAAGAAGGACAGCAAATGGATCACCGCTTATGTGCTTTCGGGCGGTCATTATGGCATCACCAAGACCTCTTGGTTCTTTCTGTCTGATGTAATGGATGTCCACCATGGAAGAAATGTCTTCTACCATTTTGAGAAGGTCGTCCTTATGCTTTTCCTTAAGATGCATTTCCAGTTCAGGAGAATCGTCAAAATAATCCTCAATGGAACGCTTACTCCTTCCAGTGACAAATATTATATCATCGATACCTGCAGCTATAGCCTCCTCCACGACATAATGAATCACCGGCTTATCGATTATCGGAAGCATTTCTTTAGGCATGGACTTGGTCACCGGCAGGAACCGGGTCCCAAGACCTGCAGCAGGAATTACAGCTTTTTTGACATCCATTTAAACATCCCTTATTAAGGTCATAATTTTGATATTTATCGATCGTTATTACAAGTTAATTATCAGATTATAAAAGGGAAATCCCATCAAAACATTAGAAAATGCACTGATGGGAGTTGTACAAAATCTGCGCATTAGACCTCTATCACATTTCCGTCCAGTACATCCCTTTCGTCGACATCCACTTCTTCCTGAACATTACCATAGCTTATCTTGTAAGGGCCAACAGGCATGGTGTCGAACTGTGTCTCACCTTCAATAGGACCAAGTGTTGAATATGGTACTGTGAAAGAGTAGGTTCCATCCGAAACTGTCGACTGGGAGTATACGAAGGTCCTTCCGATGTTTGTCAATATGGTCACTGAGATGGTCACGTCCTCGCCTTCAGGCGCTTCGCCGACGATCTGTGCACCCTCAACATACTCGAATATCTTCACATACCCGGTATTTTCAAGAGGAATGTTTCCTTCGAAGAGCGCATTGTACACGTTCTTGTAACCTGTCTCAGCAGAATTTCCGGCAGGAGATTCGTGCACCATACGATACTCTTCCATTCCTCTTGCATCAAAGATATGGAGCCTTGATTCCATGGAATTGAAATATCTTGGCCCGGGAACGGTCTGCACTCCCTGGTCGGTCTGCACAGGAATGTAATAATCAGCTGTATCAAGGGTCCATGCGGTCATGGCATAGAACTTGCCAGTTGCCATCTCAACATCGGACACAATGTACCTTGCACCGGCCTTCTCCGGGTCAGGATGAACTGCCTCAAGAACTGCGGTGGCCTCTTCTTCAGACTGTGCAGTGAAGAATGTCGCTGCACCTGGTTTGTTCTCTTCATCAATGCTGTTCCTTCTGCCACCTATTCCCTGCTGGAATGGATTGGCATTCGGAATCCGGTGACCGATCACCTCAATCCAGTGGCCGTAGTCCCACCAGGACATCACGCCATATGCGGTGTCGGGATACTGGTAGCTCTCACCTTCTGCGGGCGTTTCATAGCTTTCGTAGTAATCCAGTCCTGGATCAGGAGTGTTTGAGTCAAGCCACATGCTAGCTTCGATCCAGTATCCATTGGGTCCTCCTGTATACTGTGACTGCTTCATTGACATGTCATAGGATGGATACATGAAGACCAGCAGTATGACAAGAACTGATAGTATAGGCCATATCTTAATGCTTTTAATGTCGAACTTATCCTTTAGTTTGATCTCATCAAGAAGATCCTTCCAGCCTGCAAGATCCAGGATCTTGATACCAACATAAGCAGACAGGATGGCAGCGTTCACTGAATAGTAGTATGCAAAACGGTTCTGCTGGAGCATGGCCCAGATGATCATGAAGGTCCAGACAAGCAGGAATGTCCTTTCAGGAGTGTTGTTCTTCTTGAATGCCTCATAACCGAGGTAGATTATTGCAATGAGTGAGATGTAGCCCATAGTTGTGAAGTTGCCCCAGAAAGGAGCAATGGAGAACTGGCCACCTACGGAGAGGAGGGGGGAGGCTTCAGCGATTGTGAGGCCGCCCCCTGTGCGCATGAAGTAGCTTGCTAAACTTGATATTAAGCCATAGATTGATGGTGAAAGTATCTTTGCGAACACAATCCCTACAATGGAAAGTGATGCTATTGAGATCGGGTAGTAATATTTTTTGAGATCTCTTTTGTTGAGTTCAATTGAAATAAGGGTGAAAATGGGGAATGCTATGGTTCCGGCGAAGAGACCTTTTATCAGGAGACCTCTGGAAGAAAGATTCGGAACCATTAATACCATTAGCAAAGCAATACCAAAAATAATAACGCCGCCGACTGCGAGATAATCGGTCGAGCGATTATGCATGTGATCTATTATATGCTGCACTGTGATGTAGATGCCAAGAATAAAACTGAAGAATACTGCTCCATACCATGCGAGTGAGTAAGCGCCCAGTGACACTCCTGCAAGTATAAAATACGCGAGTGCAGGTCTTAATTCAGCAAACTTCCCGGCCCTGATGCTTTCAAAAGTAAATGGGTGTTCACGACCGACCTTCAATGCCATTATCAGGAACATGGCAACAATGGTGGTTAGGAGGGTCTCTGCTATGTGGTGGTCATTGAACCCGATCATAGACCTTGAGAGAAACTGCCCCGGTGCAATCGCAATTAGCAAAGCTGCAAGCAAACCGACCCTGCGATCGAACAGCCACTTGGCTACGAAGTATGTTGGGATCACTACTATTGCACCAAGAAATGCAGGGTAATATGCACAAACCTTGTAGATCAGATCCTGATCCGGGTTCCCAAAACCGAGGATCCAGATGATCGAAGATAATACCAGATCGAACAGGGGTGCAAAGATCTGACGAGTACCACTTGGATACTGTGTGTAGGCATCGAACCACAGTATATTAGGGAAATTGTGCACAATGGATTCTACGTTTCGCAAGTGATACCATGGATCATTTCCGCCAAAACGTACGAAACCGTTTGACAGGAATACACTTGCTTTGGGTATGGTTCTGATATATAATGCAACCAGGAATGAGATAAGCACCCCTGCAATGTAAGGTAAGGATCTAGTAATTTGGGTTTTTTTGTTTTCACCGGTCATATGCTTCACTCGCATTAAGTGCATATTGAATATTTTAAACAATGAAGAGATAGATAACATAATGCAGGTATCTACCCTATATTAAAGGGAACTTTCTTTTAAATTTGCAATGTATTAATTCATCATTCGATATATAACTATTATCGAACAAACTACCATATATTGCAATTGGATTGTTACAAACTAGAGATAATAGACACTGACATACACAATTAATTACGTCATTGGTTTTTTTGTTTCAAAATAACGTTCTTTTTGTGAGAAAGCCCGGTCACAAAACGTTTCCCAAAATTAACCAGATACCTCGTATTCTTATCTCCAAGTATCCTATTTAAAACTGGATAACAAATAGCCCACGCATATGAGATGAGCCAGGGGATCGTGACAACCTTTAAACTATGAGTTCGCCTTGCTCTGGCAGTTTCCTTAACAAGGTTAGTACAGTTGGCAGTGACACCACCGGTTTGCATTCCAGCTACAATCAGTCCATTTACAAAAAGAGCATCTCCACCTTCCTTAAAGACCCTGATAAGTAACTCATAATCCCCTACGATCCTATAAGATTCATCGAACTTTCCATATGTTTCAAACAGGCTGCGGTGGTGGAACATTCCCTGATGCGTAAAAGTACATACCCCATCTTCAACAATACCATTCCATGTATAATCCCATGGATTGCCATCGACACAACATATCTCATCAGCTGCTGTTACTCTTGCAACCTGCCCATAGACCAGTTGAATATTTTCGGATGCACCCTTCATCAGATGTGATGCCATCTCCTGAAATACGCTATTCTTCCAAAGATAGTCGTCAGATCCCAAAAAATAGATCCATTCCCCACTGACATGGTCCAGTGCCTTATTCCAGGCATTGTAAATTCCAGTATCTGGCTCTGATTTCCAGTAAGCTATCTTGTCGTTGTTTCTTTTTAGGATGTCTACAGTATCATCTGTAGAACCCCCATCAAGAACTATAAGCTCCTTATTGGGATAAGTCTGATCGAATACACTATCAATACAACGCTGTAAGGTCTTGTCACCATTATACACGGCCACAATTACGGAGATCAGTGGTTGTGAGGTCATTTAATTCGCCATTGGATCCTTATGACTTTTATATCATCATTGAATATAGCATTGAATATTCCATCAGTTATTATGTACTATTATGCCGGTTCATTTCCACTTTTGTACCACTCATATGTTTCCGTAATTCCGTCCTTGAGCGATATCCTGGCTTCCCATCCAAGTCCGTTCAGCCTGCTAACATCCAGCAACTTCTGAGGAGTACCATCCGGTTTTGATGTATCATAAACTATCTCACCCTCATATCCCACAATATCTCCTATGAGCTCAGCAAGCTCCTGAATAGTGATATCTTTTCCAACCCCGATATTAACGAACTCACCTACATCGGACTCATCATAGTTCTCCATAAGATGAACACAGGCATCCGCCATATCATCAACATGCAGGAACTCACGCCTCGGCAGGCCTGTGCCCCAAATCACGATCTCTGGCTTACCCTCTACCTTTGCCTCATGGAACTTGCGGATGAGTGCAGGCATCACATGAGATGATTCAAGATCGAAATTATCATTCTGCCCGTAAAGGTTTGTTGGCATGACAGACATGAAGTTTGTCCCATATTGCTGATTATAGTGCTTGCAAAGTCTTATCCCGGCGATCTTTGCTATTGCATATGCCTCGTTTGTAACTTCAAGTTCCCCGGTAAGCAGATATTCTTCCTTCATGGGCTGGGGTGCAAACTTTGGATATATGCAGGATGAACCAAGGAAAAGAAGCTTTTTGGCACCGTAGGTATAGGCAGCATGGATGACATTTGCCTCGATCATGATGTTCTGGTAGATAAACTCTGCAGGATACGTGCTGTTTGCAAGGATACCACCTACTTTAGCTGCTGCTAGGAAGACGTACTCTGGTTTCTCTGATTGGAAGAACTCATTGACTGCTTTTTGATCTGTCAGATCGAGTCCATTATGTGTTTTACATAGCAAATTAGTATAACCATTTGATTCCAGTTTTCTCTTTATAGCTGAACCAACCATACCCCTGTGACCAGCAATAAAAATCCTGCTATTCTTATCCATTAAAAATCCTCAATCAGTATTAATTATAATTCTGAATATAAATCTGCATATTTTTTGGCAATCGATTTTAGTTCAAAATTCTTTTCTACATACTTTCTGGAAGCTTCACTTAAGTATTCCTTTCTTTGATCCTGCTCAACAACCCACTCTATACCTTTTGCCAGATCATCCACATCAAAGGGTTTTGCCAGATACCCATTTTCTTTGTGCACGATCATGTCTGACATCCCACCAATATCAAAAGCTACCGATGGAGTTCCACATGCAAGAGATTCCATGATCGTATTTGGTAAATTGTCCTGTACAGATGGTGCTACAAAAACATCAGCTGCAGAGTATATTGAATTTAGCATGTTATCCGGTAATCTGCCCATATAATTTATTGGAATATCCAATTGATCACCATCATCCGAATTCCCAAACACGATGGCTTCAAAATCAAACTCATCAGAAAGCATACCTACTGCAGATCTTAAATATTGAAAACCTTTTCTTTTATCCCCTGTGGAGTTCAATGCCCCAAAAAGAATCAAATTCTTGTCCAAAGGTAATTTTAAAGCTCTTCTGGCTTCATCCTTTGAAACCGGTTTGTATTTTTGAAGATCAAGGCCATTCGGGATCACTTCGATTTTCTTATCCTCAAATAAAGAACTGGAACTTGCACAATTCGCCAGCCAACGGCTGGGTGTAACAACAGTAAAATCCAGATCAGCCCAATATTTTTTCTTGCGTTTCCAGACCCAATTACTCAGATCATTTCCTTTACCAGAACTAAGTTGTGGACATGTACCACACTTATTTTTGTAACCATCACATGTACCATTATAGTGACAGCCGCCGGTAAAAGCCCACATATCATGCAGAGTCCACACAAGAGGTTGCTTTATTTTAGCAACTTCCTGAACAGGAACAAAACCCTGACATATCCAGTGGAAATGTACAACATCAGGATGTATCCGGTTAATTTTCTTGTGTATATTGTGAGGTAGCCACTGTGGACTCCAATCCATTTGCTGGAAATTATGATAATCGTAATATGCTAAAGGCAATCGATCTACAAGATAACGTGCAACAGCCATTAGATTCCAGCTAGATGACCTTGGACCTTTTATATTTGTCTTTGGACCTATTACAGAATTATCAGTACTCGTTTTTTTCTGTACTAACATTCTTGATTCAACACCAATTTCCTGAAGTCCCTGATGTAACCTGTAAGCTGCTCGAGCTGCACCACCCTGGAGGTCAGAAGTATTGATGAGAAGAGGTTTCATATTTTTCACAAATTTAATACTAGTTAGTAGCATAAGGATTTGTTAAATCATATATAACTCTTGGGTTAAAATGGGATTGTTCAGGACATTGATTTTGCAAGTTCCACTTTTTTTATAAATAGTAGTACACCATATTACAGATTTAATAGTACTATTTATAATCGCAAATATAAAAAATAAATACTGTGAGCTATAAAGAGGGGGAATAATGAGCCAATTATTAAAAAATATTTTTTTAAAATTTTACGAACTAATTAAATTTAGGATTTACAAGAATAATCTTGCTAATTGCCAAATCGAATATTTAGGATCTGATTATGGTGGGTGGGCATTTTGTCCTGTAAACATCGATGAGAATAGTATTGTTTATTCTTTTGGCATTGGTGAAGATATTTCTTGGGATGAGGCTTTGATTAAACAAAAAAATGTAATAGTTAATGGATTTGATCCTACCCCAAGAGCAATTGAATTTGCAAAAAATAAGAATATAGATAAATTTGTAATTCACCCGAAGGGTATTGCTTCATCAAATGGGTACATGGACTTTTTCCCTCCAAAAAATCCAGACCATGTGTCACACTCTTTGGTGGCAAAGAACAATAGTTCAGATGAAGCTATAAAAGTAAAGGTTGAAACAATCGACACAATAATGGAGGAATTAGGTCACAAAAAGATCGATATTCTAAAGATGGATATCGAGGGCTCAGAATATGAAGTCATAGCAGACATGCTCAATAAAAGAATTTATCCTGAACAATTACTAATAGAATTTCATCATCGTTTTGAACCTTTCACCATAGATGAAACTATTGAAACTATCAACAAATTAATTGAAAACTCATATAAGATCAATTACATTTCTAAGAACAATCAGGATTTTTCGTTTATCAGAAAACTCGACTGATCAATGAAATAAAAGGGTCGATAAATTTGCCAAATCTGTGATGACAAACATAAAACATTTTTTTAAACAAATTTCCAGTCTGAAAATCAGAATAGGATTTTACAATCCTATTATCAGGAATTATTGCATCAGGGAATGCAATTGTGCTTGTTTTTTGCTTATTGATCTGGACATCATATCTTCCATCAGCAGAACAATGAACCCCACTGCCATCATGCCCTATATTCATTATCCTGGACCTCACCGGATTTATGGAAAGCCCATCATGCATAATTATGTTGATAGCCCAAAAAACAGCCCACGAATCGATCTTGCCTTCGATCTGCCATTTTAACATTGTATACAAATCCAACCCTGCACGATCTACTTTTTTCTTTATTGATATTGAACTATCAATTGTCTTTAGTATCCCGGAATCCTTGGAATAGTATTTCCATGCCCTTCTCCAAGTACCCCATCCCCATGATGAAAAGCGGTAAGAGAAATATATGTCGTAAGTATAATCATCTGGTATCATGATTGGGGGAGCATAACCACTCACATTCATTATTCTTTCATCAGATTCATAATTATCAAGGCAAATGTTCATGAACTGTAAGAAATCCTGAGAAGGATAACAATCATCCTCTAAAACAATTATACGATCATGCTTCTGCAATACATAATTTATACCATCTACAAGAGACCTTGCCAACCCTTTATTGCACTCATTCTCAATGATTGTGACATTTTCCAGTTCATAAGAATGGATTAATTCACGTGTCGATCGAACAGAATCCAAATCCTTTTCGCTCTTTGCTCCATCACAGAAAACATAAAGTAAGCTTTCTGTAAATCCAGGATTTGTCACAAGACTTTCAAGTGTCCTGCGGGTGTGATTACGTCGATTGTATACGAATAAGGCTATTGGAGCAAGTTTCATATTAGACCTTGTTGATTACCACTAATGTTTTCTCATTGATTCTAACTTATGATTGCTGATCATAATATGGAAATTAAACAATTATCCCTTCAATTTTGTAATAATGAAGAATATAAGCTTATCATCTTTTTGTTTTGCACATCTGATGAAAAAAAAGCTTTTGCTCTCGACTTTCCAGACTGTCCCATCATGTATCTAAATTTTTCATTATCTAGTAGTTTAATAATTTGTGCCACAAAACATTCTATGTCATCGGGTGGACAGATAAAACCAGTTTCACCATTTATAACTGATTCAGGTAAGCCACCAACATCGGATGTAACACAGGGTAATCCATGTGCCATAGCTTCTACAACTGATATTCCATGGCTTTCGAGTAGACTTGGCTGGAAATAGATAGTGCTCTGTTTATACAAGGATTCTACGTTGCTTTGATGTCCTATGAATTTAATGCCTTCTAACCCCATCTGTTTCACTATATAGTTACATTCTTCCAGAAGATTTCCTTCTCCTGCCCAGATGAATTCAATTGGTATATCTGGTCTTTGTCTAATTACTTCTTGGGCTACTCCTATCCATATTTTTGGGTTTTTGTACCATATGACATGTCCTAATGTTAGAACTCGGTAAATGTTTGTATTTTCATTCTGGATATGGCCTTCAACAAAACATTTTTTGCTCACAGAATTGTAAATTACTTTAATATAATCGCTTTTTTGTGCAGGCACCCATAAGTCTAGAATCTGCTTTTTTGAATATTCTGAAACCGTAGTTAGCATTTTATTACGATTTAAAAAAATCCTCAAAAACGTTTTTTGTATACTGCTAAGACATATTATCTTGGTCCATAAAGGATAGGTATGAAAGGTATAAATAAACTTTACAGGAAATAAAATCAATCCTATGAACATACCAGGAGTACCATTTGATACTACTATCATATCTGGATTTTCTTTAATGTAGATCGGCAAAATTGAAATGATATCAAAAAGAAGGTTCACTGGAAAATAACGCAGGAATCTCATAAAACCTTTATCTCTTGAAGGAATTATATGGAATCTGCACTTGTAACACTCTAAGAGAGACTTTATTTCATCATCCAACTGATTTCTGCACAGTGCAATTGAAACTTCATAGCCCTGTGAAGAATAAAAGTTAAGCAAATAATAAAAATAATTGCGTGTACCTCCGGATGAGCTGAATTCCGGAACCAACAATAATTTATATTCATCAGACATTTCTACTCGTTTAGGCTATTAAGGATTTAGCAAGTATATATACATGCTTATAAAAAATACTATGCTTTCTTAATGGCGAATTCCAGTAAATTGACCATGTATTTAACCCCAATCCTGCAGCTGCTCTACATATGAAAAACCATCTTTCAGCAAGAACACGAGTAAATTGTGGTTCGGGATAAAAATGTGTTTTTGAATTTGCTTTTTGAAGTTTTAAGAGCCATTCATTAGCAAACAAAATAAAATCATTTGACGCTTCAAATTTCCAACCTCCTATTTTTTGGTGCATTTGTTTTTCTTCATTTGAAGGCAAAACATGCATTTTTTTAAGTTGTCTTTCTTGTATGTTCCAAACAGATGATTTTTGATTAAGTACATTTATTTTAGAGGTTTGATTATCATGAATACGGTAGTATGTCAAAAATTTAGGAATGTTTGTTATTTTATAACAACCAGAAAGACGCTCCCATAAATCATAATCTTCTGCAGGAGGATAGTTCAAGTCAAAATGTTGATTCTACCCAATAAATAATTTTTTTCTTAGCATAACTGATGAAGTCGCCAATGGATCATCAAAAAGCATTCGACCGCGTATAAAATTAGGATTTGTGGGATAACGCCATTTGTGAGTCACTTTAGTACCAATCGTTTTCACCCATGTTCCACAAATTCCTACATCGGGATGACTATCCAGTAATTTTACTTGCTTCTCTAATCTTAATGGATGACTTATGTCATCAGCATCCAACCATGCAATATATTCGCCTTTTGCTTCATAGATGCCTTTATTTCTTACTTTTGCCAAACCACTATTTTCTTCATTATTAAGTAATCTAATGCGCGAATCATTGTGTGATTCAATAATTGCTTTACTTTTATCATTTGACCCATCGTTTATAATCAAAAGTTCAAAGTTTTTAAATGATTGATTCAAAATACTTTCGATAGCATCTTTCAGATATTTTTCTGCATTATATACAGGCATAATAACTGATACTTTAAAATCTTTCAAATTGCTCAACCTCTTTAATGCTATCTAGGTCATTTCGTTTTGTAAATGTAATATCAATTTCCTGATGTGCACTTTCGTTTACAAAACCATAAAGTGCACGATAATCGATTTGCATTCCATGATTCCACTGATTTAATAAATAATCTTGGTGAATTGTTCCATGTATATTATCATTAGTATCTTGAACTTTATTCATTGGAATGTTAATAATTTTTGATTTCTTGTAGCATACACCATATCGATGTTTGAAATACCTAAGTTGTTTCTGTAAATTGCTCTCAAATGTGTTAGGAGAATTAAAATTTATACTCTTTGCAAGAGCAATTATTTCACGTGTTAAAAAAAGATTGCCATCTACTGATAATGGATATGCCCAATCCAACTCTCCATCTTCCCATTTCCAACAAAGTTTATCTGAATCTTGGATTATATCTGAAATGAATGGTGGTAATTGTTGTTCTTTCTGTAAAGTGTATGCTCTTTTTAAGTTTGCTCCTAAGCGAAGAGATATGATTGTAGTTCGAGGATCAAACTTTGCGAAATCGAACACATCCATATCTTCGATAAATATAATGTCATCTACTAAAAAGAATACCTTTTCAGCTTTTATGGATTCAAGGATTGTGATAAGCTGCTTTTTAAAAGAACCTTTGTCTTTTTGAGAAACTGGAAAAATCTGCTTCTCATCAAAAAGAGAAAAAACACTATCATAAGCTTTTTGATGAGGATTTGATGATGCTCTGTATAAGACATGCACTGGAACTGACGGGGTTACTTTCTCAAAGTAAGACGAAAGTAATGCGTGAAGTTGAATTGCCCTATCCATAGAAAAAATAATACATTCAGCTGGGTGTTCATTATTGGTTTTATGTGGAGTTGTATAAACATCAACTAATTTTTTACAAATACAATTTTCTTTCTTAACAATAATGAAATTTAGACTTAACAGTAGTACATTAATAAATCGAACAATCAAACCAATACATTTTTGGATAGCAGAATTAATAACACTCATAAGAAGTTTTAATATTGCCATATTATTCCCTTTCACCCTTTTTTAAACCAAAAACATCCACACGATAATTTTGTTTATTGCCCATATTATCTCCACCTTCCAATATTAAACCACGCTTTCAAAACGCTTAGTAACAATATTAAAGCAAATACTTATAACTTGAAATTTTAAAAGAGTTATTTTAAGCTATCGTTATATTGAGTCTACACAAATGTTTAAGATTAATTTATGTCATCTAAATTTTTTAGATCTATTTAAAAGTAATCATAGGGATATGCTTTAGACATTTATTGGCTTTGTAGAAATCCTCACTATAACTAAAAACACAATCTTGACAAATCTCTCAAGATTGTGCAATATCACTTTGAATTTGACTTCCTTTACCTGATTTCTATACTTTCTTGCTCACAAATTCTCCCCATATTTCCTCATCAAATTCATTTAACATCTTCTTTCGATATCTTCCTCTCTCGTTGTCTTAATGGAACAACTGCTATTGACCTGAGTTTTTCTCTTGTCAGCTCATGGATAGTTTCAGAATCATATGCTTTATCCATCACATAATAGAGTGATCTCCTGTTACGATGACAATGCAATAGCAATGTTTTTGCATGCTTAGCATCATGAACAGGTTTCCCGGAGATCTTTTATCCAGTAATCACAAATCTGTGAACATCAACTGAAATACTTGTTTTGACATAACTTCTTCTCCATTTTTGATTCTCTAGGAGTAATAGTTACTACAATAACCACTTGTAAAACCAGTTGAATCAATACCATTAACGTCAATTGACTCGCCATTTTTGTAAAATAGGTCCAATGTTCTCTTAAAGATATGATCAAGTATTGCAGAATAAATTCTAGTAACGAACTTTTGAAGTGTTGTAAAATGGGTTACCTTATCCAATTCAAATTTTGATTGAATAGAATCCATTAATTCAACGATCTCAACAAAATCTCGATAATCTTCTCCTAAATACTCATTGAACAAAACCAATGTCAATAGCTGATGTTGTGTATATGTTTGTTTTGAGTATTTGCAACTGTAGAGTGGAAAGTGTGAATATCGTGTTACTTGCAATGCTATATCAATAAAATTTAAGTACTTGTTAGACAAAACACAGTCATATCCTTGTGTTTTTGTTGGCAAACAGTCACAGGTGACTTATTCTTATAAAAAATGTAGTGACTCAGTTGAGGTTAGAGAAGAGGATTTCTACAGAGCCCATTTATTTGGGATTTAAGTATGAATTTATCAATATAGAAAATTATCCTAGAATTTTATTGGATAAACTGATTGAAAATTCTCTCAATTTCACCATAAACTCTATCATCAAACTTTAACAACAATATTCCATAAACCATTCCCCCAATAAAAACCGCAATTATAGCTAACCAAACATTTGAAAGTGGTATTATCAACCTATATACACCAACAATCATTCCCATAAGAAGGGATGCTTTCAGTATATTGAAGAAAGTACTATATTCAAATTTGATTTGTATTGTTGTTGCCAACATTTTCCGCGCTAGAATTCCATTTATCCCAATTGTAGTCAAGGTGGCTATTGCGGCACCTACAATACCGACCAAAGGGATAAGTATCGCATTCATAACAATATTTAAAGTAGCTGCAATGGATGTAACTTTAAATGCTTTCTTTTGCATGTCCAGAGCACTGAGGTATGCCAAAAAGAAAAGTTGAAACACACTTATTATTTGGGTCATGCACAAAATTACAAGAACAGGATAACCTTGAACAAACTCATCCCCATAAAAATAATAGAGTAATTTGTCACCAACCACAACTCCCCCTATACAAATAGGCATAGCTATAAGAAGTGCATATTTGATAGCTTCGGAAAGAGAACTCTCAACTAATCTTATTTCTCCTGTTTTCCCCCACCGACTTATTCTGGGCCAGAGTGTAACCTGCATTGAAGTGGTTGCTAATGCTGCAATGGATGTAAATTGGACCGCCACTCTGTATATACCTATATCTGAATTACTCAAATAATAACCAATCATGATTGTGTCTGCATATGAATAGAGCATAACACCACTTGATGTCAAAAATAACCAAAATGAGAATGAGGATAGGTTTTTCACATGGCGCCATTTAAAAGGAGTTAGTCGTAGATCAAAGAAACGCAACTCTATAATAGTAGCAACGATCATCCCAATGACAAAACCACCTGCCAAACCTGCGATACCGTACCCAAAAAACACTGCGATTACTTGAGTAAAGATGCGGGCAATTTCATTGATAAAACAACATGTTTCCCGTATACCGACCTTTGCAAGCCCTGCAAGAGCATTATTCAATGGTCCATAAAAGAGTGATACGGCTAAAGCTATTAACAACCAATTAAAGATGTCCTCATCATTCAGATCTGTAAAATGGCCTTTCAATGTAAGTAAACATAGAATAACTGTGATTAAAAAGAGAGAGCGCAATACAAAAAATGCACTGAAATAAGCATTCTGTTCTTTTCCTTCGCTAATACGTTTGATTGCAGCCCCACCAAGTCCCCCATCACTAAACAAATTAATTACACCAAAATATGCCGTGAAAAGAAAATAAACACCCAAAATCCCTGCACCTACTGTATGAGCAAAGTACATAGTGCTCAGGAAACCAATAAATGTCAGTGAGATTTTCCATACAAAAGAGATGAGACTCTGGCGCCGTATTGGTTCAACAGACATCACTCGAGAGAAGATTGTATTGAGGTTAAGCATAAATGACATCTTTTAGTGGTATATTTAACAAGTTAAGTCGCCTAAGATTGCCATATTAAAATTATCTTACTCAAGCGATATGAACTATTTCATTCAATTGCCATTCCAAAAATCAATAAATGTTCCCACGTAACATTCCACGAGCCGCCAATTTCAAGCCATTTAAAACAGTACTTTTATTAGCACGACAATACTCATCCCACCTTTTGGTAACTAGGCCTTGGAAAAAAGCTTTAATATGCTTACTATTTTGATCTGGAAAGATGTAAATTACATCTTCAAAAATCAACAAATCCCAATTTGTTGGGACAATATCCAAAATATCACCCAATGAAGGCCAATTCAAAATTTTGTGTGGTAATGGAGGAGGTGCTAAAAAGAGTCTTGCATCATCTATTAAGATAATATGATTTTTGTCGTGGCTAAATATTATGCTAAGCTCTTCTAAAAGTGGACATTCATCATTTTCACCGTAAGTATCGCCACCACTCCAATGTGCATCAAGCCAAAAAAGTATATTGTCATTATTTTCAAGAATTTTGTCTAAGTGATTTCTGGTATCTCCTTTAAGTAAAAATATATTATTAATTGATTTCAGACTTCCTTCAGCTAAACTAAACATTGCATCTGATTTTTCTATTGTGTAAACCAGACTAAATTTATCACTCATTTTTTTTGCAGTTGTACCTTTGTATGTCCCCCCTTCCACAAAGACATCCAGATTCAAGTTATCTCTCAAGTATTCTACTTCATTTTCTGGAACACCTAAATTAACTAAACCCATTCAATCACCTTAAATTAATTATAAACATAATACCTACAACAAAAAAGTGTGAAATATTATTACTTTTCAAAATCGTTTGTCATCATCGTCTTTACCAGATCTTCAAACCCAACATTAGCTGTCCATCCCAGTTTCTCCCTAGCCTTAGATGGATCTCCAATCAATATATCCACTTCAGTTGGTCTGTAATACCGAGGATCGATCTCTATCAGCACGTTACCGGTTTCCCTATCCACACCAACTTCATCAACACCTTCGCCCTGCCAGTTAATCTCGACATCCACTTCCCTGAATGCAAGTTCCACAAATTCCCTCACGGAATGGGTCTCACCAGTAGCTATCACATAATCATCAGGTTCATCCTGCTGGAGCATTAACCACATGGCTTCCACATAGTCCCCTGCAAATCCCCAATCCCTCTTTGCATCAAGATTTCCAAGGTAAAGTTTTTCCTGAAGACCTTTTTTGATATTAGCAACTGCCATTGTGATCTTCCTTGTGACAAAAGTCTCACCGCGGATCGGGGATTCGTGGTTGAAAAGAATTCCATTACATGCGAACATATCATAGGCTTCACGGTAGTTCACAGTTATCCAGTAGGCGTATAACTTTGCTGCAGCATACGGACTTCTTGGGTAAAATGGCGTTGTCTCCTTTTGAGGAATCTCCTGGACCTTCCCGTAAAGCTCGCTGGTTGAGGCTTGGTAGAACCTAGTTTTCTTTTCCAGACCAAGTATGCGTATGGCTTCCAGAAGCCTCAGGGGTCCAATGGCATCCGAGTTTGCTGTGTATTCCGGGGTTTCAAATGAGACCTGCACATGACTCTGGGCTGCAAGGTTATATATCTCGTCTGGCTGGGTTTCCTGTATGATCCTGATCAGGTTTGTTGAATCGGTAAGATCACCATAGTGCATGAAGAAGTTCACATTCCTCTCATGTGGGTCCTTGTAGAGATGGTCGATACGTGCAGTATTAAACGAAGAAGATCTTCTTTTGATGCCGTGTACAATATATCCCTTGCCAAGCAGGAACTCTGCAAGATATGCTCCATCCTGGCCTGTGATTCCAGTTATCAAAGCTGTTTTACCCATATTATTTACCCCTGGTTTATGAACTTCAATGTTTTAAATCGCTTTAAACTGAACATAAATTAAATATTGAGATTATTACTCTTTGAAATAATCAATTGTCTGCTTCAAACCTTCTTTCAATCCGACCTTTGGTTCCCATCCAAGAACTTCCTTCGCCCTACTGATGTCCGGCCTTCGAACCTTTGGGTCATCAACTGGCAGATCTTCGAAGACGATATTTGAATCGCTTTCTATGATATCAAGAACCTCTTCTGCAAACTCCAGCACTGACATCTCCGCCGGGTTTCCAATATTCACGGGCTCTGTGAAGTCTGACATCATCAACCTGTAGATCCCACCTACAAGATCTGAGACATAGCAGAATGAACGTGTCTGGGAACCGTCTCCGTAAACGGTTATATCATCACCTTTTAAAGCCTGGTTTATGAAATTCGGGACAACCCTGCCGTCATGTGCACGCATACGTGGTCCGTATGTATTAAATATTCTTACGATCCTTGTATCAATTCCATGGTATCGATGGTATGCCATTGTTATCGCCTCAGCATACCTCTTTGCTTCATCGTAAACCCCGCGAGGGCCTATTGGATTCACATTGCCCCAGTAAATCTCAGGCTGTGGGTTCACTAATGGGTCACCGTATACCTCTGATGTGGATGCGATCAATAATCTGGCACCTTGCTCTTTTGCAAGCCCAAGCATATTGTACGTGCCGAGGGCACCAACCTTCAGAGTCTGTATAGGCAGCTCGAGATAATCAACGGGAGAAGCGGGACTTGCGAGATGGAATATGTAATCGATCTTGTCCCCGAAATAGATCGGTTTTGTTATGTCATGTTTCAAATATGTGAATCTATCTGAATTAATGTGATCGATGTTTCTTGTATTTCCTGTTACGAGGTTATCTATGCAAATTACCTCATGTCCGTTTTCGATCAGAAGGTCGCAAAGGTGTGATCCTAAAAAACCTGCACCTCCAGTTACTATTGACTTCATGTTATCACTCATCAGAACTCTATTGAAGAAGAGTCCCCTATATTTAAAGAGTTGTGCTTACCAACGACGTTTGCATCATCCCCAACTATAGATGACTGCAGATTCACTTTCGATATGTGTGTGCGAGAGCCTATCACACTGTCAGAAATAATGGAGCTCTCCACCACAGTATCTTCTGCTATCGATGCATATGGACCAATGACAGAATTGACTATTTTCACATTTCCCCCGATCGCTACAGGATGTATGATCACAGAATCCACGCTTTCATAGCCAGAGCTAATCTTCTCTTTTTCATTCAACAATACCTGATTTGTCTCAAGAAGTGATCTAGCATGCCCACAGTCATACCAGCTTGAAACCTCGAAGATCTTCAGGCTGCTACCCTGTTGTATCATTTCCTGAAGTGCATCTGTCAGTTGGTACTCCCCACGTGACCTCACATCATCATCTATCATCATATCCAAGACATCGAATAGCATCTGTGTATCCTTTACAAAATATACTCCTGCGATACCAAGGTTTGATGCCGGCCTCTCAGGTTTCTCTTCCAGTTTCTTTATGCAGGGTGAATCCTGCTCAAGTTCAACGATCCCATATTTCCTAGGCTCTTCAACCTCCCTTACACCTATTGAACCTGCACACTTTTCATTCCCAGAATGCTTATTATAAAAATCAAGATATCCCGATTTAAAGATCATATCTCCAAGGGCTATCATGACATCAGAACCTCTCACATATTCTCGAGTAATATATATCGAATGACCAAGCCCCAGGCGGTTTTCCTGCTCCACATACCTAATATTAAATATGCCCTGATATTGTTCATCCACATAAGATATCAGCTGCTCCTTATGATACCCAACAACAAGTATGACCTCCTCTGGCTCAAGCTCTATCATCCTATCAAGGATATGTCCTATGATCGGCTTACCAGCAATATAGACCATCGGCTTTGGTTTTGTATGGGTATGCGGGAACAGGCGTGTTCCAGTACCAGCAGCTGGAATTATTACTTTCATCGAGATTCTCCGGGTAAACGAATTAATCAGCTATATTGACCTGGTAAAGTATTACTTTTGAACCTAAGCATTTTCAAATATCAATTCAAATGAACGATAGTGGTTACACTCGATAAATTTATTTCTTTAAAGGATTCATATTTGATCTATCAAAGACTGTGCCGTTTCCCTAACACTTCTTATAGATGAATACTCTGGAGCCCATCCAAGACTTTTCAATTTCTCGATTCCAAGCAGCATTCTTGGAACATCTCCTTTCCATCCACGATTGCCGCCTGTGTATGTAAATTCAACATTCTCAAGTCCCATTTCCTCAACAACGGTCTCACCGATCCCGGTTGCATTGATGGTGTCCTCAGAACCGACATTGAAAATGTTAACAGATTCATTACTGTTATTTACAGTAAACATTATCGCATTGACACATTCAGCAACATGAAGATATGATTTGGATTGCCTTCCGTCACCAAGGATCTCAAGTTGATCTGGATTATTTCTGAGCTTCTGGATGAAATCAACGATTATTCCGTGTGTACTTCGATCACCTACGATGTTTGCGAACCTGAATATCCAGGACTTCATGTCAAATGTGTGTGAATAGGACGTGATGAGAGCCTCACATGCAAGTTTGGATGCCCCATACAGTGAGATCGGTACAAGCGGTCCATAATCTTCAGGAGTAGGGATAATTTCAGCTTCGCCATAGACAGTGGATGTGGAAGTGAATGCAATATTTGGAACATTGTTCTTGCGCATTGCTTCAAGCAGATTGTAGGTTGCTGTGATGTTCTGGTCAAAATGTACTCTTGTATCCACAGCACCAAGTTTTACATCGGGATTTGCAGCTACATGGTAAACAAGATCAACACTTTCGCATGCCTTATCGATCTCTTCGGTGCTAAGCAGGTCCCCTTTTATGAGTTTAAATTTGGAATTCCCAACATGGTGTTCTATAAATCCCATGTTCCCGGAACTGAAGTTATCGAACACAATTACCTCATTTCCGGATTCCATCAACCTGTCGACAATATGGCTTCCAATAAAACCTGCACCGCCTGTGACAAGTATCTTTTTCACCCGATTTTCAGTTTTTGCGTTCATGATAATCATTTAAATCCTGAAATCTGTCTAATATTCAATTGGCCTGAAGGAGCTTTAAAAGTTTATTCGTGTCTCCCATACTCATCATCGAACCGGACAATATCATCCTCACCAACATACTCCCCAAGCTGCACCTCAATAATCTCAAGCGGCAACTTTCCGGGATTCGACAACCTGTGCCTGATGCCAGCCTTGATGAACGTACTCTCACCCTGCCTGAGGAAATACCTCTCACCATCATTCTCAACGCAGGCCATTCCTTCAACAACGACCCAGTGCTCGCTCCTGTGGTGGTGCATCTGGAGGCTCAGTTTCTTGTGTGGAAATACGACCAGGTTCTTGATCTTGTGCCTTTCCGAATCTTCCAGAATGGTGTAGGAGCCCCAGGGCCTGTATACGGTCTGGTGTAGCTGTACGCGCTCATCCTCGTCATCCTTGAGGGCAGAGACGACCTCTTTCACTTTCTGGCTGCTTTTCCTGGGGCAGACAAGCAGTGCATCCGGAGTGTCCACAACGACCATGTCATTGACATCGATCATTGAAACGATCTTCCCGGGTTTCGAATAAACGAGATTGTCAGTCGAATCGAGAAGCATGTCATCACAGTTGTAGATGACATTGCCATTTTCATCCTTGTCGAACTCATTGTATATAGCATCGAAGTTCCCGAGATCGTTCCACCGGTGATCGATCTTTACAGTGGCCACACGATCTGACTTTTCCATTATACCGTAATCGATAGATATCGATGGAACTTTCGAATAGATCTCCTGTACATCCTCTGATTTCTCGAATGCGTCGGATACATCCGGTGCATTGGATTTCATTTCATTGAAGAAAACGTCCGTATCAAAGAGGAACATACCGCTGTTCCAGAGGCAGCCTTCTTTGATGTACTTTTTAGCGACCTCAAGGTCGGGTTTTTCTTTGAATTCCGAGACTTTACATCCTACACCGAGAGCTTCACCGGGCTTGATGTAACCGTAGCCTGTTTGTGGTGATGTCGGAGAGATACCAAAGGTTATCAGGTACTCAGATGCAAGTTCTTCTGCACTTGCAATGGTTTCCATTGCCCCGGTGTCAAGAACATGGTCCGATGAGAAGATTCCTACAACGGACCTTCCGAACTTTCTGTAGATCTCCTTCATACCGTAGCATATCGCAGGAAGGGTGTTCTTGCCTTCAGGTTCGAGAAGGAGATTCTCAACAGGGAGCTCATGGCCCAGTTCTTCTATCTGCCCGATAACAAAGAACTTCTGAGATTCATTTGTCACTACGAATATATCAGAGATATCTGATACTTCGAGGCATCTGAGGACGGTATCCTGAAAAAGTGAAGTGTCATTCAGCTTTAAGAATTGTTTTGGGTATTTTTCACGGCTTAAGGGCCAGAGGCGTGTTCCCGAACCACCTGCAAGAATGATGGATTTTATTTTCTCAGCTCCGTAATTAAAAACTTTTTAATGGAATAGATTAATCTAAGCTCGAAATCGATGAATAAGTACTGACGTTAATTAATGGAATAACACATATTAAGTTCTTTTGTACTAATGCCCAATTGGTAACGAAAATATCCAATTCCAAAATAAGAAGAAACAGATAAGATACTGAATTAGCATCATTTCCAGAATCGAACGGAAATGTCTACATGCTATTGAAAGTTGTTACAAATGCATTATACCCAGCAATTGCATTATCCCGAAGTTCCCCCAGATAACCATCAGATTGTTAACAACAAGGAACACACCAACAAAAGTGATGATTCCCCTGACCATTGGCCACATCTCGGAAACCTTCGAATCTGAAGAGGACATGATGTCCTTGTAGAACCAGTAAACTACAAAGATAAAAGCGATCTTCAGAACAAAGAATGCCCACACTCCAAACTCTGCTATCAATAATGCCAGGAATCCGTTCTCTTCAACACCAACACTCAATGCCTGGGCTGTTGTGATGAAATCCCCGAGTACGTAGAATAGCAGAATATACCTGATATCATAAAGGAAGCTGTTGAACGCCCTGAGTGAATACCAGTTCTGTGTGGAAAGCTCCTGCTGCATAAATAAATGTATCCATGTACATTGTTATGTATGAAATGTCCACATAATTCGATGCTGTGTACACACCCCATGATGACAAGGCTACAATTGCCGATTTACTAAACATCACTTAAAAAAGAATTACCATGTATGCTTATGTAGTAGAATAACAAATGCCATTACATGGAACAAAACAAGAATACAATAGACATATCCACATCACTTTCTGACAACAACTGTGATGCATACCTGATGATAGGAAACTCGAACAATGCGGACATGTATTATTCGACACACTTCATCGCGGGCGACCCTTTCGCATACATCCAGACAAAGCAGGGAGAGGAGATCCTCATCGTTTCCACCATGGAGCTGAACAGAGCGAAGATGGAATCCAGAGTCTCCAATGTACACACCATGCAGGAATATGGATTCATGGAAAAACTGAAGGCAAGGAAGGACGGAGAGCTTGCCTACTGCGACTGCCTTGCAGAACTTTTCCAGCAGAAAGGAGTCAGGCACATCATGGTACCACATGACTTCCCGCTTTTCACTGCCCAGACGTTGAAGGAAGAGGGATTCTCAGTGATCCCTGCAAAGAGCCCTTTCAGGGAAATGAGGAAGAAAAAGGACCACGAGGAGATCGAAAAGATCAGGGCATCCCAGCAGGCCTGTGAGAAGGCGATGGGAACTGCCATCGACCTGATAGCTGATGCAACAGTGGAGAATGGAGTCCTTTACTCAGGAGAGGAAGCCCTTACATCGGAAGCCATCCGTGCGGCGATCGAGCATACCCTCCTTGACCACGGGTGTGAGGCTGAGAGCACCATCGTTGCCTGCGGGTTAAAATCATCGAATCCCCACTGGGAGGGGGAGGGAGAGATTACTGTCGACCAGCCAATTGTTATTGACATATTCCCGCGCAGTAAGAGGAGCCGGTACTTTGCAGACATGACAAGGACCGTGTTCAAGGGAGAGGCATCGGAAGAACTAAAAAAGATGTACGAAGCAGTGCATGCTGCACAGGAAGCAGCTTTTGCTGTACTGAAACCCGGGGCTCTTTATAGCGAAGTTCATAATGCTGTCTGTGACGAGTTCGAGAAACGAGGTTATGATACCATCAGGAACGAATCCAAGGTTGGCTTCATACACTCCACTGGGCATGGCGTGGGATTGGATATCCACGAGCAGCCATCTGTGGCCATTCAGGATGGAGAGATTGAGATCGGGCATGTTGTCACCATCGAACCGGGACTTTACTATCCGGAACTTGGAGGAATCCGCCTGGAGGACATGGTTGTGATCACAGAGGACGGGTTTGAGAATTTGACAAAAATGGAAAAGGAATTTGTAGTTTAAACTTACTAAGACCAATCATATACCTAAAGCTGGTGCAAACATATGGCAGATAAACTTCATGAGATCGAGGAGATAATCGGAAAGTACAGGAAGGCCGGAGAGATCCTCTCAACAGTTAGAAGCGAGGCAAAGGACAAGATAAAGGTCGGAGCAAGCCTTCTGGAAGTTGCCGACCATGTGGAGCAGAGGACAATCGAACTTGGGGGATTCCCTGCATTCCCATGCAACATTTCAAGAAATGACGAGGCAGCACATGCAACGCCACTTGCAGGCGATGAAACAATCTTCGGAGAAGATGTTGTAAAGCTCGACCTTGGAGTTCATGTTGACGGCTATATTGCAGATTCAGCCCTTACAGTGGACCTCACAAATGAATACGGAGACCTTGTAAAGGCATCTGAGGCTGCATTGTATGCTGCTATCGACACAGTTCAGAGTGGTGTGAACACCGCAGAACTTGGAGCAGTCATTGAGGACACCATCCATGAACATGGATTCAAGCCCATCGTCAATCTCACAGGTCACGGTGTCGGACCATACCTCGCACATGTGCCACCAAGCATTCCGAACAGGCACATAGACCACGGCGCAGTTCTTGAAGCAGGAGACATCATTGCCATCGAACCATTCGCCACAGATGGTGCGGGAATAATCTCCGACGGTGCACTTACAGAGATATTCTCACTGGTCGGGAAAAAACCAATACGCTTACCTGCTGCAAGGAAAGTGCTGAAAGAGATCGAACAGTACAGGACACTTCCTTTCGCAAGAAGATGGCTCACCTCTGACAAGCTCGACTACTCACTTATGCAGCTTGAGAAGGCAGGGATCATCACCTCATATCCTGTGCTCAAAGAGATCGAGGGAGGAATGGTCTCCCAGGCAGAGCACACCGTTATTGTCACCGAAGACGGATGTGAGATAACAACCAAATGAAGGGTTACTAATGAGATCAGCACTGATAATGGCATTGACAATTGTATGTTTCATGTCCATCATACCTGCATCATCCGCACTCACATGGACCAATGATATCGTCCTGGAAGAGGACGGCATGTCATGGGATTATACTGAAAACTATGAAGGACAGGTTGCCACAGCTTACAGGGCATTTATCGATTCCGAGGTTGGAAATAATGATGACCATGTCAGTGCCTGGGAACTCATGAAAGTGGACCATTTCATAAGGAACAGGCTCAGAACAACACTTGAAGAAGAACTGGACGTCAAATTTGACAGCAGTTCAAAGAACGTGCATGTTACAGATGTGGATGCAGAGATCGCACTGGATGTCCTGGGAAGCACTTCAAAGACAGACGAGATCACCAACATGTATTTTGTCACCTATGATTTTGAGAAGAACTTCTTTGACATGGGCAGCAGCCTGAGCTTTGAAGGGGAACCTAAGACAGAGGTCACTATCATCATGCCAGAAGGTGCAGAGCTGTTATCCTACGATGGCATAAAGATAAAGACCATTGATACGAAAGAGAACAGGACAGAGGTCAAAGGTTTCTTTGAAGATGAAGGGAAGATCACCATCGATTTTGCCAGGGAAGAAGCCAAACCTGAGGCTGAAGACGACGTTGAAGCTGAAGCAGAGTCTGAAACAGAGGTTGATGAAGCAGCAGAGTGAGAGAGCCCTTAAAAACATTAATATAAATTGAAACAATCCTTTCTTTCATGATAATAGAACAGATACCACTTGAAAATGGCACTGCAATGGGACTGAAGTTTGAGATGCAGAACGCCCCCCTCCTTGTGATAAAAGCTGACAAAGGCTTTGTCATGTGCGGCTACCTCGACACTGAGATCGCAAACAAGTTAGGAGATGTTGCGGCAAAGGTCAGAGGTGTGAACACCTTTGAGGATGTCCTCCACGCCGAAGTGCTGGATGTCACGAACCACGCAAAGGCCCTTGGCATCAAAGCCGGCATGAAGGGACATGAAGCACTTGAACTGATGTTCTGAGAACATCTTTTTTTAACATGTTATACGCATTTGAACTGTCAGGCGAGCACGACGAGCTGCCACGTGCGGAAGTCCTTGCCTGCCTTGACCTTGTTGAGCTTGAGTATGAAGAGAGTGACTACTTCGACCAGTGCCTTGTTGTGGACATTAAAGGCAACCCACAGGAAGTGGAAAGCAAACTCGATTACGTGGCAGAACGTGTTGCAATGGCACACCACATACTGAAGGTCATCGAAGTATGCCCGGATGACGTTGAAACCATCCTGGAGATAGCAGAGAAGGCCGATGTATCGGACCACATCAACAGGGAACAGAAATACGTCGTGCGCGCAAAGCGCATCAAGCACAATTCCACCATTGTCTGTGCAGACATGGAGAAACGTGTTGGTGGTGCCATCTACAGGAAAGGTTTCAATGCCAACCTGAAACACCCTGATGTGGAATTCAGGCTGATCCTTTCTGAGAAATGCGTCTTCGGATCCATCATTGCATCAGTGGACCGCAGTGCCTACGAAGCGCGTGCGCCTCACAAGAAACCATTCTTCTACCCAGGCGTGCTTCGCCCACGTGTGGCACGAGCACTTGTGAACATGGCCATGGTCAAAAAGCATGATGTTGTGTTCGACCCGTTCTGCGGTACCGCAGGAATCCTTGTGGAAGCAGGAATTGTCGGAGGAAGGGTCATCGGGCTGGAAGTCCGCTACAAGATCGCAGTGGGCGCACACATGAACCTTCAGCACTTCAATACTGACCACACCATGATGCTCGGAGATGCCTGCAGGGTCCCTCTTGTGGACGCATCGGTTAACGTCGTTATTGCAGACCCCCCATATGGTCGTTCGGCAAGGATAGAGGCAGAATCCATTCACCATCTGTACGAAGAGTCATTTGCTGAGATGTACAGGGTGCTCAGACCTGGCGGAAGGGCGATCATCGTTTCAGAGATGGACATTTCTGAATTTGTAAAGGATGCGGGCTTTGCCACTAAGGCACAATATCTGCAAAGAGTACACAAAAGCCTGACAAGAAAGATAACCGTACTTGAGAAAGCCAAATAAAGCCAATCACTTTTTACAGATAGAGATCTGTCACAAACCTCATTTATGAATGTGGTCCTGTATCAGATACCAGTAAGCTGAAAGTTCCCTGTCATAATGCACCCGGTTATCGAACCTGGAATCAATGATCTGCCAGAAACACGGGCTGTGCCTTAGTTCTATGAGATGTGCCATTTCGTGAAAGACCACATACTCCACAAGGTCGTCAGGAAGGTGCATCAAATGCCTGTTAAAGTTCAGCCTGCCTGCAGAACTGCAGCTTCCCCACTTTGTTTTCATTTTTCTGAAGGTCACTTTCTCAGGTTGAACTCCAAGATCTTCTGAGATCTTACCGGTAAAAGAGAATATAAGCTCCCGAAACTCACTATCCGACCTTTGAACGAGCTCTTTGGAAGCGGCGTTCTCGATGGTCGCCAGTGAACTGGCATAACGCCTGTAGACCCACAGTTTGTGCCTCAGGATAAGTTCCTCGTGATCCGGAAACCCTTTCGGGACCACAACGTTCAGCCTGCCTGAGCGGAACTCCAGTCGTGCACGCTTCACTTTGCGATGAGTAAGACTGTATGGGATGTCAATTCCATTGATTCCGATGGAATACTCCAGGCTCATATCTCGTCTGAAGGAGGGACTATCGGCAGGAGGTGTTCCAGCACATCGGCCATGACCCTGTAGCGTACAAGGTGGTCATGGACACGCTCGTGAGCCCTGCGTATGGCATAGCCGTCCTCGACCCATTCAATGGGTATCGGGTATTTCACATCCATGAAAACAAGACCGTATGCGTGTGCCGATCCCATGCCTTCCTCATAGGAATCAGGATCAAGCATTTGTTCCAGCCATTCCTCGTCACGGACACCGCTTCCCACCATCATTAATGCAGTTACGATCTTTCGGACCATGTTCCACAGGAAGCTGTTGGCCTCCACATCGATACGTGTCAGGTTCCCGCTGACCCTTACATCTATGCGTTCAACTGTCCTGACCGTTCCCCTGCCTGGCTCATTGGTACAGAAATTTGAGAAATCATGAGTTCCCTGCAGGAGCTTTGAAGCTGAACGAATTCTGGAGATATCATATTGCTCCCCGCACATAATGTAGCGGTAGGTTCTGCTTACAGCATGCCTGCGAGGATCAAAATTGTCCGGCACAAGTGAATGTGCCCATGCCCAGATGGTTCCAGGAAGCTTTGAATTGATCACACGGGGGATCGCCAGGTTGGGTACGTCGGTATCAAAGGCAACGACCTGACCCATGGCATGAACTCCGGAATCTGTTCGTCCGGAACTGGTAAAATTAGCTGACTTTGGATCCTTGATTATTTCCAGCTCTTTCAGTGCCTTGAACAGTTCACCCTCTACTGTAGGGACATTAGGCTGAATTTGGGAACCGTGATAATTCGATCCTATATATGCAATTTTGAGCGCAACTCTCATGGAATCACTGCTGCCACTTATGGAACTCTCTCTATAATATAGTTACCATAATTCCACACATATTCGAGTATATTGAATTACAGTGAGAATATATTTTATCGGCATGCAGTAAAGGAGTATCTTAAAGAACTATAGACCACAAGTTTAAATACAAGATAATACAATCTAATCTAAATTTTTGAGGCGAAACTATGATATCAAAACAACAGATCTCTGAAATAATAAGCAAGTACGATCAAGAGAATCTTGCTATTGCAACCGTCTGCTCACACTCAAGCCTCCAGATCTTCGATGGAGCCCGCAAAGAGGGACTAAAGACGATAGGGATCTGTGTAGGCCAGCCTCCTCGTTTTTATGATGCTTTCCCAAAAGCAAAGCCTGACGAATATATCGTTGTTGAGAGCTATGCCGATATCCCAAAGATAGCACAGGAACTTGTTGAGAAGAATGCGATCATTATCCCTCACGGTTCTTTTGTAGAATACATGGGAGCTAAGAACTTCGCAGAGCTTCCGGTTCCAACCTTTGGTAACCGTGAGGTACTGGAATGGGAGTCAGACAGGGAAAAGGAAAGGGAATGGCTCGAAGGCGCGGGAATTCACATGCCAAAGAACGTTCCCGACCCAAAGGACATTAACAGCCCGGTCATGGTAAAATACTACGGTGCAAAGGGCGGAAGAGGTTTCTTCATTGCCAAGACCTATGAGGAGTTCCTGGAGAACATCGACCCGAATGAGAAGTTCACCATACAGGAGTTCATTCTGGGTACAAGGTACTACCTACACTATTTCTATTCACCACTTGAAACCGAAGGCTACAGTTTAAGCGAGGGAACCCTGGAAATGCTGAGCATGGACAGGAGGGTCGAATCAAACGCAGACGAGATCTTCAGACTGGGTTCACCAAGAGAACTTGAAGAGGCAGGCATACACCCCACATACGTGGTTACCGGAAACGTACCTCTGGTCGCCAGGGAATCCCTGTTGCCACTCATATTCTCCCTTGGAGAAAAAGTGGTTGAAGAATCAATAAAGCTCTTTGGCGGTATGGTCGGTCCGTTCTGCCTTGAGACCGTGTTCACAGACCACCTCGAGATAAAGGTCTTCGAGATCTCCGCACGTATCGTTGCAGGAACGAACTTCTACATATCTGGCTCACCCTACGCAGACCTGGTAGAACCCGATCTCTCTACCGGTAAAAGAATAGCAAAAGAGATCAAACTTGCAAAAGACATGGGTCAGCTGGATAAGATCCTCTCTTAAGCGAAACATCAACACAAGATCGGACCACTTCACTGTGGCCAACATGGTTCCGGAAAACTACCGGAGCCAAATACTTTTTTTGATCAGGATTTTCAAGCGGTATGCGATTGCCTGAATTGACATTTGGCAAATGCAGTACTGAAAAGAGATAGAGAGACATCGAATAAAGCATCTAAAGTATAATGGATTATGTTGTATTGCAACCACTTGAATACATGCTCGGATAAATGCTGGAAGCCCCCTTCAGACCCCCTGCTCCGCCATGTCAGAGATCTGTCCGATGAGTTCAGAGGTCTCGTTCATTAGCTCAAGGGTTCTCTCAATAGTCTTGAAATCGATTTCCTGAGAACTTGTTTCCACAAACTCCCCAAACTCGTAGGACCGCTGGAGAAAGTCCCTGTACTCAGTTGCAACACCCTCTACGGAAGAAGATAAAGAGAACCCATCCAGTTCCTCAAGATACATCCCAGAGTCCTCCCTGAGCTTTATACCGCTTTCCCTGAGCAGAACCTCATCCCGTTCGGAAGATGCGGCCTTGATCGCTTCATAGTCATCCAGGATGACCCCTGCAGAATCTGAGGCCCATCTCAGGAAATCGATGTCCTCCATGGTCTGCGATACCGAACCTTCGATATCATCCACGCCATTCCCAATATCCTCACAGCCTGCAGCTGATAATGAAAAGACAACGATCAGCAATAAGACAACATTTCGACAAAGACCTGGTTTCATAATATATTCCCTAACTTTTCAATAAAAGGTAAATGGATAGGTAGATCCAGCAATATACTCAGGCAGTTATCGATATATAAATATTGACCAGAAACTGCACGGCAAGCATTCCCAGAAGGGCTGCAAACGGAACGGTGAGGTTGTCATGGCTACCGGAACGGGATTCCACATACATGCCTGTGATAGCACCAGCCAGGGCGGTCGGGCCTGCAAAGGGCAAACTGCATATCGCTGCCCCCAGGATTCCCGCAATGGTTCCTTCAATTGTCTTCGACGAACTACCATAGCACATCTTCCCGTGTATACCCACCATGGTGGCCAGGCCATCACCAACTGCAAGGACTACAATGGAAGCATAACAGATACCCTCATCCAGTCTGTATGATAGCAACAGGAGCGATAGTATTGAGAGTAGATATAGCAGGGGCTCAATGGCAAATTCCTCATACTCATTCTTCCTCCAGAGGAGCCTGAAAAATGAGTAGCCCCTTATTTTGGGCTTGATCAGCTCGATCCCGAGAAAAAGAAGTGTGAGGAACAGGACAAATCCCAATGCGACCTCCTTTCCCGAATAGATTGCCAGAATCGGGAAAAGAGCACCGGAGAGGTGCACTATTTTTCTTAGCCTGAGATAGGAAAGGAATCTGGGGACAGTACATGCAAAGTTTTTCAGCACCATTTGTTCACCGGTGAAAAATCATATATGCATAGTTATTGATTAGAACTCAATGATAAACCTAAAGGATGACATTCAGGCAGGAGTGGTCAAAAAACGATACATACTCGGCAGGAGGGATGAAAATGAGGATGGTGTGCTGGATATCGGCAGGTACCTTGCACTTGACAGGTCCTCAGGTTCACATGTTGCCATTGATGCACTGAAACCACACGCTATCCTGATATGCGGCAAAAGAGGATATGGGAAGTCCTACACCATGGGCGCCCTAATAGAGGAGATCTCCCTTTTACCGGAAAACATCAGGCAGAACCTTGCATCCCTGGTTATCGATACAATGGGAATTTTCTGGACCCTGGGCAGAGGGAACGATCCACAGAAAGAGCTATTGCAGGAATGGAACATGGAACCTGCAGGGTTTGACGCAGAGGTCTTTGTGCCTGCAGGCCATGTGGATGAATACACGGAAAGGCATATCGAGGTGACACCGTTCTCCATACCTGTGGCGCAATTACATGGTTACGACTGGTGTGAACTATTCAGCATAAAGACCACTTCCCCTCTTGGAGTGCTTCTGGTAAGAATAATCGAGGAAATGAGGGAAAGTAATGAGAGCTTTTCCTTCAAAGATATCATCAGCAGGATCAATGCGGACGACAGGTCCGATGACGTCACAAAGATGGCTGCTGAGAACTACCTGAGGACAGCAGCCTCATGGGGAGTATTTGAGAAAGATGCCTGCGGCATTTCCGAACTTATCAGAAAGGGATGCACTTCGGTACTCGATGTGAGCAGCATCGAAGACAAGGTCGTGCGCTCCGCAGTTGTCGGGATCATTGCCAGGGACACCTACAACAGGCGTCTTAAGGAGAGGCGCTCCTACGAGAGAATGGCCATGGGAGATGAGGATATAGAGCAGAAGATGCCCATGGTATGGATGTTCATCGATGAGGCGCACCTCTTCGTGCCCTCGCAGGGAGAAACACTGGCATCGGATGTCCTGATCAACGAATGGGTACGACAGGGAAGGCAGCCGGGACTGTCAATAATATTCGCGACCCAGAGACCTGCGGCACTGCATCCGGATATTATATCCCAGTCAGACATAGTGATATGCCACAGGCTTACCGCAAGAGATGATATTGAGGCACTGGAAGCGATCCGGCCCACATACATGAAGGAGAACATCGGGGATGCCATCAGGAAGATGGGACTTGAGAGAGGCATAGCATTCGTTGTGGATGACACCTCGGAGAGCACGCACCTTGTAAAGATCAGGCCAAGATACAGCTGGCATGGCGGGAACGAACCAAGTGCATTGAATGAAAGGAGATGAGAATAATGGATATGAAGAAAAGTGCTGACATGGTGATCAACACCTGCATGGGTGCAAAGGAAGGGGAAACTGTGCTTATCGTGACCGATACATGCACAGATGAGAAGATAACGAAGGCATTGTATACCTCAGCAGTCGATGCCGGATGCGAGGCACTGCTACTTACGATGGAACCAAGGGCACAGCATGGTGCCGAACCACCTGCACTTGTTGAAGAAGCCATGAAGAACGCCGATGTACTGCTCGCCCCGGCATCAAAGTCACTTACCCACACAAAGGCACGCAAACATGCATCCGAGAACGGAACAAGGACCGCTACAATGCCGGGAATTACCATCGGGATGATGGAGGAAGGCGGCCTGAACGCGGATTATGAGAAGATCAACAGCCTTGCGGATGAGCTTCTTGAGACACTTAAGGGGTCAAAAGAAGTGCGCATCACCACGGAACTTGGAACTGATCTTGTCATTGATGTCGACGGCGGAGAATGGATGGCAGACACTGGCATGTGCCAGGAAAAAGGCCAGACCACCAACCTGCCGGCAGGGGAGATGTACATCGCTCCGAAGAACGTGAACGGTAAAGCCGTTATCGATGGTTCCATGGCAGGTATCGGATTGCTTGAAGAACCACTGGTCATCGATATCCGGGACCGTAAGGCTGTGAGCTTTGAAGGCGAAGGAGCTGAAAAGCTTGAAGAGATGGTTAACAGGGTAGAACCCGATGGAAGAAACATTGCCGAGCTGGGAATAGGCATCAATTCCGCTGCAATGCTCATCGGCGTGATCCTTGAGGACGAAAAGGTGGGCGGTACCATACACATTGCACTGGGAGACAATTCCACTTTCGGAGGAGATGTTTCCGTTGACCTTCATCTGGACGGTATTATCACAGGACCGAAAGTGCTTGTTGATGGCAAGGACCTGAAAGTAGAACGCTTTGCATGAGATATTCCGGACCTGCAGCTTTGTGACCGGGTCATTTATTGACACGGAAATATTTTTCCGGTAGAAAGTACTTAAATAACTGAAAGATATTATCTGAGCAAAGAATTCACGATCATTTGAAAATTTCACCGGTGATTATAATGAAAGGAAGAGTATGGAAGTTCGGAGATGACGTTGACACTGATGCCGTTATCCCTGGAAGATACCTCGTGATGAACACTCCCGAGGAACTTGCCCCGTATACCTTTGTCGGGGTACGCCCGGAATTTGCTGAAAATGTCAAGGAGAACGACATCGTTGTTGCAGGCAACAACTTCGGATGCGGATCTTCAAGAGAACACGCACCAATCGCCCTCAAGGGAACAAAGGTCGGATGCGTTATCGCAAAGTCCTTTGCAAGGATCTTCTTCAGGAACGCGATCAACATTGGTGTTGCGCTCCTTGAGTGCCCTGACACCGACAAGATCGATGATGGGGATGAGATCTCCGTAGACTTTGAATCCGGTACTATTGAGAACCTTACAAAAGGCGAGAAGTACCAGGCTACACCTTTACCTGATTTTGTCCGCGGTATCGTAGATGCAGGCGGATTAAAGGAATACACAAGGAAGATCATTGATTGATCTTGCCTTTCCTTTTTGTTCTTAACGTTCGATGCCTATCGACGTTCACGCTAACTGAATAAAATATGAAGATCTAAATCTTGAATAACCAATTGGAGGAAATTTATGGCACAATATAAAGTACCAGTCCTGCCTGGTGACGGTATCGGCCCTGAGATCATAGCTGAGGGTAAGAAGGTCATCGACGCAGCTGGAGAGAAGTTCGGATTCGATGTTGACTGGATAGAGTTCCCACACGGTGCAGACCACTATCTTGAGACAGGCGAACTCATATCCGAGGATTCACTTAAAGAGCTTTCAGACTACGAGGCGATCTATCTCGGTTCCATCGGAGATGACAGGATCGCACCCGGTGTACTTGAGAAAGGTATCCTGCTCGCTGCAAGGTTCTACTTCGACCAGTACATCAACCTGCGTCCTATCAAGCTTCTGGAAGGCGTATGGTGCCCACTCAAGGACAAGACCCCTGCAGACGTTGACTTCGTTGTTGTCAGAGAGAACACCGAGGACTTCTACATCGGTATCGGCGGACGTGCAAAGTCCGGCATGAGCAAGGACCTGCTTGAGGTCAACAGGACACTCTACAACGCTAAGTTCGGACTTGACATAGAGACCGACAGCGAGGAGATCGCATACCAGATCGGTATGATCTCAAAGGAAGGTACACAGAGAGTAATGGAATACTCCTTCGACCTTGCTGAGAAGAGGAACAAGCACGTTTCATCCGTTGACAAGGCAAACGTTCTTTCAGACATCTACGGATTCTGGAGAGAGGAGTTCAACGCAATTGCTGAGAAACACCCTGATGTCAAGACAGACTTCAACTTCGTTGACGCTATCACCATGTGGTTCGTCAAGAATCCAGAGTGGTTCGACGTTGTCGTTACACCGAACATGTTCGGTGACATCATCACTGACCTTGGTGCAATGGTACAGGGCGGTCTTGGACTCGCACCTGGTGGAAACATCAACCCGAACGGTACAAGCATGTTCGAGCCTATCCACGGTTCAGCTCCAAAGTACAAGGGCCAGAACAAGGTCAACCCTATCGCAACCATCTGGGCAGGCGCAATGCTCATCGAACAGCTCGGTGAGAAAGAAGCTGCAGACTCCATCGTCTCTGCTATCGAGCAGAACATCAAGGAAGCAAAGGTCCAGACCTACGACATGGGCGGCTCAAACACTACCACCAATGTTGGTGACGACATCGCAAGGATCCTGCTCGAGCAGTAAATCCAGCATATCAATATTTTCTTTTTTGCCTTCACGTCTGCAAAGGCGTGGAGGAACTTTCATTTTAGGGAGCTTTGGTTTTAGAGATAGTACTCCATCCTATTGAGCAGAGAGAACAGCTGAAAGCTTATCACTGAACATGGATGTTTAGTTCTGGCCGATCAACACCACCACAACCAGTTAGTGAAGCGTTTATCGATGGCATGCTCCAAACAGACATCCAAAAAAAGGAAACTATATATGAGCAGGAACGAGATATATGATAATGGGCACAAATCGTGTTCCATTGATACAAAATAATAAAAGGGACTATTGTGGGGAACGGTCATGAAGATAAAGAGAATAGTAGTAAAGAACCTTTTTGGGACGTTCGATCATGATATCCCGCTGAATATGGAAGAGCATATCACCATTCTTCACGGGCCGAATGGTATCGGCAAGACCGTGCTGCTCCAGATGCTCAATTCTCTTTTCCGTTCCAACTACTTCGAACTCCACCGCATCCCTTTCAGCAAACTGACAGTTGAGTTCAGTGACAGGAGCAAACTCGTTGTGAAGAAAAAGATCCATCTGGATGAAAATACTCCACACCCACCGGAAGATAATTCCTACAGGGAACTGGGATTTGAACTGCTGAGGCCAGGAAAAAAGAAACAGCGCTATACTGTCAAACCCATCGACATCGAGGAAGTCTTCTCATCTTTCAAGGTCGAGCACATGATACCCGAACTTGAAAGGATCGATAACGATACATGGGTCCACTTCACCACGCAGGAAAAACTAACATCTGAGGAAGTGATGAACCTTTTCAGTGATCGCCTTCCCCAGAAAAGAAAGGATGAACCTGCATGGCTCAAGAACGCACTGAACTCGATCAATATCTGTTTTATCAAGACGCAGCGACTTCTAAGCATTTCATACTCTCAACCGGTGGAAACCGAGAGAAAGACAGCGGTTACCCCTTCGGTTATCAGTTATTCCGAAGAGCTGGCAAACCTTATGCAGAAGAAACTTGCCGAGTATGCAACCCTTTCCCAATCCCTTGACCGTACCTTCCCTACGCGGATGTTAAAGAACGGGGAGCACCCTGAAACATCCATAGATGATCTTAAAAAGGAATTAAGGGAGCTTGAACAAAAGCGCAAGTGCCTGATCGATGCTGGATTCATTGATACCGAGGAAGGAATTGACGTTGATGAGCTCAAGGAGATCAGTGAAAAGAACAAGAACTTCCTGCAACTGTACATCGGGGATGTCGAACAGAAGCTCAGCGTCTTTGATGAGCTTACCCGGAGGATAGACCTCCTTATCAGGATCATCAATTGCAGGTTCCTTTACAAGAAATTATCCGTGAACAAAAAGGATGGTTTCATATTCACAACCTCAGAGGACATGCGCCTCTCCCCTACCAAACTATCTTCAGGAGAACAGCAGGAACTTGTCCTGTTCTATGAACTGTTGTTCCATGTAGACCCTGAATCCCTGATACTCATTGACGAACCTGAGATCTCACTGCATGTCCTGTGGCAGCAGCAATTCCTCAGGGACCTGCAGTCAATAACAGAACTAGCTGGCTTCGACATCCTCATTGCTACGCATTCGCCACAGATCATACATGACCGCTGGGACCTCACCGTCGAACTTAGAGGACGTGACGATGAAGAAATACCTGACAGCCGATGATATAGCCAATAGCGCCAGAATGATGCGAACCCAGTATAGCGGGAGCATCGTGATAATCGAAGGCAGCACCGATATGAGGCTGTACAAGCGCTTTGTGGATGACAGGAAATGCAGGCTTATTCCTGCCAACGGCAAGGAGAACGCTATTAAGGTCGTTAATATCCTTGAAAGATCGAATTTTGAAGGGATACTGACGATAGTTGATGCCGATTTCTGGCGACTTGACGGAGTTGATTTTGAAGAAAGGAATGTTCTTGTCACCGATACACACGACCTTGAAACAATGCTCATCGAATCGGAAGCACTCGACAGGCTCCTGGAAGAGTTCGCAGCACCTTTCAAACTCCAGAAAATAAAAACTCCTGTGAGAGAGTTACTCCTTGAGGCGGCTATGCCCATAGGACTTTTCAGATGGCTTTCCTCATCCTCAAAGGATAAGCTATCACTAAGGTTCAAGGACATGCATTTCGACAGCTTCATGGAGAAGTTCCCGCTATCTGTCAATATCAGGCACATGATCAGAGAGGTCAAGGAGAACTCACATGAGTACTCACTGAACGAAAAGAAGGTCAAGAAAAAGATCATCGGCCTTCTTAAGGAAGAACACGATCCCTGGCAGGCATGTTCGGGTCATGATATAGTAGAGATACTTGCATTCGGACTACGAGAGGTTTTCGGCAACTCCGATTCCCGCTATGCTACAGAAGGTATCGTTGACAGGAGCCTGAGGCTCGCCTATGACATAACGATGTTCCGGGAAACTGAGCTTTACCGATCGATACAGGAATGGGAAGAACAGAACCAGCCCTTTGTGGTACTTCAGTAAAAGCGATCTCAAAGCCTGGTCATGTTTCCATAATCAAGGACCATAGAAACAGGAGATGTTGTTACAGGAATACCAGCTTCCTCAACTGCAGCCACAAGGTTCACACCCACAGCCACCAGTACGCCGGCCATTCCTTCTTCCACAGGGGCACCCACCATAGATTCAGAGCCTCCAATGCCCAGTACACCCCCAATGCCGGAATTCTCCAGATCTTTCAGGACCTCTTTTGTTTTTTCAACTGCCGAGGAGGGTATGTTCCGCATGTTGGCAAGAATGCGACCATTACCGGTATCCAGTACATCAAGAACAGATGTCGACTGGCGTATCAGGAATATCTTGACAGGGTCGATGGATGTACCTGAATATGAGATCATATCAAGGAACTGAACGGGGTCGTTGTGCTCCATCTGAATTAGACCACCATAGGCAGGTTTGATAGGAATTCCGCTCTTGAGAAGCAGACCATCGAAAGTCATGCTGCAAACGGTCGCGATGTTCACACATCCGGGAGGCACATATACCCTTGAGTCAGAATCCTCTTCAAAGACCTTTATGTAGGGACTAATGCTGACACCGCCTGAAGAAGCGTACTTCATGACATCAATGGCATTATCAAAATCGTCCTTGTCCACCGTGGACAGGTTCACTATGACATTGCCTTTCTTTGATAGGGGATCGTAATCTGTCTTATAGATCAGCTCCTCTATCCGGGTGATCACAAAATCAAGCCTGTCACCTATCAGGGCATCTTCAAGTTCCTTTTTCCCGGAGGCGGTGATGGTACGTCCGTTATAACCGTGCTTTTCCGTAAATCCCCTCTCATCGAGGATCCTTAAGTGATAACGGACAGCACGCTCTCCCAGATTATAGCCACGGTTCTGCAACTCATCGGCAATGTTCCTGGCACCTATGGGCTTATCACTTTCACTGATAACGCGCATTATTTCAATGAGCTTACGTTCTATCTGAGGATCGGTCATCTGTCTGCACCTGATACGAATAATAAGAGCAATGGTTAACTCGTTAATACTGCCTATTTAAGAATAAGCAACGTATGTACAGCGGGTATAAATTTATAATTTGCTATTGCCGGTTATATCTTTCCTGTTTTTAGTATATAAACCATGAGCCATACGCCCATAAATGCGGCTATAACAAACCCGGCGACCCCAAAGAGAGGTACACCTCCGATGTGGGGATGCATCCCAGTCTGGATGATAAGGGAGGAGCCCAGAATGATAGAAGAGATAATTAAACTGAATGATAATCGATTGCTGGCTGCATTGAGCTCAGCAACGATACGATCCATTCCTTTGTGTTCAAACCTTAAGTTAAGGTATCCTTTCTCTGCAATTGACAGTATATGTGATATCTGCAGCGGCGCCTTGTGGAGCATACGCGTCGTATGCCACAGGTCAGTGTAGATATTATCCGCAATATTGCGGGGCTTGAACCTGGTACGCATGATGTTGCGGGCATAAGGTTCAGCAATGACGGTCACATTGAAGTCAGGAACCATCTGGAGAGCAAAGCCACTCACGGTCATTACTCCTTTGAAGAGCAACGCAATGTTTGGAGGGATCCTTATCTTGAACTTCCTCAGCAGAGTCATCATTTCCGCGATCATGAGCGGAGTGTCCAGCTGCTTCAGGGACCTGCCGTAATATTTGTTCAGAACGTGCTCGTAATCGATCTTAAAGGCGTGAACATCAATATTATCCGGGACCATTCCAAAGTCCTTCAGTACTTCCAGGTACTGGTTCACATCCCCCCTTGTGATGGCGATCAGCGCATCTATCAGCAGGTTCCTTATCTCGTGGGAGATATGCCCGACCATCCCGAAATCAAGAAGGGCAATCCTGCCGTCCTCAAGGATCAGGACATTGCCTGAATGCATATCCGCATGGAAGAATCCATCCTCGAATATCTGCTTCATGAAGGCTTCAGTACCGTGCTCGGCCAGCATGTCCCGGTCCAGTCCAAGCTCATCGATCTTTTCGAAATTATCACTCTTGATCCCGTCTATGTAGTCAAGGGTCAATACCCTTCTACTGCTGTATTCCCAGTAAACGCCCGGGATCACGATGTTCGGATCGTCCCTGAAATTGTTCTGGAACCGCTCGATATTACGGCCTTCCTGAGTAAAATCCATCTCCAAATATATGGATTTTTGAAGTTCATCCACAACCTCCACGGGACTGTAGAGCTTTGCTTCCTCCACATGTTCTTCTGCAAAACCAGCTATACTATAGAGAATGTCAAGATCAGAATCAATAACCTTCCGGATACCCGGCCTCTGGACCTTCACAACGATGTCCGCACCACCAAGAAGTTTTGCGCGATGCACCTGAGCAATGGATGCTGCAGCAATCGGGGTTTTTTCAAAGGATAGGAAGAGGTTCTCCACCTTGTCCCCTAATTCTTCTTCAATGATCCTTTCAACTTCCGAATAATCGAAGGGTGGAACATCGTTCTGGAGTTTGGCAAACTCTTCTGCATATTCCTTCGGGATAAGGTCCTGACGCATGCTCATGAGCTGACCGAACTTAACATAAGTTGGACCGAGCTCTTCAAGTACCATACGTGCCCTTGCAGGACCTGTTCTGGGCTCATGCCCTCTGCCTAAACGGTCCTTGAACCGGGACCGAAGAGAACCAAGGGACCTTATGCCCATCTGGTCCACGAAGTATCCAAAGCCGTACTTGACTAGTGTATCAATGATAACTCCATAGCGTTTCACTATGGAATACCTGCGTACTATCTTGGAAACCATCCGACATACTGCCTGCCATTAGATACTATATGGCAACCTAAGTTAGCAATAAAAGGTCATTTGGACCTTACAAAAATAAATGGAGGAAATGATCAAAGGATCATTCTTCTTTGTCTTTTTCCTTTAACAGCGCTTCCAGATCTTCGATCTTTTTCTGAAGGGCCTCAATTTCCTCTTTAGAAGCAAGGTCAGATTTACCAAATACATCCTGGACCTTTGAAGATATCTTATCTTCGAGGTCTTCCTGCTGTTGTTTCTGTCTCTCAAGCAGGTCCTCTACGAACTTCTTGCCTTCCTCTTTGTTGAAGTCACCGTTCTCAACAAGCTCTTTTACGTATTCATCGATCTTCTCTTCAGTGATCGCATACATACCAAGGCCAAAAAGTCCTAACTTCTTCATAGTGTCTATCATCAAAATTAAACCTCCCTTAATAGAGGTTAACTTTTTTAGGATATATAGTTTATGAAAAATAGTTTAAAAAAGAATAGCGGAAAAGCACATAAAAGCCATTTTCAATGTCGATCGCTTAAGATGCAAGCTCTTCGATGGTGTGCTCGAGATATCTTGCGCCACTCATTTCGATGAACTTCTGGCATACTTCCCTTGCATCGCCATCCATAATGATGGAACCGTTATCGAAAAGGACTGCCCTGTGTGCCACTTCCTTTACGAAGTCCATGTGATGGCTCACAAGCACAATGGTCGTACCAAATTTTGCATTAATCCTCTTCAGGGAATTGGTCACATCCCTTAATGTTACAGGATCAAGGTCACCGAACGGCTCATCCAGCATGAGTATTTCAGGAGATGTTGCCAGTGCAAGTGCTATGTAGGCCCTGACATGTTCACCGCCGCTTATCTGGTAGGTTGTCTTGTCAAGCACTTCCAGTGGAAGATCAAGTGCTTCAAAGATAGGACCTGCATACTTGTCCACATCAGTGCTCAGCACACCAGGGAACAACTGCGGGAAGATATCCATTGAAAGCCGCATCTGGTTGAGCGACTGTGTCCTTTCATCCTCACCCATGTCCGGGAGCTTGTAGATGATATCCAGCATCTCATCGGAAATGTTCAGTTCCTCTGCCTTCTGTCTTGCATGCTCAAGTGCACCGTGCATTTTCATGCTCAGCCTGAAGCCTATCTGCTGGCGTATGGTCGAGTGAGGGGAAAGAGAGAACTCCTGGTGCATTATGCTGATCTTTCTCCACAGGTCAAGGCGCTGTTTTGTGAAACTGGACATGTCCACCCATTCGCCTTCATGGTAGTAGGCAACTTCACCCTCTTTTGGCTCTTTCAGGCCTTCCATGATCTTCAAAAATGTGGTCTTTCCTGCACCCGATGAACCAATGAAACTTACGATCTCGCCCTTATTGATCTCAAGGGACTGGTCCTTTATGTTCAGGACCTCACCCACACGTATCAGCGCAAGCCTCTTAGAGATGTTAATTGCCTTGATACAGGGAACCTTTTCCTTTAGTTCTGATAGCTCTTCCTTTGGATTAAGGTCCTTAAGGAAGTTTTTCAGGACAACTTCGGGTTCACCATCTTCAACAACCTTTCCATCCTCGAGATAGATGACACGGTCTGCAAGGTATGTGTGGACCTCCGGCAGGTGGGATACCACGATAATAGGGATATTAAGCCTGTCCTTAAGCTGAAGGATGACATCCATGATCTCCTGCTTGGTATCAGGACCTGTCATGGTCATAGGCTCGTCAAGAAGTAAAAGTCGCGACTGGGCAGCAAGCTGGCGGGCAATGATCAAACGCTGTTTCTCACCACCGCTAAGTAGATTGGACGAATGGAGAGCTTTTTTCTCAAGGCCCACAAGTCGCATGTATGCCATGGAACGCTCATAGAGTTCGTCATAATGGGGTGCGTCCGGTTCAGGAAGGCCCTCATATCCAATATAGTGGCTGTTCAACCTGCGGATCAGGTTCTCGATGGCCGGGCCGTTCCAGAGACCGAAATTACGCTGGAAATGGATAGCCGTATTCCTGCCAAGAAGTTTAGAACCATCTACCGAATCATTTGTGATCACTGAGCCGTCAAGCTCGATACTACCACCATTGAAAGGCTCAACGCCCCTTAATATCTTAAGAAGGGTTGTTTTTCCACTACCACTCTTACCTGTAATACCGAGGATCTCACCGTTGGATACTTCGAAACTGATTCCATCCAGGACACGTATATCGCCTGAAGATGTCTCATAATCTTTCACAATATCGGAAACTCTGAGCATAATTAAACCCCCAACAGCATCCACGGATCATCTTTTGATAGCTGATACAAGCTCTTCGATCTTGTTCCTGACATCTTCGGTCTCTTCGACGATCGTACCGGTAACGATCATATCAGCACCGGCATCTGCACAGATCTTTGCAGTCTTACCGTCGCGGATACCACCACCGACGATCAGCTTATTGTCTCCGAGAACGTGTTTTACCGCACCAATGGTAGCGGGAGTCACCGGCTGGTCTGCGCCTGAGCCAGCCTCAAGATAGGTATAATGCATTCCCATGTATTTTCCCGCAAGGGAATAAGCTACTGCAAGCTCCGGCTTGTTGCGGGGAATGAGCTTTGCATCGCCCACCCATCCAACAGTTCCTCCGGGCTCGGTTATAATGTATGCCATGGAAATGGGTTCTATTCCGTACTTGTAAACAAGTGGAGCCCCCATTGCCTGATTCGTAGTGACATAGTTGATGTCACGGGAATTCAGGAGGCTCATGAAAAGGACGGCATCTGCGTGGATGCTTAAGCCGCCGGCATTTCCCGGGAAAAGAATAGTAGGAACATCTGTCTGTTCCTTTATCTTCAAAAGGGTCTGATCCAGTGCCAGACCTCCGGCTCCAGTGGAACCACCGATCATGATAGCATCGGTACCCCCTTCCACTGCAGCTTTTGCAATATCTGCAGCAACTTCGGGGGGCTGTGATGCCGGATCGATAAGAGTTAAGTGAACTGTACCTTCGCGTTCTGCGATATCGTTGAGGTACTCTTCCACTTTCATTTTTTAGATCAGCTCTTTCTTGCTTCCTTGGATTTTACACGCAGGTTAGTGTAACCGCATTTTCTGCACCTTGTTGCCCTTACAGCATTTCGTGCACTGCATTTCATACAGATCTTTTTGTTAAGGATCCTTTCCTCTGCTTCTGGAAATCTTGCCATGTTCTCACCTTGATTAATAGTATAATAATATGTTATTTGAAACTGATAGTTATCAGCAATACAGGCTGGCTACATGCATTTCAAAACATATAACTGTTTTGGGATAGGGGATGACATTTCCAAAAAAGAAGATGAGCTTCTTAGACAGAAGAAGATGAGGAAGAACAATAGCAAGAGATGCATTCCAGATAAGCCATTAAGACTGATGAAAAATAAAGCCCGGGCTGAGAGAACAACAATAATAGAAAAGTGAGTTAATGGCAGTGATCAGGGGCCATCTTATCGACCTCTCCGGGCGACCCTGCCCCGATTCTCCCCATCTCAGGTCGACCTAAAAGGTTTACAAATGCCAGATTAACCTTGTATGGTCATGGGATCTTACTCCCAATGGCATTCCTACCTTCTGACTCACTGCCACACCGTACCATTTGTGATACGGTAATAGAGAATTTGTTTTAAAAATATTAATTAATTTTGATATATAACCTGGTCACAAAAAAGAATGTAAGAGTCTGCAAAAGAAAAATGGAAAAAGAAAAAGAAAAGTAAGAAGGACAAGACCGAAGCCTTAGTCCTTAAGAGCAGCAATAAGCAGCTCACGGGCCTGGCGTGCATCGGCACGGCCCTTTGTCTTCTTCATGACCTGGCCTACAAGGAAATTGAGGGATTTCTCAGTTCCTCCAAGGTAGTCCTGAACAGCCTCATCGTTCTCTGCAATAGCTTCGGAGACCGCCTGTGTCACAATATCACCTTCGACCTTAAGGAGACCTTTCTCCTTTACGATGTCCATTGGACTTCCACCTTCATCAAGGACTGTCCTGATAACATCCACCGCACTCTTCTCGGTGATCTTTTCCTCCAGCACAAGGTTGATGATATCAACAATATCATCGGTTGCGAAAGAAGTGATAGCAAGGTCCCTGTAGTTGAGCTCACCCCTGAGCACATCGGCAACCCATGTCCCTGCTGCACGGGGGTCGACCTTTGAAGCGACTACCTCAAAGAAGTCTGCCACGCGAATGTCAGATGTCAATGCCTTTGCGTGCATCTCGGTGATGCCATACTGCTCGACAAAGCGGTCACGTTTTGCATCAGGCAGTTCAGGAAGGGTTTCCTTTATAGCAGGTCCCCAGTCAGATACCCTCATCGGAACCAGATCCGGTTCAGGGAAGTAGCGGTAGTCGTGTTCCTCTTCCTTTGTACGCATGGAGATCGTTACACCCCTTGCCTCGTCGAAGTGACGGGTCTCCATAACGACCTTTCCACCTCTTCTCAAAAGGTTCTTCTGGCGCATGATCTCAAAGAGAATGGCACGTTCTGCTCCCTTGTGAGAGGAAATGTTCTTGACCTCTACCCTCTGGCCACCCATGATGGATACATTGGAGTCCACCCTCATGGAACCCTCAAGGCTGCCGTCGAACACATCCAGATACTCGAGGATATTCCTCAGCTTGTCAAGGTACCTGCGGGCCTCTTTCGGGCTTCTCATGTCAGGCTCGGAAACGATCTCGATAAGTGACATTCCGGAACGGTTGTAATCAATAAGTGTTCCCTTGGACTTCTCAATGGTTCCCATGTGCATCAGACGACCAGGGTCCTCCTCCATGTGTGCACGGGTGATCCTTACCACATGCTCCCCGTCCTCGCCTTCAATGACGATCTTACCGTTTCCGACAATAGGGAAATCATACTGGGTGGTCTGGAAACCTTTTGGAAGGTCAGGATAGTAATAGTTCTTCCTGTGGAACTGTGTCTGCTCCACGATCTCACAGTTAAGTGCAAGTCCGATCTTCATGGCAGCTTCCACTGACTTCTTGTTGATCACAGGCAATGCACCCGGAAGACCAAGACAGACAGGACATACATGAGTGTTTGGCTCTGCATCGTGGTATTTTGTAGAACATCCGCAGAACATCTTGGTGTTAAGCTTGTTCAGCTGGACGTGGACCTCAAGTCCGATCATTACACCATCGGGATTATCGTATACCATTTAGATCACCTCTGAAGGACGTGCTTTATTGTGATCGGTATTTTGTTCGAAGGCATATGCTGCACGCATGATAGTAGCTTCGTCGTACTGTTTTCCTATGATCTGCAGTCCAACAGGCAATCCATCGGAAAGTCCGCATGGCACTGATATGCATGGAACTCCGGAAAGGTTCATCGGGACAGTGTTCACATCGCTCAGGTACAGGGACAGTGGGTCCTCTACCTTCTCACCGATCTTGAACGCAGGCATTGGCATTGTTGGTCCCATCAGGACGTCCACACTGGATAATGCCTTCTCGAAATCCTGTTTGACAAGGGTGCGTACCTTCAGTGCCTTGAGATAGTACTTGTCCTGGTATCCGGCAGATAGGGCATATGTTCCAAGCAGCACCCTGCGCTGTACTTCCTTTCCGAAACATTCGGCACGTGTCCTTGAAGCCATTACATGCCAATTCTCACCATCATATCTTGGGCCGTAGCGAGTACCGTCAAACCTTGCAAGGTTGGATGATGCCTCGCTCATAGCAATGGTATAGTAAGCTGCAAGAGCATATTTTGTATGAGGCATGGAGACCTTCTCCCATGTTGCTCCCATTTCCTCGTACTTGCCGATAGCATCCATAACAGCCTTCTCGACGCCTTCGTCCACGCCTTCACCGAAGTACTCTTCGGGAACTCCGATCTTAAGGGCCTTTACGTCATCAACAAGTGAATCGCGATATTTCATTTCCCTGTCCATGGAAGTACTGTCACGGGGATCATACCCTCCTATGACATCCATTACAGTGGCGATGTCCTCAACACATGTTGCCATGGGACCGATCTGCTCAAGGGAGTTAGCATAGGAGATAAGACCAAAACGGGAAACAGCTCCGTATGTTGGCTTGAGTCCCACAACACCGCAGAATGCGGCAGGACAGCGGACAGAACCGCCTGTGTCAGAACCAAGTGAGATCGGGGCCTCACCTGCTGCCACAACAGCAGCACTGCCACCGGATGAACCTCCTGGCACTCTTTCAGTGTCCCATGGATTCAATGTGACACCATAACAGCTTGATTCTGTAGATGTGCCCATTGCGAACTCGTCCATGTTGGTCTTGCCGAGTATGACAGCTCCTTCTGCTTTCAGACGCTCGATCACATGTGCGTCATAGGGAGGGACATAGCCTTCCAGTATCTTTGAACTGCAGGTTGTAGAAAGTCCCTTTGTGGAAATGTTGTCCTTAATAGCGATAGGTACACCGGCGAGAAGTCCTTCACCCTCGCCCTTGTCGGCTTCCTTTGCCATCTCAATAGCACCGTCATAGGTGCATGTGTAACCATTGATGCTGCTTTTTGCGATCGTTTCAAGATAAGCAGCGGTAACCTCTTCTGCAGAGGTTTTAGAGATCTTCCTTTTAACATCAGATATGCTCAGCCATTCAGCCATGATTCCACCTCAAATGATCCTCGGTGCCTTGATGTAGCCATCCTTCTCGGATGCAGTGTTCGCAAGCACATCTTCCTGGTCAAGGGATGGTGTGACAACGTCTTCCCTGAAGACGTTCATGATATCTGCCACGTGATAGGTAGGCTCGACACCCTCGGTGTCCACCTCATCCAGCTGACCGAAATAATCCAGTACAGAACTTAACTTCACAGCGTAGTCCTCAGCATCCGCATCATCGATATCGATGCGGGCGAGCCATCCTACGTGTTCTACCTCGTCTTTTGTGATCATATTAGGTTCCTCAGATAATTGGGATAATAACATAGTGTGTTCTAATATGACTGATAGAAATCAAGTACTTAATATTAATATGTTGGGTTGTCAGGGCAGGTCAACAGTATCTGGCTGTGGGGTATAAGGAAAAGATGAAAAAAGAGAGAACTCCACAAGGGAGGGGATGTGCAGTAGAGGATATTATGGGACCCTTGTGAAGACAGACAGGAACACAAGTTGTATTTAAAGCAACTTTTCTCCTGCATTGGGACCCGGAGAGCAGTCATAGACATCTGTGATCTTCATCACAAGAAGGCTTTTTGCCGGTGCCTGTGCCATCTTGGAATGGACGATCTCCTGCATCTTCTCGAAATCCGGTCCGCTGGTCTTTAACTCAACATCACCTTTGATCTGGAAAGATCCTTTTGTTTTTGGACCCCATATATAGATAGAAACCTTCGGGTTCTCCATTACGTTGGAAAGGGACTTTTTCATGAAGTTGTCCGCTATCCATATAGTACTGTCATCGACCAATGAGACAAAACCGATAGGAACAACGTTTGGGACACCGTCCTTTGAGGCAGTTGCAACAGGGAATACCTGTATTGTGCTGATCGCTTCTTTCATTTCTTCTGTAATTGTTACCATGTTGATCACCACAGGTACTTAATACATGCATGTTAATATAGAAAACCGTTACAAAAATATACTGAAACTCATCAAAGTACACATTTCTAACTGAAAAAGAGAAAAACAGTTGCAAGAGCGTGAAAATATGACCGAACAGAAACTGATCGTAGAAGAAATATCCCTGATTCATGAGGAAATTTCCGGGCTTCGTAGTGAGCTGAACCGTTTCAGGGGGGAAGTTGCAGGTAGCCAGACCAATTCATTGCTCTATGAGTTCAGGAACCAGTGTGCTGTGGAGATGGTCAATGGATCCCTGGAGAATGCCTATGAACTCATCGGGAACGAGAAGAAGGAATGTCCTATGCAGACAAAATGTATTCCGCATTTAGTTCATTTTTTTGAAGAGCTGGCAGACTATACCAAAAATGACCAAATCACCGGGGAAAATATTGAAAAGATGCGCCAGGGTTTTGAAAAATTAAGAGAAATGGCACCATACGACCATTGTTCCAACTGTATACAAAAGGCTGAAGGATACTTCGATCAGCAGGTGGGAATGTTACAGACAATAGGAGTCTACCAGAACGAGAGCAACATGCAATTGCAGGTTCAGAACCTCCATGAAGATAAGGTTGCCAACCTGATAGGGGACCCTCTGAGCAGTTCAGTGCGTATCCGTATCCTGAAGGCACTGTATGAGGAAGGAAAGACTTTTACCGAACTCTCAAAGCTCACAGAGCTCCGCGGTGGGAACCTCCTCTTCCATCTGGAAAAACTCCAGAACAAAGGAATGATAAGGCAGCGTGGTGAAAGAGGTGAATACCAGATCAGTTTACAGGGTTATGAAGCCCTCAATGCCATGGCTGAACTTGTGGAGAAATTAGGTGTGAACTACAGCAAGACAGGATCTATCTGACCTCCTAACCGCAGAAGCCATTTTGAGTCAGGGCAGATATTGCAAGTCGAAAATAAATATGGAAAGGAATTGGAAGATCATAGCATATTTCCAGAGGAGATCTATTGGAAATGCGTAAAACCACATCTTTTAAAACTATTTTTAATTAGATGTTTATTTTTGATTTTTGAGAATATCGGGCACATAAGACATCATAAATGATAGCAATTTTAAATAAAACAATAAATATACATGTAAAGATTAGTATGCTATTTTTATTAATGGTCATATATAAATACCAGTATGACCAATTTTTAATTGGGAATAAAGGAAGGTGGTACGTATGAGACTTAGTTCAAACTTCAGGTTGGAACTCTCGAGCTCACCTTGGGGAACGATCTCAATTTCCTTTGTCGAGATCGATGAGGATCCTGAAAAGCCCCCCTAACGTATTTTTAATTCAGGGCAGACAAGCTTCCCTACAGGACAGTTAAATTACTGCAGTTTTTGATATTTTCTACTTTAATTTTTTCGTTTTTGATCTTTTATTTTCTTAGCCGGAATATGATAACTACAGCAGAACTGTGATGCCAGGACTACCAAAAAAAGCCAGTTCGAAGTAACATTGGAAGCAATAGAAATTAAAATAGAAAAAGACAAATATATCCATTCAGGAGAATCCCTGAATGGATGGTTTCACAGGATGAATCTTAAAAAACAATGGAGGTTCAGGAGTCATCCTGCATGTCCATATCTATTTTTAACAGGTTACTGCTATCAATTCTGCCATCTGCACCAATGCTGATGGAAAATGCAATTGCAGAAGATTCTTCTGCGCTGGGCTGTACATAGAGTAAAGTTCTGTTATCCATATTTAGACCTCATTTGTTCAAAAATTTAGATGTTTTAAGCTGCTTTTCCGGGATCAGTTATGACGGTTATACCCATGCCCGGAATAGATACGATAAAGGCGCCTTCTTTTGATGGTACCGTCATCGTTCACTATCGAAGAAAAAACGACTGCAGGGTCTATACCAACCTGTGGTTTGTATAAGACCATGTTACTCAAAAGATATCCGTACTTATATGCATCTACTATATTCTCAGTTGTATCTGCCATATTCTTCAGTCCCCAAATATTTACACATTATATTCTTTAACCGGGTCAATGCATGCCAGCAGAATGGAGACCGTTGTTGAGAACCCCCACGAGGACCCAATCTGCAACCCCCATACACAGACCTTGTTACTATGTTGGCATTTTGAGTATAAATAATATTGCATCTGGATAATTAGTATTATCTTTGAAACTAACTAAGTGGTTTAGTAATAACAAAAAACTTCAACACTCACAAAGAGATCAATACTATCGCTGCCAAAGCAAGCACAACCCCGATCCACTGAATTGAAGACAACCGCTCTTTCAGAACGATCCATGCAAGCAGCACCGTGCTTCCCGGATACAGGGATGCAACAACTGTTGCGATATCCAGTCTGCCAGCCTGGGAAGCCAGTGCAAAGAAAAGATTGCCACTGGCATCAAGAATTCCTGAAATAATTATTACGGGGAGAACGCTTTTTGAAGGTAAACTTGCTGACTTTTTCAGCAGGGCAAATCCAAGAATAACGATGACAGCAGAGACCTTTGCAACCGTAAGTGGCCAGAAGACCGCGGATTCACTGAAAAGGTCGACAGATATGAAGAAAATTCCAAACCCTACCCCTGCAAGCAGCGGATAGACAACGTCCTGTCGTTTTATCTCATTTTTCTCACCGGTACTGCTGATCATCCACATGGCAGCAATAGCTACCACAAAACCTGCTATCTGATATCCTGCCGGGAGCCCTTCATTGAAAATGCTGTAGATCACAGGCAGGCCAACGGTTACAACCGCAGAGATCGGCGCTGCGACTCCCATCTTGCCCTTGGAGAGTGCATGATATAGTAGCAGAAGACCTGCACTTCCTGAAACACCTGCAACAAATCCCCAGAACATGCCACTCATTGGAGGGAAGTCTTCCGAGAAATATACCGCCAGAAATGGAAGAAGAACAAGACCCACAGCCTGTGTGATTATGACAACCGAATAGACACTGGCTCGTCTTGTAGCAAAACCGCCTGAAAAATCCGCAGCACCCCAGGTTGCAGCTGCTGCAAGACCGAAAAAGGTTACAAGGATCTCAGGGGGGATCATTATGTTTGCTCCAGGACAAAGAATGAGATTATTTTCGGGTAAATTTGCTCATTTCTATAAATAGGTTCTCACGCAGGACAAAACATTACTTCCGGAAGAATTGTTTTTTGAGGAGGTATCGAACAAGAAACTGGGACTATATATACGAGTATCATTAATCTACTAAATATCCTAAAGATACTATATTCGAGCACCCCCCACAAAAAAGGAGAGATAAAAAACAATGTATTGCTATCAATGTGAAGAAACTGTGAATGGTCAGGCATGTACCAAAGCAGGTGCCTGCGGAAAGAAACCGGAAGTTGCAGACCTGCAGGACCAGCTTACCTACATACTAAAAGGTATTGCATACTACAATGCAAAGGCACGTGAGAACGGAATCACCGATGAGAAAGTGGATCAGTTCATCATGAACGGACTTTTCTCAACCATCACTAATGTGAACTTCAGCGCAAAAGACTTCCAGAAATACATCCGGGAAGGACTTGAAATAAGAGATGGCGTCAAGCGAAATCTTGTCACAAGGAACATCGACCTCGGAGAAGCAAAGGACATCTCATTCGGTGATAAGATCAAGGCCACACTCGGCATGTCCGATCCGGAGACCAGATTTGAGATCCCTGCTGCTGCTATTGTAACACCTGAAGTTCTCAGGACAACCAACACCGGAATCCTTGCAACACAGAACGAAGATATCAGGTCATTGCGAGAACTGCTCACCTACGGACTTAAAGGTCTTGCAGCCTATGCCCATCATGCAAACGTCCTGGGATACAGCGATGACAAGATATTTGCATTCACAGAAAGAGCGCTTGCTGCAACACTTGACGATACGCTTTCAGTTGACGACCTTGTCGGAATGGTCCTCGAATGTGGGGAATACGGTGTAAAGGTCATGGCTTTGCTGGACGAGGCAAACACTACCACCTACGGTAACCCTGAACCCACCGAGGTCTACCTTGGCGTCAGGGAAAATCCGGGAATACTCATCAGTGGACATGATCTTAAGGACATGGAACAGCTGCTGAAGCAGACTCAAGGAACAGGCGTTGATGTTTACACCCACGGTGAAATGCTGCCTGCAAACTACTACCCTGCATTCAAGAAGTATGACAACTTCGTCGGAAACTATGGTGGTTCCTGGTGGGCACAGAAGAGCGAGTTCGAGAAGTTCAACGGTCCCATACTGATGACAACCAACTGTATCGTTCCACCAAAGGAAAGCTACATTGACAGGATCTACACAACAAGCATTGTCGGTTTTGATGGCGTAAAACACATCGATGCTGACGAGAACGGTGCGAAGGACTTCTCTGCACTCATTGAGCAGGCAAAGAAGTGTAAGTCTCCGGAACAACTGGAAGATGGCACCCTTGTCGGAGGATTTGCCCACAGTGCAGCCCTCTCCGTTGCTGACAAGATCGTAGAAGCGGTCAAGGGCGGAAAGATCACACGCTTCGTGGTCATGGCAGGTTGTGACGGAAGACACAAGGAAAGGGACTACTACACCAAATTCGCTGAAGCTCTCCCTGAAAGTGCTGTCATCCTCACAGCAGGTTGTGCAAAATACCGCTACAACAAGCTTGACCTTGGAGACATCGACGGGATACCAAGGGTCCTCGATGCAGGACAGTGTAATGATTCATACTCCCTTGTGGTCATCGCACAGAAGCTTGCAGAGGTCTTCGGACTTGATGACATCAATGAGCTGCCGGTATCATACAACATCGCATGGTATGAACAAAAGGCAGTCCTTGTCTTGCTTGCACTGCTCTACCTTGGTGTTAAGAACATAACACTTGGTCCGACACTGCCTGCATTCGTCTCCCCGAACGTCCTCAACGTCCTTGTTGAGAACTTCAACATAGCACCCAACACAACCGTCGACGAGGATCTGGAAAGGCTGCTCTAAAGCCTTTCTTTTACCCTCCTTTTAATTTTCCTCCTGATCCCCTCAATTCTGATATTCATCCTGTGAACTTTTTCTTTTTTAGCTCAAGGATCATCTGATTAGCAATAGAGATAGTACTAAAAATTCTTTTATAGCATCATCAAACAACATATTGTTGTGGAGAACCGGAACAAACCAAAAAGCGACCAGAACAGAATCTGGAAAATACTTCTTATAATTGCTTCAATTGCCTTTCTGATAGTTGCCGGAGCAATGATAATCGTTGACCAGCAATATTACATCGGGATACTGTACCTGATCACATCTATATTGTACATCATCTCTGCCTATCTCATTGCCACCGGCAGGGCCAACATAACGAACAGTTCATCAAATGAGCAGATAGCCCTGGCACTTGGTTTTACGATCATCACTATAGGATTGGCCCTGAGGGGACCTTTATGGGGACTTGGATTCGTCCTTTTTCTGGCAGCCATACTATCAATGCGCAAGAACAATGATTGACAGAGCATTGTAAAAGTGGCAAAATCTACCGGAAAGAAGCATATATAATAGGCAAATGACAATCTGTCAGCTATAAAAAATTTAATCCAATTGACACCCGGAAAAAGATGGAGACACTGATGAAACCAGAAACAAAAGCCGAACTGATAGCCGTAGGCAGTCTAGACATCGAACCGTCCCTGCTGGGAAAAATAACCGTTCCGACCGCGGGACCAGGAGCCGGGAAGACAGCATTTTTCTTCCGGTCCGGCAAACAGAGGGTCAGGCTTGCCCTGAACAAGGACTCACCCCTTAAAGCAGTTGCAGACGGTGATGAGATCGTCATAATGAGAGATGGCAAAGAGATCGTAAGGGGACAGATCGAAGACGAACTGATCCACTGCCCTGAGCAGGCCTACATAAACATGACAGAGAAATGTATCTTCGATTGCAAGTTCTGTCCTGTCCCAAAGCTCGACGGCAAGGTCAAGACCATTGAAGAGGTCCTGAAACTCATAGAGGATGCAAATGCCACCGGTAAGATGAAAGCCATATCCATCACATCCGGTGTGGATGAATCAGTGGAAAAGGAATTTGAAAGGGCCATGGAAGTCGTCAATGCTGTGAAAAAATATGGCGTACCCATTGGTGTTGCAGTCTACCCTACAGCTGATTCCAACAGGCGGATGAAAGAGGCAGGTGTTGACGAGATCAAGTACAACGTTGAGACCATGGACAGGGAACTCTACGGGAAGGTCTGTGCCGGACAGGATATGGAGGAGATATTGAAAGCCCTCAGGGAAGCCGTTGAGATATTTGGGAAAAACAAGGTTTGCTCCAACTTCATCATCGGACTTGGTGAAACAGATGAAGCCGTAGAGAAAGGTATCCGGGAACTGGTCTCCCTGGGAGTGGTACCAATACTCAGACCTGCAAGCAAGCATCCGTTGCGTGAAGGCGAGGTTTTCATTGAAAGGCCTTCAAAGGAAAGGCTTCTTAAGCTTACCCGGCTGCTTCGGAAGATACTGGATGAGAATGGACTACGTGCAGATGTGTTCAAAACCATGTGCCTGCCATGTACCGGTTGTGACATGAACCCTCACACAGATCTCTGTGAGGACGAGGACTGAAAGGATATAAGTGTTCAAAGGAGGCTAAATGGAAGGAACAGGAAATGAACCCGGATTCGAAGCCTCCATTGAAATGACCGGGATAGACTTTGAATTTGCAACTGCTCCGATGTCAAAGGATTTCGTAATCAGTACCTTTGAGAAATACGACCTGAGGTCAATCGTTTTTTTCGGGGAAAACATGTTCTATCTGGCTCAGCAGGACATGCAGCCCTACCATCCTATCTATGCAAACAGCTTCTACCCAAATGATATTGAACTCATATTCGATTTCATGGCCATCGAAAGGATACGTAAGATAGAATATATTGATGGAATTCTGAAACGAACTCCCATTGAAGAACATCCGGACATCTGATCATGGACAACAGTAAAATAGGATATAACAAAATAGAGGGTGGCGATGAAATATGATTGAAAAATTCTATAAGGCCCCGATTGTCTACATCATTCTGGCAGGAATACTGATCACTGCCTTCCTTTTCAACAGTCTCATGAACTATGCAGATGAAGGAAATGCAGTTATGGTCATCCTTTTAGGAATATCCATAGGCATTGTTGCGATCTTCATCACAAGGGCTTTGGCATACCAGAAAAATAGAGGCCTTTTCCCAAAATGATACTTCAATAAAAATACACTTACAAGACAGGATCAGGCTGAACGCACAGCCCGATCTATCTCATTTTTCCATTCCCTGGAATCAGCTACTTCAAATATATGCTTTTTTGCACCCTCACGTACCTCAGAGATAACAAGCTTCTGCCTGCTGAACATCCCCGAGCCCGTTACTTCCGAACCAACGATATCCTTTAACCTGAGCTCCATTCCTTCTTTCTCCCCTGATGAAATGGTAGTAAGCCTGCGATTGGTCAGAATTATCAGGTCGTTCTTTACCTGCTCCAGCCTGAGAAGTGATTCGCCCCTCATATAATCGGTCCTAAGCTGTTCAAGGACATTCAGGACACCAGCCATATCCTTCGGACGGACCCGGACAACCTCGAACCTCTTCTTGCCTGTCACCAGAAGGATGTCCTTCCCTGACCGTGAAAACCCAACAAGGTCTTTTACCTCTATGCGACGTGAGATCTCCTGCTTTTTAGAGAACAGGCCGCCTGAGTTCTGTTCGAAGTAGATGTTCCTGTTCGTAATTACAAGGTTCAGGCGCTTATTGTCAACACTTACAGCTTCCCTGAGATGAACAGATTCGCCGGTCTTGAGAACAACCCCTCCTGAGGGTGTGGTTTTCTTTTCGACCCCGCCTGAAACGACGCATGGAGCATCACCACAATAGTGATTGAGCATCGAAACAAGCAGCTGCCCCTCGATGAGTTTCACATTATGTTCTGCAGCTTCCCGGTATGCATCTTCAGTGAAAGTGGAAGTTGTGACAATTATAACACCATCGACCCTCTCCCGGTACCGCAGGCTGCTGTATTCCCTTACCTCTTTTACGCCTACGGGATTGAGATAGCGTTTTACCTGGACAAGCCAGCGATGTGAAAGACCAAAATGCTCAAGTTTTACATCCACGTCCACTCCGCCGTCCTTTGAACGTGAAGTTACATCTGCCTTATAGCCCATTTTGCGAAAAAGAGAAGCCACGAGGTTCTCAAGATCATAGGGGTCGGTCTCAAGAAGCTGGTCCAGGGACCAATTAGCCTTATCATTCATTTGTCGACCGTATATGTAAGCCCGCATTCAGGGCAGGAATAGGTGATGGTCGTAACTTCATTCACTTTGTTTTCCGTACTTACCATCCATGTACCACATGTTACACATTTCTGGTCAAAGAGTGAGCGATCCGTCTGTTTTTTTTCAGCCCTGTCTTTCATGAGGTCACCGTGCCCGATCATTGTAAGTGTTGTTGAAACAGCCATCGTGAATATGTTCAGATGGTTTTGTGTAATTTACGGAAAACCATACAAAACTTTAAATCATTTCACAACATTAATCTGCATACGCCCAAAAGTATATGGTAGATTATAATACCATATCAAATATTAATGTTATTATAAAATTTAGGACAGTCCTCACAAACAGGCCAGGTGAGCACAATGGATGATTTAGAAAAGATCAGGCAACAACGATTGGAACAGATCAAAAGTAACCTTGAGTCAAGGTCATTCCCGGACAGCCCCTTACATGCTACAGATTCTAACTTTGATGAGCTTGTATCAAAATACCCTGTGGTGGTCATCGATTGCTGGGCAGAATGGTGCGGACCCTGCAGGAAACTGGTACCTGTTATCGATGCTCTTGCAAGGGAAATGCAGGGCAAGATCGTTTTTGCCAAACTGAACACTGATGAGAACCAGATGACTGCAAGGAATTTCAACATCACGGCCATCCCCACTCTCCTTGTATTCAGTAACGGAAAGCCGGCCGGACAGATAGTAGGTGCTCTCCAGAAAGAACAGCTTGTTGAAAGACTGAACAAATTTATCTGATAATTACCGGAAGATGATACAATGGCACATAAACCAAGATTTGCAGCAAATCCCGGGGTCAGGCTCCTTGACCTGAAATCAAGCTCAAAACCTTTCTTCATCGTAGCTTCAGTGGAAGTCGGTAACACCACAACCAAGTGTATCCTGACAGCCACCAATATGGATGAAGGAAAGACTTACCACGTCACAAAGACGGTCAGGATGACAAGAGATGTCAGACCTCCGAAGGCTGAGGAAACGGTCTTTGGAAAGACCCTCAACGGCGTAGAACTGACACGTGAATCCGTGGCCGAACTTGTAAAGGACACACTTGTGGAAGCTGTGAAACAGGCTCACCTTGACATCGAAAAGGACGTGAACTTTGTTGTTCGCTCAACAGGAGTTGTTGCCGGATTCGATGCACCCGAAGAAGTAGGTGAATTCATCAAGGCACTTGCAGAAGGATGTCTGATTGCAGGAGTACCACCAAAGAACATGACACCCCCTATGAACGTGGAAAACCTTCCTGAGAAGTTCCAGAAGCACACCAAACTCGACAAGGTCTTCTTTGACGGGGCTGTTGCCAGTGTTCTGCCACCTACCGGTGCCACAGGTGTTGAGATCGTTGCCAATGAGATGGAAGGAGAACTTGCGACCGCCGGTATCAAGGAAGGTGCCAAATGGGTGGATGTTGACTTCCGTAACCCATGCCTTTCCATGGACTTCGGAACAACCCTTGATGGCAGGATCATCAGCCATGATGAACCCTACGCAAAGACTATCGGAAACTTCTGCGGATATGCAGGAGCAATACCGGATGCGCTTCTCAAAGGTACTGACCTTGTTGATAACAAGCTTGGTACTGCTCTTGATGTCTTTAAGGACATACACACTGACAGGCTTACACTGATGCTCAAGGGCAAAAAGATAAGGGAATATGCAGACAAGGTCCTCGATTATATCATCATAGAAAAAGTACCGGAAAGCCGGAACAGGTATGGTAGCGTTCCTGTAAACCCAAAGGCTGCAAATGAAATCGGAGTTGTGCTTATCGGATGCGATGTCGGAGATAATGGATCCGATATGGACAAGCTTTCAATGCTAGGCGGCGAGATCTACAAAAAATTCGGTCTCAAAGTGCTTTTCGCAGTGATCGATGAGGTCATGGCCCAGGTGATCTACCGTCTGGTGAAGGTCGCAAAAGATGAAGGACTTGTATTTCCCGAAACCGCCATTGGAATCACCGGACGTGCCGGTATCAGTGGTGACAAGGCAAAGCTGGCATTGAAGTACATGGAAGAGCTCGGCATGAACAGCAAGATCGAGGAGAATGTTGTTTTCGTAGACGACGGTCTTGCAAGAGGAGCTGCTGTCATGGCCAGATGTATGAACTCCCTGGGAACCACTTTCAACCCACTTGGAGGTCATCGCGGCGGAAAGTGTATCCTCGGACACCGTATGAAACTTCAGAACAAATGATCAAAAGAGCAGTCTTTATGGCTTGCAGACCTTTTCTTTTTGTTTTAAAAAAGTGAGATGTCTTTCACTTTACTTCACTTGACGTTATTTTGTTTTAATTTTCGGAAGAAGCCAGTTTCCGCTTTATGGCCGCTTCGATCTCCTGTTTGTGTAGTTCCGAAGACTCATGAATTCCACCCATCTGCCCCCTGACAGCACGGCAAGGATACTGGGACACCAGTAGGCCTGCCTTTGGTCCGGCCTCTCCTATCGGGGTTCCAACAAGGGATTCTGCCATGTACCAGGTACTCCCACATGGTGCACCACGGATCACATTGACCTTTGAGACCTTGCCATCCTTTATTTCAACATCAAGGACCGGGTTTCCAAAGAAGCAGGTGAAATCGTCCGTTGAGGGATCGGATTCTACATTGCAGCAGATCTCATCTACCTCTATAAAGATGCCATATTCTTTCGAAATATCTTCCAGTTCCTTAACAGGAGCCTTTGAGGCACCTCCGGGCACTATCAGTGCACGCACCCCTGCCTTGCCTGCCATACGTGCTATTTCAGGAGTGATATCAGGATGCAGGGAATAAGTGATAATAATGTCAGCATCGAACACTTTCATATCAAAGTCCAGCGTGGAAAAGAACTCATCCGGCTCATCGATGAAATCCGGAAGATATGTGGGAATCTCGGCGGCGATGACCTCCATATCTGTCTTTGAACGCACGGTCTCCACAAGCCTTGACCCGTATTTTCCGCGCAGTATAACTCCTATTTTTGTCATTTTCAATACCTGCCTGTGCTATTATTGGAACAGCGGTATATTAATATTGTTTGTTGTTCAAGATTAGTATAACTGCTAAAATATTAAGGTAACAGAATTTAAGGTGAGATAAATGGAAGATATTGATCAGTCAATGGTATATTTCAGGTGCAATGTTTGTGAGTTTGTATTTCAGGCAGATCCGAATTTCTTCCCCATAACATGCCCTCAGTGCGGTAGCGAGGATACCTCAAGGACATGAATGAGCTAATAAGAAGTTAAGAGAACATAAAGTTAAGAATATAGCAGTACATCTGACCTTCATGAAAGGAAAGCTCATAACACTGGAAGGTATCGATGGATCCGGGAAATCCACCGTCACCCGTTTTTTGAACTCCCATCCTGCCTTTTCAGATGCAGTGTTCACAAGGGAACCAACCCGAAGCTGGATAGGGGATGCCGTCTACAAAGCCATTGAATCAGATACTGACGACCTTGCAGAACTGATGCTGTTCACTGCGGACCATGCGAACCATATCGCAACCCTGATACGCCCTGCACTTGAGGAGGGGAAGATCGTCATCTCGGACAGGTATTCGGACAGCAGGTATGCATACCAGGGCGTGACCCTCAGGGACAGGTTCGAGAACCCAATGGAATGGGTACAGCAGATCCATGAAGGATGGACGGTAGTCCCGGACCTTACGATACTCTTTGACATCGATCCGGAAATATCGGTTCAGCGATGTGGTAAAAGAGGGGAACAGACAAAGTTCGAGAAGATCGGCCTTCTAAGCGGCGTAAGGGAGAACTACCTCAGGCTTGCAGAGAAAGAGCCGGAAAGGTTCGTAATAATAGATACAGACAGGGAACTTAAAGAAATAGAGAACGATGTGTTGCAGGCAATCACATCGATCATCGAAAGTTAAAGACCGTTTGAATCAGCGAACTTGATGAGGGTCTCGCCAAGCTGGCGTACATACTTAGGGTTCAGGTTAAAGCGGCTCCTTTTCTGACCACTTCTTTCCTTTGCGACCTCAACATATTCGCTATCATACTTTTCACTTTTTGCGAGTGTCATGGTAAGATACCAGCCGCCTGCCATCTTTATTTCCATGTACTCTTCGCCTTCAGAAACATTTTCATTATCTTCTGCCATATTATCACCAGATATGTAGTTGTCAGTCAGTACAAGTTATTGTCAGTAATTGTCAGTTAGTACCAGTTATGCCAGTTTTTTTCGTAGATAGGATGATCCGCTTAATAGGAACCTCTTATTGTAACATTGTAACAGGGATAGAGCCATTATGCAAAGCCGTAGCCACCAGTGCACCTTTGATACCAATGTCCTCAAGCTGCCTGATGTCCTCTGAACCCCTTACGCCTCCGCCAAGAAGGACGTCGTGTTCACAAACATCCGCTATAAGACTTAAGAATTGTGCATCGAAGCCTGCAGAGGTACCCACCATATCCATATCAAGGAAGATCACATCATTGATATCAAGTCCGTTAAGAAGTTCTACGATCTCGAACGGATCAGCGGGCATTGAAGAATCGGATGACAGGATAGAACCATCTTTCTTGTCAATGCTCACATTGACCCTGGAAGGATACTCCGAAGCTATCTTCGAGATAGTGTCCAGGGAAGCAGTCTCAGTACCAAGTACCGGATGAGCTGCAAGGTCAATCACAGGCAGAATGTCCTCAAAAGAAGTAATTCCCGCATCCAGCATGGTCTCAGCCTGTGCTGAAACACCCCTGATAACATCAAAGTTGATATCAGGCACTCCCTGACCCTGAAGGCGGTTAAGGTCTGCAATATACACCTCTTTGGGCTTCAGGTCCTGGACGATCTCCACAGGGTCCGATGTTGTGCATATGGAACTGAACTCATGTACCGGTCGGTACTTCCGGCGATCCCCGCCCTGAGCATGGACAGCATTATGATTATATACATCAAATACAAACACAGTTCGAAACATATTTAATCGATACTTTATTTTCATCTTATAAAAAAGAGGCTAATACATGAAATTACTGGTAAGTCCTATTAACACTGAAGAAGCAATGTCTGCACTCAACGGCGGAGCAGATGTAATTGATATCAAGAATCCAAAGGAAGGTTCACTGGGTGCAAATTTCCCATGGGTCATCAGGGATGTAAAGGAAGCAATCGAGGGTAAAAAGCCTATCAGTGCCGCACTCGGTGACTTCAATTTCAAGCCAGGTACCGCAGCACTTGCTGCATACGGAGCTGCATCTGCTGGTGCAACCTATGTGAAGGTCGGACTCTACGACGTAAAGACCGAAGAACAGGCATTTGAAATGATGACAGGTATCGCCGAATCTGTAAAGGGAATGAATGTTAAGGTCGTTGCCTGCGGATATTCCGACTACGAGCGTATCGATTCCATCGATCCGAAACTTCTCCCTGCTATCGGAGAGAAAGCAGGTGTGGACCTTGTAATGGTCGATACCGGTGTCAAGGACGGACGTTCCACCTTCGAGTTCATGAATGAAGATGACCTCATCGAGTTCGTTAATGATGCACATTCCCGCGGACTTGAGACCGCAATTGCAGGTACCATTAAGTTCGATGACATTCCTGCATTGAAGCGCATCCAGCCTACCATCATTGGTGTGCGTGGAATTGTTTGTGGCGGAGACCGCAGCACTACCATCAGACAGGAGCTTGTTGAGAAATTAAAGAGTGAGATCTGATAGGTCTCACATAATCCTCTTTTTGCAGTAGCACTACTGCATCATCTTTTATTTATACTATTACCGTCGATTTTAATCTGTAGAGGATCCTGCAGTTCTTAGCGCTCTGTTACTGCCTTTCCTTTGATGTTCCACTACAGGTGATCAATATGTCAGAAGACCTTATTGTCCGTGTTGCAGAAGCAAACCATCGTGATGCAGGAAGAGGCATTGCCAGGCTTTCCAACGACCTTATGCAGAAGATCGAAGCAGTAAGCGGTGACATTATCGAGATCAAGAGTAAGAACAAGAAAAAGACCTATGCAAGGGTCCTGCCTGCAAACCTTGATGATGAAGGGAAGAGCATAATCCGCATCGACGGTAACCTGAGAAGCAATGCAAGGGTAGGGATAGATGACCAGGTCTCCGTCAGGAGAGTCATTGAGAAGGAAGCTGAAAAAATAACCCTTGCGCCTACACGCGCCTTCCCCCAGGAAAGACTATCACGCTCCATACACCGTAATCTGGAAGGACGACCTCTGGAAAAAGGCCAGAAGATAAGGATAGAGACCGTTAACAACCCCATCACCCTGATAGTCAGATCCACTGTTCCCCAGGGTCCTGTGGTCGTGAGCCGCACAACTCACATAATGATGGATAAGCCAACTGCAGAAACGGATGCCAGTGAAGAAGTATCCTATGAGGATATTGGTGGCCTGAAGAGGGAACTGGGACTGATGCGTGAAATGATAGAGCTCCCACTGCGTCATCCGGAGCTATTTGACAAGCTCGGCGTGGACCCTCCAAAAGGTGTACTGCTCTACGGGCCTCCCGGAACAGGCAAGACAATGATAGCAAAGGCTGTTGCAAGCGAAAGTGAGGCAAACTTCATACCGATCAGTGGTCCCGAGATCATATCAAAATACTACGGGGAAAGTGAGCAGAAGCTACGTGAGATATTCGAAGGTGCGGAAAAGGAAGGACCATCCATCATCTTCATCGACGAGATCGATTCCATCGCTCCGAAAAGGGACGATGTTGTGGGAGAAGTGGAAAGAAGGGTCGTTGCCCAGTTGCTTTCACTGATGGACGGTTTGAAGAGCAGGGGGAAGGTTATAGTCATAGCAGCCACCAACCGACCGAATTCCATTGACCAGGCATTGCGCCGCGGAGGACGTTTCGACCGGGAGATCGAGATAGGGATCCCGGACAGGAGTGGAAGGCTGCAGATACTTTACGTTCACACCAGGGGAATGCCAATAGAAAAGGGCATGCGTCTCGATATGATCGCTGACATGACCCACGGTTTCGTAGGTGCAGACCTCTCATCGCTGTGCAAGGAAGCAGCAATGCATGCCCTTCGCAGGATGCTACCCATGATAAGCATTGAAGAGGAGATCCCGCCTGAGATAATGGAACAGCTGGAAGTCACTGAAGCTGATTTTCTTGACGCTCACCGGAATATCGAACCATCTGCACTAAGGGAAGTGTTTGTGGAGGTCCCGCATGTCACATGGGATGACATTGGCGGGTTGGATCAGGTAAAACAGGAACTCATCGAGGCTGTGGAATGGCCACTGAAATACCCGGAGATGTTCGAAAGCATCAACACTGCTCCTCCAAGAGGGATCCTGCTTTTCGGACCGCCGGGAACCGGGAAGACACTCCTTGCAAAGGCTGTTGCAAACGAAAGTGAGGCTAATTTTATCAGCATCAAGGGACCTGAGCTTCTCAGCAAGTTCGTGGGAGAGTCCGAGAAGGCAGTAAGGGAGACCTTCAGGAAAGCAAAACAGGCATCTCCGACGGTTATCTTTTTCGATGAGCTCGATTCAATGGTCCCAAAGAGGGGGATGGGATTTGACTCACAGGCAACAGAACGTGTTGTCAGCCAGATACTCAGCGAGATCGATGGCATAGAGGAAATGAAGGACATTGTGATAGTAGCTGCCACCAATCGCCCGGACATCATCGATCCTGCACTGCTAAGGCCCGGACGTTTTGACAGGCTCATCTATGTCAAGTCACCTGAGAAGGAGGAACGTATCCGGATATTCAATATTCATCTTGAAGGAAAACCACTCTCCAAAGACATCAGTATTTCCGAACTTGCTGATATGGCAGAAGGCTATGTCGGTGCCGACATCCAGGCCGTCTGCAGGGAAGCTGCAATGATGGCATTGAGGGAGAACATCAGGCCAAAAATGACAAAGGAAGAAGTACAGGAAGCGGCTTCGGGGATCGTGCTTCAAAGATCCCATTTCAGGAAAGCGCTGTCACGTGTCAGGCCATCCACATCCGGCAGTGAAATGGAGATATATGTGAAAACCGCCCGTATGTTCTCAAGGTCTCCGGCTTCTGAAGATAGCAGTAACTGAGGGAAAAAGGAATAAGTTCCCGGATACAGATATTTATCATAACAGGGGGAGTAAACAACGCTAAGGCAGAGATTTGTAATAGACACCAGCGCTCTGACCGATCTCCAGACAAGGGAAATGATGGGGATCGATGAACTTTGTGAGGGGATGCGTGCAATACTGGAACTGATAGCTGAAGCAAGACTGCATCTACAGATCAGCTGTTATGTCCCGTTCCCATCCGTATACAAGGAACTCCATGAGTTCGCAAAGAACAACGACTGTGATGCGGAGGTCATTGCAAAAATAGATACCTGGCTTGTCAAAAAAGCACCTGACAGACATGAGGTGAAGATACCATCCCATATTTTCCACGAATATGTGGCATATATGCGCGAGCGTATCAATAAAGGTATGAACGTGGCTGAAGACGCCATCAGGGAGGCATCCGTTCAGTGCCTTTCGGTAAATCCGGAAACTGATGCCGGCTATGATGTGGATAATGTCATAGACCGTGAGCTTGTCGGGGGAATTGTAGGAAAGTTCAGGAACAAGTATCGTTCAGCCCTGCGCTATGGTATCCTCGACAGCGCTCCGGACATTGACGTCCTGCTGCTTGCAAAGGAGCTGGACGCTGCGGTTGTGGCAAGCGACTACGGGATACAGAAATGGGCAGAGCAGCTTGGAGTCCGCTACGTGCCTGCAACAACGTTCCCCATGATGCTTCAGGAATACCTCAAGCACACACCTTCAGGTAGTAACGGGAACGACAAAGACAAAAAGTGAGCTGTCAGGCTCCAACAATGAACGAGACCAGTGCGAAGAGCATTGCAAACTTGAACAGTTTTGAAGAGCGTGCAGCATCATTCTTTCCAAGTATCTGGTAGACAGCTATTAGGAAGAATATGTCTGCAATTGCCACCACGAAGAGATATCTCTCATTCAATATCGATTGGAGATACGGGACAGGGCTTGCAAGCATGGCAATTAAACCAAACGTTGCAGCCACATAGGATGCCTTCTTTGATCCCATCAGGATCGGTAATGTCCTTGCTCCTTCCTTTTCGTCACCTTCAACATCCTCGATGTCCTTTACGATCTCTCGGGCAATGGTAGCAAGGGTTGCCAGCAGGAAAAGAATGACAACTGCCTGAAGACCTTCCATTCCAAAGATCGCTCCACCGAAAAGGAATGTTGAACCCGTGAGGTAGCCCACCGAAGCATTCCCAAAAAAGGGTGTGCGTTTCAGGCTTTTTGCATAGAGTATGAGAACAATTGAGTTGAGCAATGCAATGAGCCCGCAGAGGACATTTACGAGAAATGCCATTGCGACCCCTGCACCAAAAAGCATGAGTGAAAAGTACAGGGCACTTCTCAAGGAGATCCTGCCGGAGGGGATCGGCCTGGAGGGTTTGTTCACCGTATCTATATCGATGTCGAAATAGTCGTTAAGCCCGTTACCGGCACCTGTCACGAAAAAGACGATGAGGAATACAAGAGCAGTATCATAAAATGAAAATAATGCGGATGATCCTGTCGATGAGAGAATGTTGAAAGCTATCATGACGCCGACCAGTGCTGCAAAGGCTGCCATTGCACAATTGCCGGCACGCATCAGCTCAAGATAGGATCGCATCTTTATTCCCTCTTCAAACAAAGTTACCTGCTACGCCTGACCTCTAACATACGGTCGAGAGACCTTTTTGCACCAAGGCGAATGTCTTCAGGAACAGTCACCACATGTTCCATTTTCTCAAGTGAACGCAGTACTGCTTCCAGGTTTATCATCTTCATGTCAGAGCAGAAAGCAAATTTTGAAACAGGATAGAACCTCTTTCCGGGGTTCTCAACTTCCAGCTGGTGCATTATTCCCTGCTCTGTGGAAATGATGAAGTCATTGCATGAGGAATCCTTTGCATACTTCAGCATACCTGTGGTACTGAACACATGGTCTGAATCCTCAAGTACCTTGGAACGACACTCTGGGTGTGCCAAGACTTCAGCATCAGGATGTTCGTCCATGGACTGAACTAAGTCTTCTTCAAGTATCTGGTTGTGTACAGGGCAGTAACCATTCCAGGGAATGATCTTCTTGTCAGTATGCTCTGCCACATAAGCTGCAAGGTTCTTGTCAGGAACGAAGATGATCTCATCAGCATCCAGTGAGTTCACAACTTCGACAGCATTTGCCGATGTACAGCAAATATCACTTTCAGCCTTTACATCAGCCCTGGTGTTCACATAGCAGACTACCATTGCATCAGGGTGTTCTTTCTTCATTTCACGAAGTGAGAGTACATCCACCATGGCCGCCATGGGGCAATTCGCATCCGCATCCGGCATGAGAACCGTTTTTTCAGGGGAAAGGACCGCAGCGCTTTCAGCCATGAAACTTACACCACAGAATACGATCACATCAGCATCCTGATCGACCGCCTCCTGGCTTAAGCCGAGGGAGTCACCTACGAAGTCTGCAATGTCCTGAACCTCATTGCGTGCATAGCAGTGAGCCAGGATCACAGCATTGCGCTCTTTTTTCAACGATTTGATCTTATTGATGATGGTTTGCCTGTCCTGCATATGATCACTTGATTTTTCATTTTTCTTTCCGGTCAAGACTCATTAATTGGTCTGATAATCCCGGATGGACCTGCCTACAATAACGGGATAGAGATTAAAACTTTGTGTCCTTTTCAGGGATCTTATGTACCTACCTGAAGAGGATCTGCGATCTTCTTCAATGTGGAGATCGCTGACAGGGCCGCCAGGTAACTTGTTTTCGGATTTGTGGGTGAAGGGACGTTTTCCACACGGGTTGTGAAACTTCCAAACTCACCTTCGACGTTAATTTCATGAATGTTCCTTGAAAGAGCAGGATTTGCAACGATCTTGACCTTTGTCCTGTCAAACCCGATACCTGCAAGGCTAAGCGATGCTGCGACATTGACATTGGCAGGGAAAGCTTTGACGGCTTCGGTTGCCATCCCCTCGAATATCACGGTCTTTCCTGTTATGGCATCCAGATCAATGTTGTTCTGGATGATATAAGGTGCTCCTGCAAGGCTTCTTGGATGCTTCTCGGTTGTCAGGGTAACTGAATAGATACTGGTTGAAGATGCAGATTTGAGACCATCAAGACCGGCGATAGCTCCGGAAGGAAGATACACCTTGCAGTTATACTCCTTTGCAAGGTCAGTTGTGGTCTTTAGAAGGTTCTGGTCAGCAAAAGCTCCCACACTTATGGACATGACATCACATTTTGCATGGAGGGCAGCAGGAACAACCTCATAGACAGCCTGCTGCGAAGCGCACTCTACCACAAGATCAACGTGCTTTACCATATCTACAATCTCAAGAACCTTCGGATCAGTGTTCCTGAGCTTGTCTTTCAAATCAACTGTTGCCTGTTCGTGTCGGTCATATATTGCATATAGTTCGACATCAATGTGGCCTGAATCGATAGCTTTGCAAAGTTCGGCACCGATAGCACCACATCCGAACACTCCGATCTTTAGCATTCTGAACTCCCTGGACATATTATGGATTATGATTATAAGATATCAGTCGACCTGCAGGTTCGACCATGGTATTTCCAAATACGCTAAAAGCATATAAACCTCTTGAGGCATTAATATATGTGGTAATATGATACTGAACTGTGAGATAGAACGATTCATCAGTGAAGATCTGGGAGCTAACGACATATCCTGCACCCTTGTGCCTGAAAAAGAGGTCAGTGCAAGGATCTTTACAAAAGAGGATTGTGTTGTCGCAGGGACAGAAGTTGCACAGAAAATAATGGAATACTTCGGGATCCAGGCAAATACCAGAGTCGTTGACGGGGACGAGATAAAAGCGGGGGATGCAATATTTGAAGTAACCGGGAATTCTGTAGCCGTACTGCGTGCCGAACGCCTTGTACTGAACTTCCTGGGACACCTTACCGGAATTGCAACGCAGACACACAAATATGTGGAAACGGTCAGACAATATTCAGACGCAAAGGTAGCCGGAACCAGGAAAACAACCCCGGGTATCCGAAAGTTCGAAAAGCTTGCCATCATTGCAGGGGGAGGAGACCCTCACAGGTTCGATCTCTCAGATGCGATCATGATCAAGGACAACCACAGGAACGCCATGGGACTTGAGAATGCCATTGAAGCTGCCAGAAGAATGGGCGGCTTCACGCAGAAGATCGACGTGGAGGTTGAGACAGCAGAAGATGCGATCACAGCAGCACAAATGGGTGTTGACATCATCATGTTCGATAACATGTCACCGGGCCAGGTGATCCGAACACTGGAAGAACTGAAGCACGAAGGTGTCAGGGATGACGTTATCATTGAGGTCTCCGGAGGCATAAACCTTAGCAACATCTCAGAATATGCCAAGACCGGTGTTGATGTGATATCTGTGGGTTCACTGGTTCACAAAGCGGAATGGACCGATGTCAGTCTTGAATTCATGGACACAGATCATTAAAACCGTTATCACAAACTATTTATTGGATTCTCATATTGTATTGATGCTGGTAGAGTATATACTATAAAATACTAATAAATAGCAATTTACTTCTGCGTCGAGGGAATTATGTTTCGGTCTAAAAATTTGTTTGTGACGATAGTGGCAATAGCAATGGTAGCTTTGATTTTCACGTCGAACGCTTCTGCCAAAGATATCCTGTACAATGGGAGCATAGAAGAAGGGGACGGATACCAGATCAATAACATTGTTATTGATGTAGCAGAGGTCTTTGTGGATGCCGGAACCTGTGTGTTCAAAGTATATGACCAGGATGAGCTGATCCACGACAAAATGCTCAATGAGGAGGATTCGTACTCTTTTGAGGTGGAAGAAGGAACGATCGAGTTTACACTAAATAGTGTACTCGGAGGAATGGTACCTCGTGCAACAATGTCAATCACCATCGATGATGATGATGCAGTATATCTGGATAAAGTGATCGATGGCGGTCATGATAAGGCTGAGTTCTCTGGTACTCCTGAGCTGAGGATCACAAAGGAAATAAGTTCCTATACTGTAGAACAGGGAGAGGTCATCACCATCAAAGTGATGGTCAGGAACGACGGTGACGGAATGGCTACAGATGTCCGATTCACCGATCCTAAGCCTGCAGGGTTCATCTTGCAGGAGATAACTCTTGAAGAGGCCGGACCGATGTCAATAGACAAGTATGAGGAAAGGACCATCTACCTCTACAAGCTTCAGGCAAATGAACCGGGTACATTTGAACTGAAACCAACCACTGCAACATTCTCCAATGAAGCAGATCTGGACTTCCCACAGGCTACCTCGAACAGACCTGTAATAACGGTCACAGGTGAAGAAAAGGTTCCGGAGCTCGAGTTCTCTACCACAATGAATGCTAGAAGCGTACAACGAGGCGATGATGTCGAGGTCACTATCAATGTCAGGAACATCGGGGAGGCATCTGCAAACGGTGTCGTATTGAACATCCAGGTACCCGAAGGACTTGATTTTGAAAGCAACAGTGATAACATCGAAATGATCAACAATGTACCAAAAGTGTATATTGAGAACTTCGGCCTCAACCAGGAAAAAGAGATAAAATACAACATCAAGCCAACTGAAGTGGGAACATACACAATCACTACAGAGTATTCATACCAGTATGATGCCGGAAGCTCAGGATCGGAAGTTGTCAGCGGGGATTTCACAACGAACACGCTGACCGTTGCAAGAGGAGATACGGATTTCCTTTTCGAACAGCCATTATATGTATACGCGGTCCCGTTAGTGATCATTCTTGCAATCGGAGGATGGATCTTCTACCGTTCCAGGCAATACAAATACTGATCATCATTACTTCATACATGAAGGTTTCAAGAGAGATTAAATTTGGAGGAATTATTTGCTCAATATACTGATCGTAGGAAATGGTCAATGTGGTAACCGTATCCTTGATGCGATAAACAAAGAGGCTTTTGGTGGTAAAGGCAAACTTGCAAAGTTCTACTCACAACAGAAATACAAGAGCAATGTTGAAACAATCGCCATCAACACTGCAATGAACGACCTGAAAGAGATGAGGTTCACCAAAGCAAAGGACAGGGTCCATATTCCCCACCTTCATGGAGTTGGTGCAAACCGCAATGTAGGCAAGCATGTTTTTGAAGAGAACAAAGCCAATATAATGCGTCAGGTTGAGGAAAGAGGCAACTTCGATATCGGTTTTGTGATCACATCCGCATCCGGAGGAACAGGTTCATCCTTCACCCCTCCACTTATTGAAGAGCTCAAAAGGAACTATGACTTTCCTATATATGCCATCGTTGTCCTTCCATTCAGGGAAGAGGGGACACTCTACCTGCAGAATGCAGCATTCTGCCTGAAAGATATCCGTGAAAGTGGTGTGGACGGCATAATCCTTGCTGACAACCAGTTCCTCAAGCAGATGGGCGGAGACGTGCAGTCAGCATACAACACCATCAATGATATGATAGCAAAGCGTATCCTGTTCCTGATCGATGCACTGGATAGCGAGATGATGATGGTTACTGATCTTGGTGACTTCAAGACCGTTATGAGTGGTGGTGCAGGAGTTGCAACAATCGGTTTCTATGAAGCTGATAAAGGGACACCCATCAAGTCAGCAATACAGAAAGCGGTATCACCATCCGGACTCCTGTTCTCAACTGATGTATACAAGGAAGGCAGCAGGGCAATGGTGATCATAAAAGGAGACAAGTCATACCTGAGCATTGATGAGATCTCTACCGAAGTTGAAAAGCTTTCATCTTCTGTTGGCCACGTCTTCAAAGGTATCATTGTCAGGAAAGGCGAAACCCCTCAGGTACTTGCAGTGCTTACACTTGAAGTTGCAGAAGAACTTGAGAACCTTTATTCTGTTGCTGTGGATGCGATACATCAGGAGCGTGAAAAGAAGGCGAGGGTAGAGGAGGAAAAAGGCATAGATAAGGCTTTTTCCCAGATAGAAGGTCTTGAACCTGGCTATTAACACACAAGTAATATCCCTTTGTGGGATATTCCTAACTTTTTTGCTTTATTCTTAGCTCATTGCAGGCAATCACTATCAGATTGCCGATGGTTCTGGAGTCAGGGCGTTGATGGACTGAACATGATCACAAAAACAACCGTATCATAGGTTCAGTAGATGAAAAATATTCAATGATAATTAATAACGGTGGAAATATGGAATATAGTAAAGGTAACATCGGAAGGGTCTTTACCGTAAGGATAGACACGGGAGAGGACCTGCTTGAAGAACTCGAAGGACTTGCTGAAAAGGAACAGATCACATCCGCAGCCTTCATACTGCTGGGCGCGGTTTCCAAAGCAAACCTTGTTGTCGGTCCGAAAGAGAATGCAATTCCGCCTGAACCCATGTGGGCGAACTACTCCGAACCTCATGAGGTCATAGGCATCGGAAACATCTTCTCAGAGGAAGGAAAGCCGAAGATACACCTTCACACTGCTGCCGGTCGTGGCGATAATGTGAATGTCGGATGTCTGCGCGGTGAAAGTGAGGCTTTCATGGTACTGGAAGTTTTCATACTGGAAATATCCGGAATGGATGCAGTCCGTGCGTTCGATGCCGCAAAAGGATTTGCCCCGATTAATTTCTAAGTAGCCGGATAACAAGATCCGGAATTTTTGACTAATCCAGATCAAAAATCCATTTTCAGGAGATCATCAATGATCTCTAACTTTTTTTCGTTCATTTTCAGTATCCTGGATTCGTAGACCTTGATTATATCTGCAAAATCCACTTTTAGGGAATAATATTTTGCAGGTCTTCCCCTGCACTTCGTCCTTTTATCATCCCTTTCATCGATCCAGCCGCGTTCGTAGAGCGAGCGCATGGCAACACTTACTTCCGGTTGTCTCAAGCCTGTAGCTTTTTCAATGTCCTGCGAGCTCAGTTCAGGAGAACTGAAAAGACAGGCGATTGAAAGGGCTTCGATCCTCGGAACATCAATACTCTGCAAAAGGGATGCTACTTCATATCCACGATCATCCATTAAAGTAATATTTTGACCCCCTAGAAATAATAATACTACGTTTATCAATATAAATTTATGCTGTTGTTGCGTACAACTATATAAGAAAACTATACGTTCAAAAACCTGAAAAGAACAAATGCGGTAACGATATATACTGTAATGTACGATTGGTTCATAGAACGTTCTAATGGTGGAAAACATGAGCTACAAAGGCGAAGAAGCAAAGTATACAATTGAAAAAGTACATGCCAGAGAAATACTGGACTCAAGAGGAAATCCTACCGTTGAGGTCGATGTCTACACCGGAAACGGGTTCGGAAGAGCAAGCGTACCTTCCGGAGCATCTACCGGCAGCAACGAAGCACTTGAGCTCAGGGACAAGGACGACCGCTACAATGGAAAAGGCGTACTTGATGCAGTTGAAAATGTGAACTCGACCTTTGCAAAAGAGCTGCTGGGAATGGACGTTCGAAATCAGCGTGAGATCGATGAGCTGATGATCGCACTGGATGGAACTGACAACAAGATGACATTTGGTGCAAATGCGATCCTTGGTGTTTCCATGGCTGTTGCAAAAGCAGCTGCCGATTCCCTTGGCATGCAGCTTTACCGCTACCTTGGCGGAACCAATGCATTCGCACTGCCTGTACCTACCATGAACGTGCTTAACGGTGGAAAACATGCAGGTAACGATCTCTCCATACAGGAGTTTATGATCCAGCCAAAAGGAGCTGAGACATACTCAAATGCCCTGAGAATGGGAGCTGAGACATACCATGCACTGGGCAAGATACTTGAAGATAAGTATGGTGGCTCCGCAACTAACGTCGGATATGAGGGAGGCTACGCACCAAATATCTCCATGACAGCCGATGCACTGGATGCCCTTGTGAGTGCTATTGATGAAGCAGGATACACCGAATCCGAAATCACTATCGGACTTGATGCTGCTGCATCAGAGTTCTTTGAAAATGGAAAATACTCCATTGACGGTAACATGCTCACACCTGCTGAACTTGTGGACTACTACCTTGAACTGGTCGATACATATCCGATCCTTTCCATCGAGGACCCATTCCACGAGGAATCATTCGAGGACTTTGCAGCGCTTACAAGTGAAGCATGGGACACCATAATTGTAGGCGATGACCTGTTCGTGACAAACGTGAACCGCCTCGCAAAAGGTATTGAAATGGATGCTGCTAATGCACTCCTTCTCAAGATCAACCAGATCGGTACGATCTCAGAGTCATTAGATGCCGCAAACCTTGCAATGCGCAACGGATACAGCGTTGTGGTAAGCCACAGGTCCGCTGAGACAGAAGATGCAATGATCGCAGACATTTCCGTTGCATTAGGTGCTGACCTTATCAAGACAGGAGCTCCTGCAAGAAGTGAGCGTACTGCAAAATACAACCAGTTACTCAGAATAGAAGAAGATCTCGGAGACTCTGCACGTTACGTGCAGCTCTGATCTTTTTTTCTTTACTTATTTTTTAAAAAAAAGGTTTAAAGGTCAGGTTTACTTTAAACCATTTCAATTTTAACCTTGAACTTAATTTTCAGAAATCAAAGAGTGAGCTCTGCGTTTTCTGGTCCGCCTGCTGGGAAGGCTGTTCGCCTGTCCTGCAAACCCTCTTGACGGTCTCGACCTTTTCCTCGGAAGAGGTATCAAAATCAAAGAGCCCTTTTTGTTTTGAATCGTGATTCAGTGTGGCCACATCAACCCCGAAAACCCCAAGGATACGCTCCACAGGCGGCAACATCTGCTTCTGTATATAGTAGTCCACATCCAGTGTAATATTGTGCTCACGCACATATTCAGGATCCTCTGCACGATCTACGAAAAGACCCTTGCCTGCGGTTATGACAAAAGGTATTCTCTCACCAATGGAAGGCCGCACACCTGTGCGCCTTTCGATATTCTCCACCACGGTAAGGTGGGGTTGCTTGTTCTTGTAGCTTGACGGAGACTTTGAGAAGCTCTTTGTAAGCACCAGGTCTTCAACAATATCGACATCCTTCTGAACATCCAGGTTGCGTACCCTGTCAACAAGTTCGCGCACGTGATGAACGGAGCCGTCAATGTCACCTTCCTTTAGCACAAGTTCCAGTACCCTGTTGAGCATCTTTGAGGTCAGCTCACACCAGTCACGGCGCACCGTTTCAAGGCCCTTTACCTTTATCTTGTCCTTCCAACCGTCGTTCGTCGGCTCAAAGAGCCACTGTGCATACCTTTTCTTGGCTACCAGAAGGACACGCTTGGCAGCTGCCTCGAATTCGAGTTCCATTGGATCAGGCAATGATGCTGTGACAATACTTGCAACCTTTCTTCCCACCAGTGCTGAATCTTCAAGTGAAAACTCATCCTCTGCAAATTCCTCATCGCAATCGTTCTTGCAATGGACAAAAACACTGTCCGTATCTCCATAGGCCACAGAGAGCTTCACGACCTTATCGCCTTCCCTGATTTCACCGGCCTCGTCTGTGAGATAGGCTGCATTGTCCCTGAGGACCACAGTACCGATCCTGTTACAAACAATATCCTCGGTCCTTGCTATGTTATCCCTGCCTATGCTCGTTACAGAATTGGCCATCTGGAGGCTGTAGAGCCTTGCACGTGCATAGCCTGAATAACCATAGAAACTGTTGAGCAGGATCTTCAGGGCAAGCTGTGTTGCATCAAGGACGCGATATTCCCCTTCATCACCTGCCTTTTTCATCAATTGCTTTGTCTTGACCCTCTGATCAAGCAGGTATTCAAGAACTGAGGGCACCACACCTTTGAATATATCGGGTTTAACAAATTCTCCTTTTGAAGGAGATCTGATAATATCATTTTCAGGATATGAACCTGGCTTCACAACAGTCGTGTAGCAAAGGTTGTGAGCCATCATGATAGTAGGATAAAGGGATTTGTAGTCCAGAACGATCACATTCTCATGGAGCCCTTTCTCCGGCTCAAGGACAGCACCGCCTTTAAGGCTCTCGTTCTGCTTGCGCCTGTAGGCTGAGGTCTCATCATCCGGCTTTGTGGACATTACCCTGCCCTGTTTGCCGAACTCGGTCATCAGGATATGTTCCACCATATTGGTCTGTCCACCACTGACCGTATCCTGAAGCAGGATACCGCTGACCCTTGACAGAGCAATATACTTGTCAAGAAGCTTAAGTTCGAGCAAAAGTTCAAGAGCAAGCTCGGAGTCACGCCTGGCATAATCGACGAACTTCCTGATCTTCTCACCGTTATCGTTCCAGTGCTCTTGCATATCAGCCGGTGCAACATCGAGCTTTTCCCGATCAAGCAGCTCCTTTGAAACATTACGCAGGGTGTACCTTTTCAGGCTGAACTGCTGCCTGATAAGTGGAAGCGCATCCACGACCACCCTTCCGGGAATGGATACCATTGTGCGGCTTATGATCTTACGGTAGCTTAAGTTTCTGGAGTCCCTTCCCACGATCGGTTTGATACCTGCCCCGGATTCATTCAGGACGTTCACCCTGTCAACAATATAGGGAACATCAAAATCATTGATATTATAGCCGGTGATCACATCAGGATCGTATTCAGTAATGATCTCAAAGAAACGATTGAGGAGGTCTGATTCTTTCGTGAACATCTCAACGTCATCGTCAACCCCTTCCACCTCCTTCTTGACAAGCACAATGGTGCTGTGACCCTTGTAGGCTGGCTCAAAGGCAAAACTGACCATTATGATAGGTGACACATCGGGAGTGGGCATACCTCCATCATGGGGCAGGCACTCAATATCAAAGGCCATATACTTCAGTGGTGAGTTGGCGATCCTGTCAACCTCAGTCAGTTCTGAAGACCTTACGACATGGTCACATAGCAGATCGCCTTTAGCTACATCAGCATCTTCTCCGGCGGACACCCATCCCATGCCCTTGAAACCTTTGTCAATAAGGAACCTGTTCCTGAATAGGATATCCGTTTCATAGATCTCCCTGACACCGATCATTCCTGCTACTTCGTCCCTTATCTCAGGAACGTTGCGTGGGTCGAATGTGGTGACCTTTAACATGGGCTGTTTTGTTTCCTGATAGCCTATAGGCTCGAACCTCTCCACAACTTCAATGTCCTTAACAACATCAAACCGGTCCTTTATTTCCTGACCCAGCTTCTTAAGATCGCCTGATGCACTAAGATAAAAATAAGGCTCAAATCCCGGAACAAGACAGCAAACGCTCTCCCCATTGTCAGACCTACCAAAAAGGCGTACTACAGGTCGTTCATTTTCACGGAAATAGTCTGCATCCAGGATCTGGAAATTCATGGAACTACTTAACGTGAAGGCATAATATATGCTTTGTTGTCAAAGAACAATAAACAACTCAGAAATCAAAATTAAAGAAATGTTAAAAAAGCAATGAAAGGCAAAGTGCCCGGAGCGTGACTCGAACACGCGACCTCCAGATTTCTCAGGAGATTTGGACGCTCGGTTAAAAGTCCCTATGAGTCTGGCGCCCCAACCAACTAGGCTATCCGGGCATTGCAGCACCTAAATGGGCATAGTGATATTAAAGTGTATCGATTGGGAGCTGCGTCCTTTTTAATTTTTAAAAAGGGACCGGATCAGAATCCGGTCGCTTCAGCGAGTTCCAATAAGGTCCCACTGTCTTCAGTACTACCTCTGACGACGAACACGAAGTTCTCATTGGCCCATATGTAATGATAACGTGGAACCTGCTCACCATTCAACGTGATATGTTTTGTGATAAGCGTTGCATCATGCCCATTGAAGTAATCTGTTACGAACCTTCCAATTACTGCACTCGGGAAGCTATCCTTGTATTGGGTAACAAACTCTTCTGCAGCTTCAGGGTCCTCTAGCTCAACAGCTATAATATAATGGTCTACAGAATCAAGCTGGTATATACCTTCAGAAGCCTGGACAATACCATCTACATCAGCATAGTCTGCCTTTACATCTTCTATATCAACAGAGTGAACACCAAGGTATTCAAAACTTTCAGGAATGTTTTCCAGAACCACCCCATCAACACTTAGATCGGCAGTTGTTACGGATTCTTCCGGCTCAGCCGGTTCTGTACATCCTGACATTGCAACAAGAAGTAATGCAACGAGAGAAATCATCAATACCTTCATTTTCATATTAAATACCTCATTGTTCTGAATTGGAATGAGATATAATAAGCTTATAGGTATTTTAATTTATCGAAAAACTTGACAAAAAAAAGAAAAGTTAGAAGGGTTTGCACCCTTCTTAGATTTTAGTTATTTAGTTCCTTCTGACAAGGTATGCTACTGCAAGGAGACCTGCAATTGCGAAGACTGCTTCAAAACCAGGTACTGGCTCATCTGCTGGCTCTTCGACTGGTTCCTCAACAGGCTCTTCGACTGGTTCCTCAACAGGCTCTTCTGTTTCGTTGCCAGCTGGCTCCTCAACAGGCTCCTCGACTGGCTCCTCAACAGGTTCCTCGACAGGTTCCTCGACTTCCATTTCGCCATCGACTGTTACTTCGACGAATGGGAAGTATCTGAGGTCTGTAGTACTGTCTGCGACCTTGATGCTGATCTCATCAGTAACCTCATATGAGTCATCTTCATCGAGTGTGATGGACTCATCGAGATCCATTGTGATTGTATCTGTGACGCTGTCTACGACTAACTTACCGAATTCATCGTCAACTTCAATCTCCATTGCATCGTCAGAAATCTGCCAGATACCTTCGACTACAGCAAGGCTGTCTACCTGACCCTGGAATACTTCATCAATCTGGACAATGATGATGATTACATCTTCTCCAAGGACTTCCTCTTCGAAGAACCAGGTCTTGTCTGCCATGCTAGCATCAGCGGTGCTGATAACTTCATCATCGACAAACTCACCGTCTTTGGTAAGCTCGAGCCAGACCTTGTTACCATCAACATCGATCTGCTTTGGTGTAAGAGCGTAGCCTTCACCGAGTTCGAGGGACTCGCCGGTCCTCATGGTGTAACTCTCGTCATCGTCCATGAGAAGCTTGGTGAGCATGGATGCATCGCCTTCAACAATAGGTACGTATTCCTCTGCGAGGAAGCCGATCTTCTCATACTCGACAAGAGTTCCTGCATCATCTAATTCGAATGGGAACTCAGGTGCGATTCCTGGGATGATGGTTGTAGTGTAGTTAAGCTCTACAGGATCATCATTGATCTTCCTCTCAGTGGTGTCAACTCCGGTTATGGTCAGTGCTTCGGAGGTTTCATCTTCATCAAGATCATACCAGAAGCCAGCAAAGGAGTATTCCTCGCCATTTGCGGTCCATACAATTACATCACCGTTTGCAGGATTCTCGACAACACTACCACGAACCTCATAGGTACCTGGCTCTGTGATTGTCTTAGCAAGGTAGAACCTGAGGTTGTCAGAATCGTCTGCGACAACAAAGCTGAGGTCTTCCATAAGTTCGTATGTGTCATCCTCATCGAGGGTGATGGACTCATCAAGAGTCATTGTGATTGTATCTGTGATGCTGTCGACGATCATCTTACCGAATTCATCATCAACTTCGATTTCCATTGCATCGTCAGAGATCTGCCAGATACCTTCGACTACACAAAGGCTGTCGACCTGACCCTGGAATACTTCATCGATGTGGACAATGACTGTAATTACATCATCTTCACCGAGAACTTCCTGGTCAAAGTACCAGGTCTTGTCTGCTTTGTCAGCATCAGCGGTGCTGATAACTTCGTCATCGACAAACTCGCCGTCTTTGGTGAGCTCGAGCCAGACCTTGTTACCATCGACATCGATCTGCTTTGGTGTAAGTGCATAGCCTTCACCGAGTTCGAGGGACTCACCGGTCCTCATGGTGTAACTCTCGTCATCATCAATGAGAAGTTTGGTGAGCATGGATGCATCGCCTGTAACAATAGGTACGTATTCCTCTGCAAGGAAACCGATCTTCTCATAGGTAAGAGCTGTGTTTGCATCGCCTGGAATACTGAAATTGAACTCAGGTGCGATTTCTGTCTGAATCTCTGCTTCGTAAACGAGAGCGTCTGTGTCATCGACAAGCTTCCTGTCACCATCTGTGAAACCACTGGCAATTGTTGCATCGATAGTAATTGTTTCACTGGACTTGCCGTCATCGATATCATACCAGAAACCAGCAAAGTTCTGTGCGTTTATTTCCCATGTGTCGTCGAATGCATCAAAGTCAGTATCGTTAAATACTGGGCCTCTGATTTCGACGGAGTCTGCTGCACTTGCTACTGATACAAAGCTCAGTACCATGAGAGCAGCCATTATGATTGCTAAAAAGCTTTTCATTATTTTCCTCCATTATTTTAAATAATACAAGAGTGAGAATCAAGATAAACGTTTTAACGTATATCAATCCCCCAACAAAAAACGAAGTTTCGTCCATTGCCGAAGGAGGCATCATCACCCTCTTAATCCCGTCATATTGGATTACAACTGACTAATAAGTTAATTGGCTTTTAAATCTTTTGTGGTCTCTTTAAGACAATTTATCGCAATGCACAGGTAAATATCGATGCAAATAACGGTAAATGTCGAAGAAAAACCGTGGGATTTAATATAAAATCTTCAATAATCGCACAATATAATTCGTAAATTGTCGATTTGAACAACATTCAAACTTTTATCTTAATTATCAATGCTGCAATAATGGGGTATTGAAATCCATCCTCAATAAATTTATATGTACAGCGTGTTAATTATTATAATAATGACAGTGTAACTTTGTCATAGCATCATATAATAATCAGTGGTTCAATTCGTCCCATATTGACAAATCTTAACCACGTGCACAATAATATAATGAGGAGTGAAAAGATAAATGTTCGAAGGGTCAGCCTCTGAAGAGATATCAATGGAAGATGAAATGAACAGGGTCAAGACCGGTGTTCCCGGATTTGACGAACTTTGCGGAGGAGGACTTATCCGCGACCGTTCCTACCTTGTATCCGGTACATCCGGTGCAGGTAAGACAAACTTTTCCGTCCAGTACATCTATAATGGTATCACAAAATACGGTGAGAACGGTATCATCGTCGCAACGGAAGAAAGACCTGAGCAGATCAGGGAGAACGTATTGAAGTTCGGATGGGACCTGCAAGCACTGGAAGATGAAGGCAAGCTTGTCATCATCGACGCATGCTCCACCAAGATCGGCATTCCTTCACAGGAAAAATATGTCGATGTCAGGCCTTTTGATACCCGCTCCATGATGGACCAGATCATTGCAACCCAGGAAGAGATCGATGCTAAGAGATGCCTTGTCGACTCAACAACTTCCATCAGTTTCTACCTGCACGATCCTGCAAAGATCCGTGTGGAACTTCTCAAACTCAGTACGACACTGGAAGTGATAGGACTGACCTCACTGATGACATGTGAGATCGTCAATGAAAAAGAACCATCAAGGTTCGGTGTGGAGACATTTGTAACAGACGGTACCTTTGTACTTCACTACGACATGCGTGAAACGGTCCGCACCCGTACCATCGAGATATTCAAGATGCGTGGTTCAGACCACAGTAAGAAACTGCACCCATACGATATCACATCAGAGGGTTTCGTCATACACCCACACGAACAGGTGTTTGCTCCATTCTGAAGCTTATCGACACCATAATGGTGTAAAACAGTTTCAGGAAAAATCAAAGGAATAACTCGGGCATCTCTACTTTTTTTCTTAAAGATGCCTGAGAATCTCAACAATACAAAAACAAAAATATCAGAGATCTGGATAGGTCTCTTCGTGACCACATTCTATACATTTGTAGATAACAAGTGTACGACCAAAATTGTCGTGTCTCTTTATAGTAGGATATCTCCAGCGGTTCATCCTTCCTTCACAAACTGGGCATCTATAGTTCATTTTACCTCACTCACAGGATTCCAGATCTTCATTCAGACATGTTCTATATTGAGTGCATCTATATATTAGACTTACTCTGATATTAAATTGAATCATATTCCGCTGCTTGCTACTATTTTCTTTATCGCTTCAGCAATAAAAAGTGTTGTAAAGGCTGCTGAGACAGGAATTACCCATTCCACAGGCCCAAGAGCTACAAGCTCGAATATATTAGCAAGATATGGGACATACATTACTGTCAGTGTCAGCAAAAATGTACTGGCCACTCCTACAAGCATCAGCTTGTTGCTGAAAATTCCAACGCTTAACGCTGATACTGTCAATGACCTGAACACGAACGGGATGAACAATATCATACTCAAAATGGTGGCGAAGGTCATTGTACGTGCCCTTTCTATATTGCCCATGGGATCTGAGAACATGAACACCAGGAAACATACCAAACCCATTGTCAGAGCAATGCTGACCATGAGTACCAGATTTCTCTTTTTAAGTATTCTTTCTCCTCGTTTGCGTGGGGTTTCAAACATTACTTCATTCCTTATGGGATCAAGTCCCAGTGAAATTGCTGGCATGACCTCTCCGAACAAATTGATGAACAGGATCTGTAATGCCAGAAGTGGTATCAGTTCAAATCCCAGGAGCGTTATGCCCAGCATGATGAGTATCACCTCGGTAAAGTTCCTTGAGACCAGATAGGTCGTGAACTTCTCAATGTTCTCATAGATACCACGACCACGTTTTACAGCTTCAACAATGGTCTCGAAATTATCATCCTGAAGGATCATAAGACTGGATTCCTTTGCAACATCGGTACCTTTGATACCCATTGAAATACCAATATCTGCTTTCTTCAGTGCCGGTGCATCGTTGACCCCGTCTCCGGTCATTGCAACAACATGACCACGGTTCTGCAATGCCTGCACTATCCTGAGCTTTTGCTCAGGCATGACCCTTGCATAGACACTGATACCCTCTACAACAGAATCGAATTCCTCATCATCGAGGGTCAGAAGCTCACTTCCTGTTACGGCCCCATCATCAATGATGTGTCTTAGCTTTCCACCCATCTGCTCAACAGAACCATTATAATCAGGAGACAAACCTATCTTCTTCCCGATAGCCTTTGCAGTCTCCTCATTATCACCGGTTATCATAACGACCCTGATCCCCGCCTGGTTGCAAAGGGCTATCGCATCCTTTGCTTCTTTCCGTTCAGGATCTATCATGGCAACAAGTCCAAGGAATGTGAGTTCGCTCTCTGATTCTTCCACAGGCAACCCTTCGGGAAGCTTCCTGTATGATATACCAAGAACACGATACGCAGAACTTGCAAGCTCTAAGTTCTCACTCAATATCCTTTCAACATCACCCTCACCTAGATCACTTACACCATCATCGCTCTCAATGGATACGCATTTTTGAAGGATAAATTCAGGTGCACCTTTGCAGAAAGCTATCCTGCCCTCAGCACTACTGTGGATCGTGGTCATCAACTTCCTTTCGGAAGTGAACATTATCTCATGAAGTTTTTCATATTCAGTATCAAGATCATCTTTCCAGACATCAGCTTTTGAAGCTGCAACGATCAATGCAACTTCAGTAGGATCACCGACAACATCCCATTTTCCCTGCCTTTGTACCATGGAAGAATTATTACACAATGATGCTGCCTTCAGCAGCATATCAAGAGTTGGATTCTTTTCCAGATCCACAGTCTCTTCATTCTTTAACAGAGATCCTTGTGGATCATAGCCTATCCCAGTAAGATCAAAGTACTTGTTTCCTGTGTATATCTTCTGAGCGGTCATCTCGTTCTTTGTCAGGGTTCCGGTCTTATCAGTACAGATAACCGTTGTGGAACCCAGTGTCTCGACACCCAGCATTTTCCTTACTATTGCGTTGTGTTCTGCCATCCTGTGCATACCATATGCAAGCGTGATCGTCATGGTCAGGGGCAAACCTTCCGGAACCGCAGCTACCGCCAGAGCAAGGGCTATGATCATCATTTCCTCAGTAGGTGCACCGGTAAAGTATCCAAGCATGAAAGTGAGACCTGAAGCAACAAGAGCGATCACAGCAAGGCTTTTGGAAAGTTCTGCTATCTTTTGCTGAAGAGGTGTCTTTACCTCACTTTCCTGTATCATACCAGCTATCATTCCGAGCCTGCTCTGCATGCCCACAGCTGTTACAACAGCCCTACATTTTCCATGAACGATCTGTGTTCCTGAAAAGATCATGTCTCCTGCAATCTTTTCTATGGACATGCTCTCCCCTGTTATCGCCGATTCATCAACTTTGAGGCCGTGCAACTCAAAAACAAGTGCATCAGCTGCTATCTTGTCACCGGTTTCAAGTACCAGTACATCACCAACAACAACGTTTTTTGTGGGAACCTCTGTCACGACACCGTTCCTTAGAACATGGGTTACCGGCTGGACCATTTTCTTAAGGGCTTCCATGGCTTTTTCGGCCTTGAACTCTTGTATAAAACCCAAGAATATGACGAAAGCTATGGTGCCGATAATTACCCAGAAATTAACGATCTCATCTATCGTTAGTGACATGATAGCTGCTGCCAGCAGAACCCACACAATAAAATTAGCGAACTGCCGGACAAGAACATTGAAAGGAGTTACTTTCGTTCTTTCCTGAAGCTCATTGAAACCATATTCAAGCAGCCTTTTTGCCGCATCCTCTTCTGAAAGACCTTCCCTTGATGTTTTCAGGTCCTCAAGAACAGAATCTATATCAGCATTTTCATAATCCATCAGTAAACCCACTAAGAAGGAGATATGTTAACAATAGTATTTCTTAATTTGCCACCAGATCAAATACAGAACTTTGCGATCAATGTTAAATGATCTTCTGATCATCCCTGAAAAAAATGCTTCAAAAAAGGATTTTTGGTAATATTAAATTTTGTTTAATTTGAAAAAAATAAAGGGAACAGCTTAACCTTAGATTGAGGTTTTAAGTAACGAAGTCGATGACAGACTTCGTTTTATTTTAACTTTAAACCTATACTACAACTTTTGCTTTCGAATTTTCAATCAGCAGCCCTTTTCCTTACGTTCCGTGATGTCCTGAATTACTCCCTGATAGTCGGTCACAACACCTTCATCATTGCGCTGTACAAAGGTCTGCTCTTCAACCCATCTCTCTTCTCCGGACTTTGTCCTTATCCTGTACTCCTTGACAAAGACCTTACCACCCTCATTACAGATATCCGAAAGTTCCATCTGCACTTCGGGAAGGTCTTCCGGATGGACTATATTACCATACAAAATATCCCCCGAGAGGAACTCATCAACAGTATATCCGAACTGGGCAATGTTATCTGACACGAATTCGACCGGCCAGAGCTCTTTTTCATCCTCAGCTCCTGCCTTCCAGAGGAAAGCTATAACTGGGCTGTGATTTACAATTGTCTCAAGGGCCTGTTTTCTCTCCAGCAGTTCAGCCTGCTTCTCAAGTGAAACCTTGAGTGCGATCTCACTTTCTTTCTGCTTTGTGATGTCCTGAACAATTCCCTGGAAGTGGGTAGGTTCTCCATTTTTGTCCCTGAGAATAAAGGTCTTCTCATTTACCCACAATAACTTCCCATCCTTTGTTATCACACGGTATTCCTGTGTGTAGTTGTCACTGCCATCATCACATTTCTCTCCGAGTGTATCCCTGACCCTCTCATAATCATCAGGATGGACCAGATCCCCATAAACGATGCGCCCGAGCATGAAATCCTCGGCTGAATATCCCAGCTTTGAAACATTCTCAGAAGCATAATCTGCAGGCCAGAAATCTTCTGCTCTCCATAGGAAGACCATGGTGGAACTATGGTTAATGATATCTTCCAGAGCTTTCTGTTTCTTCAGGGATTCCTCAAAGGCAATATCGTTGAACTTCTGCTCCGTTATATCAAAGATGGTACCCTGGTAATGTGTTACGTTCCCGGCATCATCCCGCTGGATATAGGTTCTCTCATCGACCCAGCGTACATCACCGGACTTTAAGACGATCCTGTATTCCTGATCGAAGAAATCTCCTCCCTGTATACAGCGCTGCCTGAGAGTATCTTCCACCATCTTCAGGTCATCGGGGTGGACTATATCAGCATAGTGGAGGCGGCCTGAGACGAACTCCTCAACTGTGTAACCAAGAAGGCTCACATTTCCAGAAACATATTCCACAGGCCATTTTTCTTCGGGAACATCTTCTGCCGTCCAGAGAAAAGCAATAACCGGACTGTTATCAATTATCCTTTCAAGCACTTCTTTCCTGTCCAGTACCTTACCCAATGCACTTTCAGAACCACTTGCAACATTTTTACCTGATATGTTAGATTCCATGTACTATCCCCATTAAGTTGACACTTTTCAATTTATTATTTGTTTATTGAGTTTAAGTATTGATCGATTTTGTTCTCTCTTTAGACTGTATTACCATTTTCAAAAGTACAGGTGATACGAAAATAGAGACTGCGACCATCAGGACAATGGCTGAAAAAATCTCATCACCTATGATACCAAGCTCCTTTCCAATGGATATCAGCACCAGCTCTACTCCTGCCCTTGGCATAACTCCCACACCGAATATAAGGCTGTCATAATTATCAAAACCGATAAGTCGACCTCCTGCAAAACCTCCTACCAGTTTACCCACAAGGGCCAGGAAAACCACGGCCAATGAAAACAGGCCAACTGTTTGCAAAGTGGCAACATTCATGGAGAGACCGATGTAAGCGAAGAATATCGGTACAAAGATACCGTACGCAACTCCTGTAACCTTACTTTGCACATGCTCGATCTTTGCATGGGAGATATCCGAGATCATGACACCTCCAATGAAAGCTCCGATCACAGCATGCAGTCCGAAGAGCTCTGCAAGGTAGGCAGAGAACAGGGCTACCATAATCACAAATGCAAATATGGACTCCCTGATATGCATTTTATGTACATATGCGAAGAGTTTCGGGAAGAACCAGACCCTGAAAATGAGCATTAATACCACAAAAGCAACGATCTTGAACATAATGAACAAAATCTGCACAGCTGAAGGGAACTGGTCATATGTTGCCATGGTAACTACGATCGAGAGAAGGAATATGCCGATGATGTCATCGAAGATGGACGATGTGAGCATCATGGAACCGGGTTTGCTTGAAAGGTAATCCATATCGATCAGTGTCCTGACAACCACTCCGATGCTAGTAGGACTGAACGCCACACCCATAAAAACGCTTACGAGGGTGCTGAACTGGAAATACATACCCAGCAGGAAGCCTGCAAAAAAGGCTACAAATACCTGGCATACACTTGCTATTAATGCTTTTTTGGATGATGATGTCAGGTCGCGAAGATGAACTTCCTTATAACCTGCTGTAAACAAAAGGAAAATGGCCCCCATTTCAGCAAGGAATGTGATGACCTCTGAGCTCTGATGTATAAGAAATATCCCAAGAACCACACCGGAAAGCAATTCACCAAGGATGGAAGGAAATCCCACTCTTTCGAACAGTTCACCAAAGATCTTTGCCAGAAGAAGTATCATCAGTATATAGAAGAGAACTTCCATTACTCATAACCTCTTAACTTGTATACCTCTTTAAGGATATCGGGTTTGCATATGATACCTACAAGTTTCCCATCTTCAACAACACAAACACGATCCATCCTGTGCTTGAGCATCATGTCAGCTGCTTCACAAAGAGGCTCATCTGAAGATATCGATACCGGATGAGGGATCATTATGTTCTTTGCTGTCTCACCCTGGGCTACCACTGCAGCATGATGTGTGTGATCCAGTCTTGGAGTTCTCTCCACAAGAAGGATACGAAGCATTACATCCTGATTGATTATGCCCACAATTTCATAACTTTTATTCACCACAGGATATGTATGAAAATGATGTTTGCTAAAAATTTCCAGGATCTCATCTAACGGATCATCTTCATGGATTGTTACAACATCTTTTGTCATAACCTGTTCTATCAACTTCTCGTTACAACTTTCAGAAAAAGACCGAACGCATTTCGCACAATCTCCACTTCCAGCATCTTTCACAGCTTTATCCCCCTTGAAGCTATAATGCGTGGGAAATACCCATACAAACTATTTCTTTTATTCTACAAATATTAAATGTATCTGCAAAGCTATCACTACGACCAAAATAAAATAAAAAAATCGAAGAAAAAAGATGAAAGCGAACTTAAAGGTCCAGTTCGTCCTTTTCAACGTTCGAAAGGGACATTTGAATAGCAATTCCACTGTTCTCGGCATACTCGTCGATACGCTTCACAGCATGTTCCACCATGCCGCCGGAGGTCAGTATCAGGCATCTCTTTCCACAAAGTGCCATCAGTATAGACTTATCGATGACGCCGGAAGTGATCTGAAGGTCGATGAGGTTATTTTCAGCAAGTGTTTTGCTTTTCTTACCCATTGCACCGATATTGTCGATATCCTCTTCAGCGACGATCTTACGGAAGGATGCCTCGTCATACTTGTCAGTATCATAGATAACAATCCCTCCTGACTTTATACCATGCCTTGTCATTTCTGCAATGGCATGCCCGTCCGGATGGATATGCAGGACCCTTGCATTGACTGCCTCATAAGGACTGCTGATAGCATAGCTCCCGTGCATGACACCGAGATTGATAATGTCACCTTCTTTTACATCGGGGGATACTTCTATCCACATCAATTCAGGAGGCCTCAGTGAATTCACAAGTTCAGGAACACTTGTTGGGAACCTGTTGTGGATTGCAAGGTTCCTTCTTTCAAGTTCACTGTATATCTCCAGTGTGCGAGGCTGTCTGAGATATGATTTTCTCAAAAGATCAGCATCCCTGAATACATCTTCAGGTTTTCCTTCACCTATCAGATTACCTTCTGTCATGAAATAGACATAGTCTGCCCAGCTATATGCAAGCTCCACATCGTGAGTTGAAATTATCATGGTGGTACCATTGTGGTTCAACTCATTCAGCAGGTCAAGGATCTCATCCGCTCCCACGGGGTCGAGGTTAGCCAGCGGTTCGTCAAGGATCATGACCTCAGGGTCCATTGAGCAGACACCTGCAATGGCGACCCTTTTCTTCTGCCCGCCACTCAAATGGTGTGGAGGTTTGTCCTTGAATTCGGTTATGCCGATATATTCGAGAGTATTATTGACCTTCTCCTCAACTTCCTCTTTCGAATAACCAAGGTTCGTAGGACCAAAACCCACATCTTGGTATACTGTAGGAGCAAATATCTGATCATCAGAGTTCTGGAAGACGATGCCCACACTTTTTCTTATCTCACGCAGGGATTTTGCATCGTACTCCATGGGTTTCCCGTGGAAATACACAGTTCCCTCTTTGGGTTTGAGGGTACCGTTCAATAACATGAAAAGAGTTGATTTACCGGAACCGTTCTTTCCGACAAAAGCGATCTTCTTGCCCTTTTTTATTTTTACATCAACGCCTTTTATGGCCTGGGTCCCATCATGGTAGGAATATTTCAAGCCTTTTGTTTCCAGTATCATAATTTTTACCTCCGAGACCTTTAGAATATAGATATATCATTAGTCAGGTACCATAGTGCCAGAATAACGGAAAAGTAGGCACCTGTAAGTATAAGTTCAGTTGCCCTGACGGGCCTTTTTTCCTCAAAGAAGAGTATTCTTCCGTCATAGCAACGTGCACTCATGGAAATAAAGATCTTCTCTCCCTGCTCCCATGATCTTATGAAAAGGGTCGTTGCCAGCATGGCAAGTGAATTCAGGCCGGTTCTCCAGTCCTTGTATCCAAGCCTTACTGTCTGTGCATACTTGATACCCCATGCGACCTCAAGGAAAACAAAGATGTAACGATACATCATCATGGAAAGTTCAATTAAGGAATCAGGCAGCTTTGTAGCTTTCAAGACTGAGAAAAGCTCTACCATCGGTGTGGTCAGAGCAAGGAAGAACAGGCATGACATACCGCTGAGTGTCCTTGAAAATACCAGCAATGCCATATCAAGTCCACCGGTGTTCACACCAAGTCGGTAACCAAAGACATCAAATCCAAAAAGTTCAGTTCCTGAACCAAAGAAGAATGCTATGATAATAACACTTAAGATAACGAAAACAGCCGGAGCAGACAGTAGCTTCAGATAAAAACCGACAGGGATCTTTGCGAAGTAAACCGTTGCAAAACTCATGCAAAAAGCTACAGTAAAGGGTAGTATGAATGATTGTGAAGATACTCCCATCAACAGACCAAAAGTAATGATCGAAAGTTTTAGCCAGTTGTTTCGGTACCTTAACGGACTTACCAGAGCATAGTCATCAAGAATATTTGTCATATTATGTTCACGCCGTTAATTTCGTTTTTTAATGTGATATGGTGTCATTAAGGACAACAACATAAAAAAGAGTGATCCTTAATAAGGATCACTATAAGGTGGAAAAAAATGGACAATCTTATTCAGATTGCTGTTTGCCCTTGTAGTATCCGAAGAAGTAACCAAGGACAATTGCACCGATAGCTGCCTGAAGTGCAAAGAGAAGACTCTCAGTCTCTCCTCCAGGAGGCTCGAACTTTACGGAGTTGACCCATGAATCAGCTGTCCATTCTTCATACTGACCATCTGTGATCTCAGCGATGACGTCTTCTGCCTGACCGTCAGCGCCACCAAACTCAGAGTCCGGGTTTGCTGCCATTCCATAGAAGAATGATGCTATGAAAAGTATAGCGATCACTGCAAATATTGCTTCACCTTTCACTGGCTGGTCCCCCTGATCTTGTTAAGGACTGATTCTGTAATAACATTGAGCTCTACAAGTGCATCGCTCTTTACCTGTATCACATACTTGAAGATAAGAGCTGTCAGTGCACCCTCCATGATAGCCAGAGGAACCTGGGTTGTTGCGAACACAAGCATGAACGCCTTGAGTGATGCTGCAAATCCGCCGACCTCTGCCGGGAAAGCTAAAGCAAGCTGAAGAGAAGTTACCACATAGGTGAACCAGTCTGCAAATGTAGCTGCAAGGAACACTACCACATAGAAGTTGATGTTAGCTTTCATACCAGCCTTATAGATAGCATATGCCACAACAGGGCCAATGATACCCATTGATGCTACATTTGCGCCCAGTGTTGTAAGACCGCCGTGTGCAAGGAAAATAGATTGGTAAAGCAGTACAATTGTACTCAGGACCGCTGCAATTGCAGGACCGAAGAGAATTGCTGCCATTCCTGTTCCTGTTGGGTGTGATGAACTGCCCGTAACAGATGGCATTTTCAAAGATGAAAGTACAAAGATGAATGCTCCCGCTACTGCCAGTAAAGGCAATAGTTCGCGCTTTTCAGATACAAGTTTGTTCAACCTGTAGATACCAAAGAATATTATTGGTATAGAGAACACAAACCACAGTTGCCACCATGGTGATGGTAAGAATCCCTCAAATATATGCATTTTAACACTCCATTCCTAATTTTATAATGAATTATGAATCTAGCTAGATGAATGTCCTAAATCAATAACACTTGATTTAGATATTCCTACAATGAAAACTTTATATAAATACCTTGAGATTAGGTATTTTAGCTTATATGGTAATAGAGTATTGTTTTCCACTTAAATATTATCAAAAAAAGAAAGGAATGGAATGTAAAACAATCAAAGTTAACTAATTATTGCCTTACAACTACAACACAATGTAAAATTGATTCTGCCTTTGGAGGTAAGTCCACTGTTCCGCCTGCAATGCGCTCTTCAGGATAACCGAAGTTCTCGCAAACGTAAAGTCCGGCTTCGACACCCATTTCCTTTAGCACTTCAGCAACCTCAGCAACACCAAAAGTGTCAGCAGGGAGCATGAAAATGTCCTTACCCAATTCGATCTCCTGGATAAATGCCTTCTTTGCAGGTGCAGGGTCACGGCCATGCGCCGTTATTGCAGCTATGTTCGACATGCTGACACACAGGCGGGAACATGCCACCTGAATTGAAGAGATGCCCGGGATGATCCTGTCACCCTCCCCGGCAAACTTGCCAAGCCCGGAGAACATTGGATCGCCTGTGGAAAGTACCACCGCATCATCAGGCAGCTCGTGCAGGGCCTTGTAGTTCTTGATGATCTTTGCCTCACATTCAATGTAAGGTTCTGCAAGCTCAAGGGAGCGCTTTGAGCCATAGACCACCGATGCATTGCGTATTGCTTCGATGGCTTCCAGTGTCAACATGTTCGGCCCGACACCGACCCCTGCGATTATCATTTATTTTCCCCGCTGTCCATGAGGACGGTTCCGTCCCTGTCAACTACCACAATGCGTGCACCCTTGCCTTTCTCCACTGTTTTGGCAAATGCACGTTTGATGTGCTCGCCTTCAGGTTCCACCTCGATCATCTCTGAGACAGTTGCATAACCGCTGTCCTTGAGCATTTCAGGATCTCCCCATTTCAGGACCAAGCCCGGCAGGCCGCAAATGGCTACTTCACCGGTTGTTGAATCCAGGAACTCGGAGATACGGCTTCCGGCAAGAACAACCGTATAGTCAGGGAAAAGCATGGTAGAATAGCGGATACCGATACGACCGGTGGTCAGGACGACCTTTGAAGCATCGCGTACGAGATCGCTCTTCATCTCACCAAGGTGGTCGTTCCAGGGCTCAACAAAACCTGTTGTTCCGAGAATTGAGATGCCACCCTCAACGCCGATACGGCTGTTCAGGGTCTGCTTTGCGATCTCAGCGCCTCTGGGCAGGTATAGCTCCACATCAACACCTTTGATTCCGATCTCTTCCACGGCCTCTGCCACAGCGTCCTTGATCTGCTGCATTGGCTTTGGGTTGATGGCAGGATAGCCCTTCTTGGACTGCAGGCCGCCTCTTGTGACGATACCTATTCCCTCTCCGGCAGTGATATTGATCTTGTCAGACTCGACTGCCTTTGCCTCGAACTCAAGGCCACGGGTGATATCAGACTCATGGTCGTTTTTCAGTTTAATAGCAACAGCATGACCGTCCTTTGCCCTGACATCCATGACAGCGCGAAGTCCTACAGGTGTGGGTACTGAGACCCTGTCCACATCTTTCTTCAATGAAAGGACTGCTGCCTTGGCCGCAACGGTAGCAGTGGTTCCTGTGGTATATCCTCGTCTGAGAACCGAACCATCACTAAGAACCACCAGCATCCCGCTTTTTATGCCTTCTACAAGCTCATCGCGGGACATTGTTGATTTATTGATCCACTCTTCCGGGATCTTTGATTTATTAACAGGATCGATAATTGACATTGCCATTTATTGAATAGCTTATAGTTATAAAAGTTACCGACCAACAGGGTGAACTTATCCCGTCCTCTTGAACAGTTTGTCAAGTTCCGCCCGACTAAAAGATATCATGGTCGGACGACCATGCGGACAGGTGTACGGATTATCCGCCATATCCAATTGCTTCAGGAGACTTTCCATCTGCCCTATGCTGCACTCTGCACCCGCCTTTATCGCTGCACGGCACGCCATGGTCTTGCAAAGGTTATCGAACATCCCTGTATCGTTCCTCACCCTGCCTGTTGAAAGCAGATCTATTATTATATCATGTACCAGCTCAGTGCTCTCCATCTTTCCGAGAAGTGCTGGAACAGTGGTCACAACATAGCTGTTCGGGCCGAATTCTGATATTCCAAAGCCCATCTCCTCAAGGTAAGGTATGTACTCCTCAAGCAGGACCTTCTCCTTGGAGGTAAGATCAAGTGTTACAGGTGTAATCAGTTCCTGCCAGCCGGAACTGCTGATGTCACATATCTGCTCGTACATGACCCGCTCATGCGCAGCATGCTGGTCAACTATGACAAGGCCATCATCCAGCTCCACTATAATATAGAGCTCATTGACCTGCCCTACGATCCTTGCCCTGTCAAGACCTGTAGCTGCCCTTTCAGGTTTCTTAGGAGTATTTGCCAGTGTCCTTTCAGAACGCTTAAGTCGCTTTTCCGTATCCCTTGCAGTGTAATGATAGGTCTCTTCGTCTTCCTTTACCAGAGGCAGGGTCTTTTTCTCAGTAACAGGAAGCTCTTCCTGAGGAAACTCAACAGGACCACCTTCGTAGATCGCATCAGGAACTTCTTCCCTGCTCTCTTCGACCTGCTCCACAAGAACAGCCTGTGCCAGCTTCTTTTCCGGCAGGCTTACCTCAGGTACAAGCTGTTCGACCTTCAATGCATTTTCCACAGCAAGAGTGACTGCATCACATACCTCCCGCTCATGGCTCATCCTCACATACCTCTTTGCAGGGTGGACATTGACATCCACCTCAGTGAGGTCCAGTTCCAGATCAAGGACAGCCACCGGGAAGCGACCCTTTGGGATCAAATTGTAGTACCCAAGCCTCACTGCATTGCTGATGCTCTTTGAGGCTATGCCCCGACCATTTATGAAAAAGTACTGCTGATCCGTACCGCTGCGGCTCAGTTCCGGTTTTGAGATATAACCGTTTATTTTCACGATGTCCGACTCGAACTCCACAGGTATGAGCTTCTTCGCGGATTCGCTTCCAAGCAGGTAGACGATGCTGTCGAATATCTCACCCGAGGTTGGTGAGCGCACCAGCACCTTGCCATCGCTTATTAGAGTAAACGAGATCTCAGGATGACCAAAAGCGTGTCTTGTAACGACATCGGTGATATGCGCAAGCTCGGTGCGCATGCTTTTCAGGTACTTTTTCCTGGCAGGCGTATTATAGAACAGTGACTCCACTGCGATGGTGGTTCCCGGAGCAGCACCGACCTCCAGCACGTTCTCAATGGCACCGCCGCTGACAACTACCTTCGTTCCGGAGATGCTGTCCTTTTCACGAGTGGTCAGGTAGACCTTTGCAACCGCTGCAATGGAAGAGAGAGCCTCGCCCCTGAAACCCAGGGTGAGCACTTTTTCGAGGTCATCGATATGACCTATCTTGCTCGTGGCGTGTTTTGTGAATGCAAGAGTGGAGTCCTCCCTGGACATTCCTTTGCCATTGTCGGTAACTGTGATCAGTTCCGTTCCGGCCCCCTTCACTTCCACTCGAATATCGGTAGCATGCGCGTCAATGGAATTATCCAGAAGCTCTTTCACAACCGATGCCGGGCGCTCTACTACCTCGCCTGCGGCTATCTTGTTGATGGTAGCCTCATCCAGCACACGGATCCTGTTGCCGCTCACTTCTGACATGTTATTCCTCCGCTTTTTCTCCCGTCTTCTTCTTGAGCTCATAGAGCTTGTTCAGTGCATCCATGGGGGTCATATTGTTGATATCAAGATTCTCAAGCTCCTCCACCACAGGGTCTTTCTCGGCAGGAGCGGAACCTTCCGGATCGAAAAGCATGAGCTGAGTGTACTGTGCAGACCTTCTCCTTTTGCCACCCTTCGAACTGCTCTCCTTGCTGATGGAGCTCTCATCCTCGATATCCTGCAGTATTTCCCTTGCCCTCTGGGTCACCTTGTGCGGCACACCTGCAAGCCGGGCCACATGTATACCATAGCTCTTGTCAGTAGCTCCGGGTACGATCTTGCGCAGGAACACGAGGTCATCGCCATCCTCCTTCACTGCGATATGATAGTTCCTCACCCTTTTCAGGTCGGACGAGATATTGGTAAGCTGGTGGTAATGTGTTGCAAAAAGTGAGCGTACGCCCACACGTCCTTTGTTGTGAATATACTCGACCACAGCTTTTGCAATACTGTAACCGTCATAGGTACTGGTACCCCTGCCGATCTCATCCAGCAGGACAAGGCTCTTCGGGGTTGCGTTGTTCAGGATGTTGGCAAGCTCCACCATCTCCACCATGAAAGTACTCTGCCCGCTTGCAAGGTCATCGAAGGCCCCGACCCTTGTGAACACCCTGTCCACGATACCCACTGATGCGTGGGAAGCAGGTACAAATGAGCCTGCCTGTGCCATTATTACAATTAGTGAGACCTGGCGCATGTAAGTGGACTTACCGGCCATGTTGGGTCCTGTTATCAACAGGAACTGGTTATCCACACAGTCCATTTCCACATCATTGGGAACAAAACCGCCGGGAACCGACCTCTCCACCACCGGATGCCTGCCCTCGCGTATAAGTATCTTGCAATCGGATGTGATGTTGGGCCTGACGAAATTATTGTTAACCGAGACCTCCGCAAGGCTCGTGACACAGTCCAGCTGCCCTATAAGGCCTGCAATGGTCTGCAGCTGTGCTGAATGCGAGGCAACGGTGGAAGTGATATTGGAAAATATCTCATACTCCAGCGCTGTTATCTTCTCATCTGCAGACAGGATGACATTCTCCCACTCCTTGAGTTCGGGGGTGTAGAACCTTTCCGCGTTCCTCATGGTCTGCTTGCGTATGTAATCATCAGGAACCTGCGAGATGTTCGTCTTTGTGACCTCGATGTAGTATCCGAACACCTTGTTGTAGCCGACCTTGAGCGACTTGATACCGGTCCTGTCACGCTCTTTCTGCTGGAACGATGCTATCCATGACTTGCCCCCACTGGACATTTCCTTGAGCTCGTCCAGGGCCTCGTCATAGCCTGCTTTTATCATCCCGCCTTCCCTGACACTTACCGGAGGCTCCTCCACTATGGAACCGTCTATCAGCTCCACGATGCTGTCAAGCTGGTCAAATCCGAGGAGGCCGTCCCTGATGTCCTTAAGCATCTCGCAGATGGCATCGCCTTCAAGGCTTTCCGTTATCATGGGAACTGCCTCAAGGGACAGTTTCAGTGCAACAAGGTCACGTGCATTGGAATTACCATACATGATCCTCCCGATCATGCGCTCGATGTCCTTCACAAAGGAAAGATGGGATCTGATATCGAAGCGGAGCATGGTATCGTTCGCCAGCGCCTCCACGGCATCAAGACGGTTGTTGATGGAATCCACATCAATAAGCGGCTTCAGGAGCCATTTCTGGAGCAGCCTGCCGCCCATTGGTGTTTTGGTATCATCCAGGACCTTCAGTATGGACGTGTCATTTCCTTCCCCGCGCACGTTCTTCACGATCTCAAGGTTTCTCAGGGTGATGGAGTCCAGCACCATGAACTCGGAGTCGGAATACGTCTTCAGCTCGCTCACATGCCCGAGTTCCCTCATCTGGGTGCTCACCGCATAATCGAGGGCAGCTCCTGCAGAGGATACTGCGTAGGGCAGGCCATCACAGCCCATTCCCTCAAGGGTTGATACCCTGAAGTGCTCCTTGAGTCTCTTTTCAGATGCAGGGATATCAAATGCCTCTTCCTCGAACTCGTGCACAACGATCCTGAGCTCTTTGAGCCTGTCAATAATATGAATATTAGAATACAATTCAGAAGGCAGGATACATTCCGAGGGCCTCATTCTTGCAGCCTCACTGGCGATCCTGTCATACGGAGGTGAATCGGCGAACTGTGTGGTCAGGAACTCACCTGTGGAAACATCCAGGAATGAGATGCCGTAGTTTCCGTCCCCGCCTGCAACAGACATGAGATAATTATTGGAAGAATCCGTGAACATTGAGCTATCAATGGCAGTGCCCGGTGTAACAACTCTGACGACACCGCGCTTCACAACACCCTTTGCCTTCTTCGGGTCCTCAAGCTGTTCACAGATGGCCACCTTGTAGCCCTTTTTGATAAGACGCGGGAGATAGTTATCGATGGCATGATAGGGGATCCCCGCAAGAGGCATCTTCTCGCCGTCCCTGTCCTTACCCCGCGTGGTCAGCGTTATTTCAAGTTCCTGCGCAATTGTCTTTGCATCTTCCCCGAAGGACTCATAGAAATCCCCCATCCTGAAGAAGATCAGTGCATCGCTATGTTGCTGCTTGGCATCATAGTACTGTTTCATTGCAGGTGTTAATTTATTCATTCTTGCTCCACGCTGAATTGGTCTGGTGAATTTATCAGTTTGTTGGTATTTTTGTTTTTGCATTGCAGATGAATTCTCAATCCACTTCGACCTGCGAAAAATGTCTACAATCTACCCCCCGATGTACATCAATTCCTGCACATAAGGATCACTTTAAAGATGGGTATCAATGCATTCTTCGAAAACGGAAATAATCTTTTCTATAAACGAGTCAATTTTATCGTTATCAGAATGGGCAAAATTAATCAAAAATTGCTCACCTGTTATCTGGAGCTGGAAGCTTGAAATGAGATATGGAGGCGTTTTAGCCACATATAGCTATCAAATGACATAATTTCACTATGAAGCTAAAATTAGCGAAGTACTGAAGTAGGATGTTATTTCGGTTTCCTGATTTCTACCACAATTTTACTGTAAAAATAGGATGTTCTTGTGTTTTCAACTGTTCTCTTTCAGTTCGATGATGTGGTCAGAACATATTTAAAATGTGATAACGCTAGGAATATAATGATACATCTTAAAGATGTTAGTGGGGTTCAGCCAGTCTTGACGGAATAACTGAAACCCCGTGCCCGGAGGCAGGTTAGTCTTGTTGTTTGTACTATATAAGCGTAGCTTTGCCTCTGTAGTTTATGAAATGAGGTAAAAAAATGAAAAGAAAAGACGGATTATTAGTGGTATGTATTGCCATGGTCTTGTGTCTATGTCTGATACCATCAGCAATGGCTACAACCGAAGAGCAAGAAGTCGTCCCAATTAAAGACGCTGCTCAGTTAAAGATGGAAGAATTGGAAGCTGAACTGGGTGAAGAAGGTATGCAAAAAGTTGAGAGTTATTTGGCTTTGCAAGCTTCTTTGCCAGATGTGGTTAAAAATATGCCTTATAGAGCACTTGCTTTTGCTGGAACTCAGGAGGAAAGTAGATCTGTCACTTTTAAGTATATCGATGGTTTCGATGTTTCTGAAAAAGAGAAAGAGCTTTATAAAGCTGGCATTGAAAACATCTGGAATAGGTATCCAGAAAAAATTACAAAAGATGATTATAAGTTTATGAGTGAGATAGGTCCTATGTTAGTTGCAGAGTCTTTAGAGGGGTACGAACCTGTTTCTGTGAAGTGGGCTTCTTCGGCACATCAAGACTATGCTTACTATGCTTGTGATGGGTCCAGTTATAGAAGCTATGCACAAGATGCAGCAGATGATCCTGATAATGGTATAATGGATCCACTACCGGTATTGAGATACTACAATCACTATGAAGATGGAGCATTGCATGTGGGAGGAGCCCCAGGTAGATGTGATGAGTTTGCTGACAGTGCGATTTTTGCAAAAAATAATGGATACCAAGCAACTGCTCACCAAAGATTTGGTTACTCAAGCCATTATTTAACTGATCCAGGCATTCCTTTCCACAGTACGGGTGTGGTATATCAAGGTGTTGATACTGTTTGGAATGGTTATGAGAATTCATACCATTACAACTATGAGAATTATGTGAGCGGCAATTGGACTTCAGGATATGATTTCCAGTATTATGTGAGAAACAACTATCAATCCAATACAGTGACTGATCCACAAACTGCAGTCGAAGATAATGCTGAACACAGTAGTCAGTATTTTGACTATATATGGACTGAAATGTACAACGACCCTCAGAACTTTGGAAGCGATATGTATGTAGCCTATTATACTGCTCAGTGCGTTCAGGAGACTGCAAAATACACGCATGGGTTATATGACTACATAATGTGAGGTAATCTTGGATGAGAAGTGAAATTAAGAAGGTGCCTTGGGAGGCATCTCTTTTCTTTATTGGATGGATTTGGCTAGGATGGTCAATGTTCGGAATGACTTTAGCCAACATGTACTTGTCTGATCCCATTTTAGATATTTATCACCTAGTCATACGCGTTATTTACTTGCTTCCATTGTTTGTTATTGGATTTAAAGTATTTAAAAGTAGAAACATTATGGGTCTGCCGTTGATTATCTGTTCTGGAATAATTGGAATTTGGGCAATCGACCTGCACATGAAGATAAATCTGGGATTTGACTATTTCGGACAGGTCAGCGAGATACTACAGATGGCATTATTGCTAGTGTTGCTAGTAGCCGTACCGGTAAGTTTCTACATTTATGCTCGTTCTGTCGGATGTGATTACACTAGAAATTTAAAGATTATTTTGTTTTTTTCTGCAGTAAACGGTATAGTGCTTGTTTACAATGGGCTATTTGGAACATTTGGTATTAATAGTGAACTCGTTGGAATTCAGATGTTCTTTTTCTTGTTAGTGTTAGGACCGGTATTAGGGGGGTTGTATATCTGGGAAGTTATGCAGAGGGATAACTGAATAATAATCAAATTGGAAACTTAACCTCTAATAAAATACAATGCTAATAATCAGGACCTTAAGATCCACACCGGGCTTGGTGCACTGGATGGGATCACGGTGCATCAATTGTTTTTGATATGAACAAACACAAATTAAAATATTTAAAAGTGGATTAGGTGTCCTGATCAAAATTCATCTCTTAGTTCTAGTAACCATGGGCTTTATGGATTATATCTTGTAAGATTCGGAGATTTGTATGAGTTTGTTTAGTGAATTCGTGTCGAAAGCTAAGAAGAAGATGCCTTTAGAGGCTCTTCTTTTCTTTTTGTATCATATTTGGCTTTCTGTTATAGGTTTAACGATGATTGTCGTGATTGGAACAGGAATCCAGTATGGACTACATACATATACATTAGTAGTGACGCTAGGATTATTTGTTCTGTTTTTTGTGCCGATCGCCGCCATTGGGCAGAACATTGTAAAAAACATGAAGGATGTTAGGAGGGTTTGGTGCGGTATACCTTTGCTAATTGTTGGTATAATTCAAACTGTGGCAGCTATAATTGGACACGCTAAAGTCATGGTCTATGAGACTCATCCTGATTCGTTGATATATGCCTTGATGTCCCCCATCCAGAGATTTGCACAAATTGCAATTGATCCTATAATTGAGGATATATTCTACATGGGCTTCCCGTATAATCAGCTGCCTCTGATTATATTCTATATTATCCTTCTTCCTCTCAGTCTGTTTATTTACTTGCTGCCTTCCATAGGCTATGATAGGATGAGGATTACAAAAGAGATGAAACTAATTGCCCTATTACCATTTCTTTGTATTGCTATCCCAGTAATTATACAGACAATTCGGATGAGTTTAGGATTGATCGATGAAATTATGATCAAATTTTTCTGGGTTGAGATATCCTCAAATATTATCCGAATTGGCTTCCTGTTAATGCCTGTCCTCGGCATCTTGTATATTAAACATTACAATAAGATGAGCAGAGTTTTATGGAAGAATCCTAAGATCAGTGCAATTCTAAACTTCAAGAGGTTAGTATGCAAAGAAAAAAATCCGGTTAAAGTAGCACTTGTTCTCATCTTGGGTATGGTCATATTGTTGGCTGCGGTAGTCGCAGTTATAAACATTACAACAAACCCTTGGTTTGACGATGCAAAAATGACAATTCACAATCATGATAGTATTGGACATAACATTAAACTCGAGATTATTGATAGAAGTGGAGACCTGCTTCACAACGAGTAGTATTATGCCCAACCAAACATACTGAAGACATACCATTATCCGTGCCGGAAATAGGAGACTATACATATAATATATCATCAGACGATCGATTTGTTGAGAGTAGAAAAGTTACAGTTGATGTTGTTAGTGAACGATTGATATTTACAATCACAAATGAGTCGTATTATATAAAAATTGAAGAACTTTCATGATTCCAATTCTACATGGATTTGGGGTTCCCAAATATAAATATCAAGCGTTCACGAAAGAGAAGGGAGTCAGTGGAGAAATATTGGTCCTGAAAAAAGAGTAATGCGGAGAGAGGGAATCCACACTACCCTTTTAAAATGTATCATTCCGAGAAAGCAAGGTATCCCGGAACTACAAGGTTTACCACCGGTACGATCATCAGGACGCCTATCCATTTTGATCTGCCAAGGTTGCCTGCCATTTCACCCCAGATGTACATCAATACAAGGACGTTGACGTATGGGATCAGCATGCCAAGGAAATACCACAGGGACTTCCTTGCAACCCTGCACATGAGTACAACGTTAAGGAGAGGTAACCATGCTATCCAGCTATTCTCCGTATTGGTTTTTATTGCGATCCTTTGCAACGAATAGGAATAGTATACATATAGTCCAAAAACTAACACAATAAAAATTAAAATCAAAGTTTCATCAAACATTTATTATCAGTCCATTACTTATCTTGCAAATATCTCAAATATGCTCACAAAAATATCCAGGATCATCCTCAAAAATTCAGCAGTAGCAGTACTAATTCCCTTCATTCAATTTCCTCAGCTTCTTGTGAGTCATAGATTGTATTCACAATATAGATGCATCGGTCTATTTTTCGACATGTTGAATACATTCCAACTGTATATAAATTTTAGCTCCGATGTACAACGCTTTCAATGTGTCCTCAATAAAAACAGTAGCACTTGTAATATTCAAAAAAAGAGAAAAGAAAGCATCAGGAAGATGAACTTCATCCTTCTGCTTTGAAAGAAAATAAGGAAAGGATCATGTCACATTGATGTCCATTCCTTTTGCCTCTGCCTTCACATCCGGATTGTAGTAAGAGTAGGCACTGCTCTCCTGTACCATTGCCTTGACCGGGAACATGGCCCTCATCTGCATTGAGAACTCAATTTCCTCACCGGCCATCATCTCATCGATATAGAGCACGACCTTGCGGCCTGCGATCTCATACCTCGTGATGGTGCCATCCTCCTTGAGCTCCTCAAGGCTTGCAGATACCGGTGTGAAACCAGTAGGCACCGCAATATCCACTATCATCATACCACTGGACTCGACAACACCACGGATTCCCGGCATTCCATTGTACTTCAGGCGCACATCGACGTTCACAATGTCATCCACAGCAACATCGGTGGAATCGTATTCAACATCCAGCTCGATCTCCTCATGCTCAATGATCTCCGGAAGGATCACATTGAACTTCCTCACAAGCTGGTAGTTGAGCTCACCGCTTCCCTCGAGGGTCATGTTGACACTTTCCACACCCTCCGGAACCTCGATGATGTTGACCACATCGTAGTTCTCGGATGTGACCCTGAGGCTCTTGAGTTCCTCTCCATCTCCGGTCACGGTAATGGTAGCATCCACATCCCTTCCTGCAGTTGCTGCAGCAGTCATCAGTGCCCTGAAAGCCATGACGGTATCCTGGGTGCTTGAGAAACCTCCGTTGGAATTACGCTGTGCTGCGATCCATTTGAGGGATGAGCTTGCTGCAGGGTCATTGACCTCTATCAGGGCAAGGGTTGCATAGGCTGTGGTCTCAACGTTCTTGCTTGAGACAGGATAGATTCCATAGCCTCCGTACTCGTAGGGTTCCGGAACCACGTCATCATAACCCCAGTACATGCCATTCTCATCTTCCTTTGCCATTGCAAGCAGTTTTTCTCTTGCCTCTTCTGCCCTCTCGCTCTCAAGCTTTTCAAGGGCAAGCGTTCCAATTGCAAGAGTGTATGGGTCATCCTGAGCATCCAGGTTGTCCTCAAGATATGTGAGGGCACTATCCATGACCTCATCAGTGGCATAGCCGTACTCATCCAGTGCAAGTGTGACGTATGCTGTCAGGGCATAGGTACCGCTGAGACCACCCATCATGTCCTGGTGAATAACGAATCCCACGGATTCCCAGGAACCGTCCTCCTTCTGGTGTGAGATGATCCAGTCCGCTGCTTCACTGAGAATGTTCTCGTCAATGGTGGTGACATCCCTGGCACCGCTGAACTGTGAAAGCACGAACGCCGTCAGCCAAAGACTGCCTTCGGGGTCGCTTTCACCGAATGCGGAGAAGGCACCGTCAGAATGCCTGAAGGTCAGCTCCCTCTGGTAACCGGTGATTATGTATGTCTGTGCCTTGGCCTCGATCTCCGGGTTCTGCTGTCCGGTAGCCTTGAGGTACCTCAGCACTTCCACATCGGTTGAGAATAGCATCATGTTCTGCTCACCACAGCCGTATGGCATGCCCAGAAGGTCATCCACACCTGTGATGGTCTGTGCCACAATGCTTGGTGTAAAGCTCACCAGCACCTTTTCGGAATCCGGAACGATGTCCTCAGGCAACGTGGTATCCAGTTCAACGGAACCCTCCTTGAGGATGCCATTGTCCACGATCTCCCTTGTGACACCTTCAGCCTCGACGATCACTGTCTTGCGAACAGCATCGGCCTTCTCTGTGGTCTGTCCTGTCAGCTCCACCTCCTGGACACCTACTTCCGTGGGCCTGATGGTAAAGCTTGCATGGGTCACACTGTTGGCGTCCACACTGACCTTTACAACATCCTCGCCCACCAGATCGAACCAGTCCGCACCGGAAAGTGTCAGCTGTACGTCCTGAGGTTTGTCAAGATAGTTGTAGACCTGCACCTGTACAGGGAACTCTTCCCCGCGGATCACCGCATACGGAAGGTCAGGATCTATGAAGAAATCCTGGAACACTGTCAGGCCTGCTTCGGAAATTCCAATACCCTCCTGACTGGAGGACACTGCATGCAGCCTCCAGGTGGTGATGGAATCCGGTGCGTTCAGGTCAAGGGATGCCAGTCCGTCTTCATCCGTCATGATATCAGGCATCCAGATCCACGTCTCAGGGAAGAACTGCCTTACCCTTTCCGGCTCTGCAAGTGGAGTTCCTGCATCTGAATCAGTTGGTTCCATGGGAGCTGCTGCAGGAGCTTCCATCATAGCTTCTTCCTCGACCATTTCCATGTCGTCCATTGCGAACATGCGGTCGACAAAACCACCCTCAGCAACTTCGGTCTGACCCTTTGGAACATCAAGGCCACCGGATGCTAGGACGATCAGTCCTGCATCATCAATCACATCACCTGCAGTCTCCTGATACCAGTAATAATTTGGATGAGCTTCCACCTGCGGTTCCATGAACCTGAGCTCAAGCTCATCGAAGACCTGCTTCAGGTTGAGCCTGCCCTCGCTCAGTGCATAGACAGATTCATCGACTATGGAAAGACCGATCATGGACTGAGTGCCTGCATCCAGCTCCACTGAGACATTGTCTCCGGGAGCCACGGTTTCCTTATCGAATCCAGAAGACAGGTCCACCTGAGTGCTGAACTGCACATCGAATGGCAGGCTGTCGGCGGAAACCTCATTGTTCGGGTTGATCATGTAGGCGACCACTTTTGCAGTGGGGCTCATCTGTGGAGTGACAGGAATACTGATCTGTGCCTCATCGCTGGTAGCAGAATAAACGGTCCTGCCGTTTGCGAACACATCGTAGAAAACCGTTCCCTTGTTGGTGGAATATACCTTGAAGACGATGTTCTCTCCAACCTCAGGCGTGCCCTCGCTTACCTGGCTCAGATGCAGGAAGCTCGCACTCGGGGAGTACACGGAATTCAGGTGATCGGAAACATCGACGCCTTCTGAGCTGACAGAGATATCCATCTCCAGAGCATCCTCTGGTACTTCCAGTGTCACAAGAGCGACACCGTTCTCAGTGCTGACGATCTGCTTCTGCTCGTCCCAATCATAGTTATCGTCAAGGAAGCTCACAACAAGACTTACGTCCTTCTCAAGTGGTTCCCCTCCGGGATCCTTTGTGACTATTAGTACCTGAAGAGGCATTCCCGGCTTGATGGAATCGGACTCAGGGATCATCTGGAGAACCAGCGGTGACTGTGCGATGGTCAGCAGTTCGGTGGTCTCCTCACTGTGCCCACCGGTGTCTGTTACTGTGACATTGAGCATGACACTGCCCTGTCCGGCGGCTCCATAGGTACCTGCAACGTACTCTGTGGGTGGAAGCTCGAACTCAACTGAACCCTCCTCAAGTGAGCCGCTGAAGGTGGCATATTCCTCCCAGACACCCACATATTTCATGGCCTCGATCTCAACTTCACCCTCAACATCCTTTCCGAAGAAATACTGTGCAGAGACCGTACCTGTAATCGGGTCATCCACAAGGAACCAGCTCTTCTCGGTGGAAGCTTCCACATCGAACTTCGGAAGCACATATTTCTCCACCCTGATGTCCACCTGTGACATGGATGAGCCTGAAGTTGCCTTTACCTTCCAGGTACCAAGGTTCAGCTCGGAAGCCAGCGGCAGATCAAAATATGCAACACCGTATTCGTTGGTGGTAAGATCATCCTTGAACACCTTCACACCCTTGGCATCCGATATCTCCACGGTGGTGTTCTGGACCACAGGCACAAGGTTGTTGTTCAAGGAAAGAAGACGCACATGGATGGTCTGCCCGGGCTTGTAGATCGGCTTATCGGTCTCTATGAAGATAGGATTGTTCTGCACCACCTGTATGGTCGTCTCGAAACCGGATTCAGCACCCACCGGGGTTGCAGTAAGCGTGTAACTGCCTTCCTCGACCTCCGGGACATCGAACTTCGCAACCGAGTTACCGGAATCGGAAGTAGCGGCCTTTACCAGCGGCACCACTTCGCCTGAAGCACTTGTAAGCGTGTACTCAACACAACGGCTCACAGGCGCATCACCAAGGAAGGACGACATGGTCACAGAGCTTTCACCGCCTGAGAAGAATGCCTTCGGGACAAGTATCAGGTACTCATCCTCTGAGGAATAGGTACCTCCTTCTTCACAGGACAAAGCCTCGTTGGCTGGTGGATAATCCACATCCTCATCCTGACCTATACAGCCCGCCATCACAATACATGACAGCAGGAACAATACGATGAATGATTTTTGCACAATTCCAAAGGGTCTCATTTTAGCACTCCCGCAAATTAGATCATTATTATCTAAAGAGAAAATTGGAGCCTATACGGTATAAACTTAGCTTAAACTTCGAAACTGTTCGAAGTTATAGGAGAGATTTATGCGAAAGGATAGTAATCGAGCGCATGCTCAGTATTACTTTAAAATTATATGTACGTGAAGGATTCGAGTTCGGAGACTATGCAACAGACCACTCTCGTCGATAGTCCTGAAGTCTCAATCTGGATGGAACAGGAACCCGGTAGTTCAGGTGTCAGTGTCATCAGTCACTTTTTCCGCCACGTTCTTACTGTTTTCAGTTTCCGTAGCCTTAAATTTACAGGTAACAAAGTTGTCAGAGCCGGTCTCATTAGTGCAGCGGCTGCAAACAGGAATGTAAAACTCGTATGAGCTAGTTGGATAAATGCATTTTTTACAGAGCTTGAGCAATTTCCGGAAGTTGGTCATGATAATCAGGTTGATGCTTTGACTGGTGCTGCGTCGGTGTTGATGAGGAAGAAGTTCTCATCTTATACTGTGGTGCAATAAATTAGCATAACTATAAATATTTTTATACCTTTTTGAGATTCTGCATAGGTGTAGTAGTATGGGTTTGTATGAAAGAATTGTGTCACATTTCCCTTTCATTGGTACATCTGTCGAATCTATAAAGGTTCACATTGGAGCATTTGTTGAATCTATAAGGATTCGTTATTTTAAAAATCGTTTTGATTGGGTATTTTTCAAGGATTATTTTCTACCCTTTTTCATTATTCTTTTGGCATCATGGCTTCTCACTTATCTTGGATGGTGGAATTCTAATCTAAGTAGTGCACAGTATCTTGTAAGTGCAGTAGTTCAAGCAGAAGCCGCGATTCTTGCTATTATTGTAACATTGACACTCTATGTAGTCCAAAACGCGCAGTCATATTCTCCACGAATAACTGAGTTCTTTATGAAAAGAGACAAGAATCCACATTTCTGGAGCATTGTTGTAATTTATTCCTTTGCTTTAATCTACGGAGTGTTTATTTTAAAAGCTCTAAAAACTTCCAATTCTGATGCCGTTTCAAATTTGCAATACAGTCTTTGGGTTGTGTGTTTGTTGGGAGTACAGGCGTTTCTGTCTTTGAAAAATTATGTTATTCAAACGTTGAATCTGTTGAAACCCACTGAGCTCATCAATCAGTTGGCGGACGACATCAAAATTGATTGTTTTTTGTATGAGTCCGATTTCCCGACAGACGTAAAACAACAAGATGTTTTGTTGTTTCAAAATGAAACAATAATGTCAATTGTCGATATAATACACACAGCGATACTTAATCATGATACCGATATGTCTGTAAAAGGTGTGGATCAGCTTTCGGGACAGGTTATGCATGAAATTGCAATACAGAAAGATGGGAGTGGGGATTACAACAATTTATTAGCCGTCATCAACGGAGTCCTAGCAGATTTGAGCAAGCTTGCGATTAAAAAAAACAACTACATGTGTGCTTCAAAAATTGCAGAATCTACGATATCTATTGGAATTGAAGCCTATAATAAAACGGAGGATTTAAAATTCTTACGATCTCAACACGGTATTGTAGTTGAGAATGTAGCTTATGTATTAAATTCATTTGAGAATGATTATCTTGCCTCTAAAATATTATATTCGACTTCTCTTAGCTATGCAATTGTTGCTAAGAAGGATAATCGTGAACTCTCCGAATACTTTATATCTTCTATCGAATTGGCCGGGGTATCAGCAATTGGTCATCTAAATGTGAACACCACGAAAGCAGCAATATTTTTAATTTTGCTTTTTGGTACAATATCAAAAAAGAATGATAATGCAGATATGTTCGATATCTGTGACGAGTCCGCTAAAAGAATTATTGATGCTGCTGTGAGGCATGGCCAATTTTCAATGTTAAGTGATGTTAGCAGACACTTGTCAATCTATGATACTCAAATTCAAATAGTTGTTGAAAAACGAGACAATGGTAACTACATGTATAATGGAACAATATATTGACCTCGAGCCATTGTCGTACTTGCTTTGTTAACACTGGTAACTTATTTTTTATTGAATTGGCCGAGCGATTCGACCATTTTTGTATAACCGGATGCGGCAAATCCAAATACCAATATGATAAATGAATTTTCCATCGATACTTCATTTAGATATGGTATTTCAAAAGTGGTTGCATTCGAAAGTACTAACAAAAAGCCCAATATCATCGCAACGGTTCCGATTATTTCTCGAATGTCTCTCTGTGCTGCATTGTTCTCTTTTCGAAACTCTTTTCGAATATTGTTATTCTTCGCCAAACATATTCACCTTTTTTGAATTAATACAACACAATAAAAATATGTTCTAATATTTATCTTTTCTTCAAATGTTCTTGGTGTTATTAGTAGAGTTCTGACAAGAGGTATTGGGAACATTGGTGATAATTTTATATAGAAGTTTAGCAAAAGGAGTGGTTGATATGACAGAAGAGTTGCTTTATAATCATCTGCTCCACCAGTATCAAACCGAGTCTGAGAAAAGCCGCGATATTGATGACAAGGCGAAGTACTTGGCGACTACATCTGCGATTATTATAGGGTTGCTGATAAATGCAATTGGGTATTTCGAAATATCTCCTCTTCTTATATTGATAATGACATTGCTTTTGATGTTCTTGTCGTTGAGTATAGTCATTCCAATAATGGCAATCTTCCAGACGTTTTTCCGTAGCATGGAAAAAGAAGATGATGTTGCGAATGTTGTTGCTTTTCTTGACTCGGTGTACATGCAAAACGAAAAACTTGTTGGCGATCTGATGTGGGATATCAGTTCAAAACACAACAAATTGAGTGATTTGAATGCTAAAAAATCACGTTTGTTGTTTTTAGGATATGCATCCTTTACTCTGGCATTATTCTCAATGAGTGCGTTTTCTGGTTTATTGTCTCAAACTGGACATACGTCTTTGTATATTTTGATAATTGTTCTTTGGGTTATAGGATCCGCTGTAATTCTTTCCTATCTCGACAAAGTTTACAAAAAAATCTGAATGGAACTTTTTAGGGTTTAAATACTAATAAAGATATATCCATTGTTAACGGTGCTAACATTGGAAAACAGATTATTATCTCAAAAGATCCTGAATCCCAAATTTGTTCATACCGCCGGAGGCCTTCTAATCAAGGATGTCAAACTCCTGGCTTCCGGCGAATGGACGGATAGCAATGTTCAAACTCCGCTTTTCTACACTCCTGAAGCTCTCAAAATATATGCTGAGAACTGGGAAGATCATTCCACGTGGCCACATCATGCAGGCGTGGTTCAAAAAAGAAAATCAGTCCATAAGATGAAGACCGGCCTGCTTTGCACTTTCCAGAAGTTCAGTGTCTTTAACTACGTCACGGGGAAGATCAAATCCTGCAACGACCAGCCCGTCCTTGATCTCCATTCCCAAGTAGGTCTTCAGGACGTCAGCGAACTCATCGGATACGTTCTCATAGGATGCCTTTTCAGGATCACCCTGGGACCTTACGATCATGGCCTTCTTCCCGACAGGTATCCTTGGTTTCAGGTCAGCGTCCACAAGTGCGTAACAGCGGTCAAGAAAAAGCCTCATCTGGCCTGAGAACTGCAAGAAATATATCGGGGCGCCGAAGACGAAACCGTCTGCTTCCTCTATCTTGGTGTAGACACCTGTCATTTCATCCTTGATCTTGCATTCCGGCATCACATTACAAAAACCGCATCCCTGACAGCCCTTGAAATTCAGGTCATTGATGTAGATAATTTCCGTCTCAGCACCGCTCTCTGCAGCACCTTCAAGCACTTTCTGCACTACCGTGTCCGTGGTCCCGTTCTTACGGGGACTTCCTACAATACCCAATACTTTCATGATTCCACGCCCTTATAATAAAGTAAATATGATTGATGATTGTTTTTAAAGTTATCTAAGGATATTCAACGTCTATTTCACAGTACGTAAAAGTGAGAATTAAATGACAGAAGAAAACCACAGGGACCAAAAGCAGAAAGATAAGCCGGAGCATGAGCAAGAACTTCCCGACGATGAAGATCTCGATGAGCTCATGGTAAGAACAGCACGATCACAGATCCGATCGGACTACAGGCGCAGCCTCGGATGCGAGAACTCCCGAAGGTGCATGGACCTGAAGAAAAACAAAAAAGATGAATGAGCCTGCTCATTCGATCTTCTGACAAAACCGGTTTTCAGACAACCAGTCTTTTCTTCATCATATTCACCGAGACCACGAAACCTATTGCACAGACAACCACTATCCACAGGAGATTTCCCAGCAGGAACAATCCCGGTGCTCCGAAGGTCAGTGCTCTTATTATGATCACAACGTGGGTCAGTGGCAATATTGCCAGTGCAACATACTGGATGATCTCAGGCAGTACATCAAGAGGGAAGAACGTTCCGCTGAACAGGAACATCGGCGTAATGAAAAGCAGTATCGGATAATTGATGGACATTATGTTCGGCGTGACCGCTGCAATGGTCATTCCAAGGCATGCGAAGAGCAGGCCTGCAAGAAAAGCGAACGGTATGACCAACAGTGAATGTGGAAAACTGATGAGCCCGAACAATGCGATCACAGGAAGCATCAATGTTGCACTTATCGTGCTGCGGGTAGCACCCCACAGCAGCTCCCCGATAATGACATCCTCGATGCTCAAAGGTGTTGCAATGATGGAATCGAAGGTCTTCTGATAGTACATCCTCACATAAGAACCGTAACTGCATTCGAAGAATGCACCATACATCACAGAGACCGAGATCAGCGCCGGAGCTATGAACTGCGCATAGGGCACACCGTCTATCTCCTCGATGAACAGTCCAAGCCCGAAACCCATTGCAAACAGGTAAAGCAGAGGTTCAATGAACGGCGGCAAAAAGTTGAGCTTGACGTTCTTCATGAAAACGTCCTTGTTACGCCTCCAGACCTTGATCGCCCCCGGCGTCAACTCCGGGATCCTGAAATACATGCCTATACCCATCGATCTCACTCCCTCAGTTTCCTGCCCGTAAGCTTCAGGAACACATCCTCAAGCGTCGAAGCCCTTGCAGTCACACTGGTAAGCTCACATTCCGACAACAGATGGTCCGTCACTTCCTGCGGATTATCCGTATATATCTGAACCTCATCCCCCAGGACCTCATAGTCTGCATTATGTGTTTCAAGACATGAGATCACGCCGGGATCAGACTCGGTTTCCACTATGGAAGGCCCTATGATCTCATCGATCATCTCCTGCGGGCTGCCTTCCACCAGTATCTTCCCATAATCCATGATCACAAGCCGGTCACACAACTGAGAAGCCTCCTCAAGGTAATGCGTGGTAAGCACAATGGTCACACCTTCCTTCTTGAGCCCCTTGAGCCTGTCCCACATCAAATGTCTGGATTGCGGATCCAGCCCCACCGTAGGCTCATCCAGAATCAGCAACCTGGGCTTATTGATCAGCGCCCGTGCCAGCACCAGCCGCCTCTTCATACCCCCGGAAAGCGACTCGGTCATCGTATCCTTCTTCTCCTCCAGATGCACGAACTCCAGAAGTTCATCTACTCTCCTTCTGGCCTCACTTTCAGGAATGTCAAAATATCGTGAAAAAACAAGCAGATTCTCATAGACAGTAAAATCTGGGTCCAGATTGTTCTCCTGCGGAACAACACCCATATTGAACTTGATCTCACGCTGCTTCCTACTAACATCCATCCCGAAGACCTCCAGCTTACCCGAGGTCATGGGAGAAATGCACTGTATCATCCGCATGGTAGTGGTCTTACCCGCACCATTGGGTCCCAGGAAGCCGAAAACCTCTCCCTCTTCCACAGAAAAGGCCACAGAATCCACAGCCAGGAAATCCCCGTATACCTTTTTCAAATCCTCAGCTACGATAACAGCAGTAATGATACATCACCAATCCTTATTCTTAATAAATAATTGTGATGAGACTTGATATAGATTTCTCATTTTTCTTATTATGTCTATAAAAATGAAGGATTTAATGGCTCTGTAGAAATCCTCAACCAAACTAAACATGCAATGTTCTCTTAAAAGACATTTTCCTGTTTGAAATGTACCTTACCTCTCTCCAAAAAGATTCGTATCAGATGCAGATGCATATCATCGCTACCCACATTTTCATAATACAAGAACATGTTATCATCGTTGGAATGATTGCGAGAGGACAAACTGCCACACATAAAATGGGTAAAGGAATGCCCTTGATATAGATCATTAGTTCGCATAATTTCCAGTTCGTGGGTATGACCGCAAAAAACGTATTCAATTTTATGTTTTTGTACAAAATCGATCAGTGCTGCGGAATTTTTCAGGGGGCACTCGTCAGTACCCAAAATAGAATAATGTGTGATCAACAAAGGCAGGTCATATTCAATCTGTTCAATTTCTTTTGAAACAGCATTCAGGATCTCTTTTTCAACATATCCATCATCACTGTATAGTTCATTGGTATCGATACTGATAATCAATACTGTTTTTCCATTTATCGAAATGGACTTGATGAAATTTATATCGGTAAAATAATCCTCAACTCTGGTAATTTCCCGGTCTAAAAAAATGTTTTTCTTGCGTGTTTTTATCGTTTCAGAGATAGAGATGATCTCAGAATTGTCAATGTATTTCCGGAAGAATTCATGAGATCGCATATTTCGTTTGTCATGATTACCCCAAGTGGAGATGACATTTTTACACTTAATGGCTTTTAGAAAGCGACCCGCTTCAGCGCACTCATTTTCCAGGCCATCTGTCGTATTGTCTCCGGTATTGATGACGATATCGGCATCAAATGAATTGATTTTCTCCAGCATGATCTGATCGTCTCCATCCCAATGGCGAGGACCGAAATGCAGATCAGAGATATGTAAAATATTCATGTAGTCCTCCTTGTTATAATTGCTTTAAATATAGAATAATAAAAAGATAATCTATTCCTTTATGTTAATCATGTTCGCATAGAGTAAAACATGATTGCTTAATCAGCAATCAGATAAATATAATAATTGAGCCGATTTCAAAACTCCATTTTCATTCTATTCCGGCACAACATGAAACATGCAGTATCTAATAGGTCTTTAAACACTACATTGAGGATCTCTACAGAGCCGATTTAATCTCAATATAGAAAATCAATAGAAATGTAAAACGAAAAAGTCCGCTTGAGCAGAGCAAAAAGGACGCGGACTGCCGAGTCGGAATTTGGATTTGATGGGGCCGCTGAGATTTGAACTCAAGTCGCAAGACCCCCAGCCTTGCAGGATGGACCAGGCTACCCTACGGCCCCACGGGGTCGAACTATAATAAGACTTTTCAGTATATCATTCTTTCTGAAAAAAAAGGTAAAAAAGAGGGTGAAAGTAAAGCTTTAAGCTTGCTCCCACTGCTCATATGCGTCTACGATCTCCTGTCCTTCAAGGAACACGAGGTCATGCAGACGGGCATATTCCATTGCATCTTCTTTGGAGAGGGCCTTGCCGTTTGAATCGTCAAGCATCTCACAGACCACCATTGCAGGCGTGACATCAGCCATCTTTGCAATGGCAATTGAGAGTTCGGTCTGTCCCCTGCGCTCATGGACCAGTCTGTCAGCTGCACGCAGAAGTGCAACGTGTCCGGGTGTACGGAACTCTGAACCGAAGTCCACATTCTTGCCATCGAGGACCTTTTCAGTAATATTTGAGAGCTCGTTTATGGTCAGTGCCCTGTCATTGTCAGGAATTCCTGTTCTGGTCCTCCTGTGGTTCACCCATATGGAGAATGAGGAGCGGCTGTCGTATGCAAGGTCTCCACCTCTCTCGACGGTAGTTCCAAGAGCAGGGTAATTTTCAACCTCATCACGGAGGATATCGGAAATGAATGGAAGGCCAAGTTTTTCGGATGATTCGCTATCGAGAGCAACACAGATCAGTCCGCCACCGTCCCTGCGCATCCAGCGCACGTCATCAGGAGTGACTGCTCCTGCAGCGATCACAAAATCGGTCTCTCCTTCACGGCTGTCGGAATCGAAGATGAAGAACATCTCGCCGTTCTGTGCGGCCTTCAATGCTTTGTTGATGTTATCAGTGTAATTTTCATTGGAACTCATAGGATCACTCACATGCGCTTCGGTCTTCTATTGTAATCTTTACTTCATCCCCGTCCTTGAGCTTCAGGGTCTCCCTGAGATGGACCGGGGCAATGATCTCCAGCAGATCATGGGGATAATGTGAACGCTCAGGTGTCACCACTGCAGCGCGAATACCTTCGATCTCCACAAAGTAGCAATTACAGCTTCCGAAGGTACGCTGACCGTTGGTGAAACCGGATATCTGGATCATGTCCTTCCGGCCGGTGTTCTTCTGTACGTCTGCACTATGATCGGTAAGTCTCACATTAAGGGTGCCCGGATAAGGTACAAAGTCCAGCTTTTCCTCGAACTGGGAACGGTAGCCTTCCTGAGCAATGTAGTACTGGCCTTCCCCAAGACCTGTTATCACATTACCGTACAGCTCCACCTTCTTTTCATCTCCACAGAAGATGTGCCTGTAATCATTATACTCCTTTTCAAGCCACGTGCGACCCTCATTGGTAATGGAGATCATCTGGCCTTCAGGGATGATGCTGCGCTTGATCAACCCTTCCTCTTCCAGCTGTTTTAATGTTCTTGCAGCTGTCTTGGAGCTGGTGGAAGTATATTTGGTGAACTCACTGGACGAGATCTTGACAGGTCTTTTGAGTGCACCCAGAAGGGCAAGGTGTTTCAAAGAATTTATGCGATGCATTTTGTTGTACCTTCATCGGCTCAAATATGAGATGCATCTCAAATATGAGATGAAAGGAAATAAACCTTTTGTTGAACAGGAGCTATAAATCAGAATGCTTTATAAAACAATAAAGATATATTTAGTTTCAGTTCCCGGATGCCATACATGCAACGGGACACAAGGTCAACGCCTTGTTTCTAAGGAGAAGGATGATGGTATACAGATGGTGCAGAGAGGGTGAGAACAGACCGGATACCGACGGTTGGCGTCTGAGCCTGTACAAACTGATCTTCGAGGCCGATTCTCCCTATGGGAAATACTTCGACGTAACCCTGATAGCCACCATCGTCCTGAGTGTTGTTGTAGTAATGCTGGACAGTGTCCATTCCATCAAAAGCATTCATCATGAAACGCTCTATCTGGCAGAACTCATATTCACCGCTCTTTTTACCATTGAGTATTTCCTGAGGATAATCTCTGTTAAGAGCAAAAAGCGCTATGCAACCAGTTTTTTTGGAATCATAGACCTTCTCGCAATAATTCCTACATACCTCAGCATGCTCCTTCCGGGAAGCCAGTACCTCCTGATAATAAGAATATTGAGACTATTAAGAATATTCAGGGTTCTGAAGCTTGTCCAGTACCTTTCGGAGGCTGAAATACTGGTACAGGCCCTTAAAGATAGTAGCAAAAAAATAACAGTCTTCACATTTACTGTCCTGAACCTCGTGATCATACTGGGCTCCCTGATGTATGTCATCGAAGGGGAACAAAACGGATTTACAAGCATCCCGCGAAGTATCTTCTGGGCCATAACAACCCTGACAACTGTAGGATACGGTGACCTTGTACCCGTTACAGCACTGGGACAAGCTATGGCATCCGTTGTAATGTTGCTCGGTTATTCGATCATAGCAGTTCCCACAGGGATAGTCACCCATTCGATCATAAACCGTAGCATGGCAGCCATGCCCGTAGAGATCGCTGAAGAAACAAAGGATGTTGCATTGAACATTGTGTGCAACAACTGTGGATTGCAGGGCCACGATACTGATGCTTACTACTGTAAATACTGTGGAGCAAAGCTTTGAAAATCACTTTAAGATAAAGGATGTTGATAACATGGAGATACTACTGAGCACAACGATCGATACCTTAATGGTGATCGGTCTGACAGCAGCCTTTCTTTTTTCTGATATCGCTATCCGTCATAACCTGAAGATGGACCTTACAGGTATCGGTCCGGATCTTGCGATAGGAGCATTCTCGATCCAGATATCGGTAATAGCCGCACTGCTCACAGGCAAGGTTACACCGGATATAGCCAATGACAGTATTCTTCTCGTCCTTTTTGGATCCCTCTGGGCAACAACAATGTGGCAAAGCTCAAAAAAGAAAGTTTTCGGCCACACGCTCTCATTCATGATCGGGACCATCATCCTGACAATTGCAGTAGCTAACCTGCTGGGACTTCATGAACCTCCCATACTTGGACTTCTGGTAGCAGTTGCAGTAGTGCTGGGTTTCATCGGCTCCGTCCTAACAAAGAACCTCTACAATGAATCCATTTCCAGAAAGTTCGACTATATGCTGGGCAGGGTCACAGCCTACGATGTTATCGAGATCACCTCAAAACAAAGCTCAAAGGATGCAGATGATCCACTGTCTCCGGCAGTTGACAGCATCCGTTGCGCTATCAGGAACAACGATGAGAAAAGATACACAGCAGGACTGCGGAAGATCACAACAATCTCTCAGAACTTCATGACAGGTTCAAAGGAGACTACAGATATTTCCAGGCATGTGAATGCACATTTGCTGGAAATGGGATTGATCGCAATGGAAAAAAAGGGCAGTGCAACAAAAGAAATTATCAGTTCCATAGGAAGCATAGGCGTCTCAGCTTCAGATCATGGAAGCCAGAATGGTGCTGTTTCATCAATTGCCACCATCGGATCCCTTTTCGCAGCTTCAAAAAGAAAGAACAAAACAGACGTACAGCACTATTTTGTTGAAGCTACAGGCGCTGTCACGCGGACGGCTGCTAACCATAAGCAGGAAGCTACTGTAGAGAAAGGACTTGTCCTGCTCAAAGAGATAGCTGATCATGCTGCATTCTCAGGTGACTCTTCCACAATGACAGCTGTGAAGGAAGAACTGGTTGAACTTGCAAGAATAGCAGTGAATAAGGAACAGACAAACTACCTCAGGCCGATCGTACTCACAATGCGTGATATCGGTACCAGAACCCTGAGACTGGAAGGCAGTGAAAGGCAGGAATCCTTCAGGAAACTTATGGACTCCTTCAGGAGAATGGGTAAGTTCATGGCCGGTAGGGACCTGCTGGAAACAACATGGGCAATGAGCGACCTGGGAATAGCAGCCTCACGGGAACATCTGGAAAATGAGACCCTGAGAAGCATAAAGGAGCTTGAAGAGGTCGGGATCACAGCTCTCAAAGGAAGTTCTGATGGAAATCCTGACAAGATAGCTGATGAGATCGTACACCAGGTCATTATTTCACTTCAGGAGATATGTGTCTCTTCCATGCGTTCTGAGCTCACAGCAGCTGTAAGTGCAGTTGGATCTGCCTTTTCGGGAATGGAGAAGTACGATGAAGCCGCCATTCTGGTACAGGATGCTGTAATGGACATTGGGGAATACAGGACAGGCGAGGAGAAGCTTTACAAGATCTTTTTAGAAAAATATGGTGGGGAAGCTTACTGACTTCTACCTGACACTTCTCAGATTACGGATTTTCTGATACCTAACATAAGGCGTATATCTTTGAAAATAAGATAATATATCATGGAATCCTCGAACGACATTTCACTTATAGCCCCGTGCGGGATGAACTGTGGCATCTGCACGGCTTACCTGAGGGATAAGAACAAGTGTCCCAGTTGCAGAGGATTAGATGCTACTAACTCCAAATGCAAACAGATCAGGCATTGTCCTACTTTTGAAAACGGCAGGGCACAATTCTGTTTTGAGTGTAAAAAGTTCCCCTGTCGCAGATTGAGACAATTAGATGAGAGATATCGAACCAAATACCATATGAGCATGATCGAAAATCTCGAATATATCAAAAAATTCGGTTTAAAAGAATTTGTTGCAAATGAAAAGATGAGATGGACCTGTCCTGAATGCGGGGGAACTATTTGTGTGCATGGGGGAGCTTGTTCCAGCTGTGGAAAAAAGAAAGAATGAGTTCTTTGAAATGCAAAGATCTGACATTTGACCTAATAATATGTTAATCGCTATGGACATAACATATATGTATTGTAATAGTCTTCTAAACCATACTAAATAATCAATTATGTAGGTGTATTAATGGAACTTAACGGAGTAGAGATCGAAGATACGTTCGCAGAGGCCTTCCCAATCAAGATGGCACGTGTACTGATCACAGCCGCAACAATGCGCTGGGCAACAGTTGCAGCTCAGGAAGCAACCGGGTTCGGAACATCCGTCATTGGATGCCCTGCTGAAGCTGGCATTGAAATGTTCGTAGACGGTAGTGAAACACCAGACGGCAGACCAGGTGTTTACATCCAGATCTACACCTTCGGATACAAGTCACTTGAAGGTCAGCTCCTTGAGCGCATTGGCCAGTGTGTCCTCACAGCACCAACAACAGCAGTGTTCAACGGTTTCCCTGATGCAGAGAAGCAGTTCGACACCGGGAACAAGCTCAGGTACTTCGCAGACGGAACAGAGTCCCAGACCGAGGTCGGCGGCCGCAAGATGCACGTGATCCCAATGATGGAGGGTGACTTCCTTGTGGAGGATTCCCTTGGTGCTATCGAAGCTATTGCAGGTGGAAACTTCTTCATTTTCGCAGACTCACAGATGAACGCTCTTACCGCAGCAGAGAATGCAGTTGATTCTATCCAGGCTGTCGAGGGTGTAGTCACACCATTCCCAGGCGGAATCGTCGCAAGTGGTTCCAAGGCAGGAGCAAACAAGTACAAGTTCCTCAAGGCAACAGCTAACGAGAAGTTCTGCCCAAGCATCAAGGACACAGTAGAAGGTTCAGAGATCCCTGCAGACGTCAACTGTGTCTATGAGATCGTCATCAACGGTGTAGATGCAGACGCTATCAACGAGGCAATGGCAGCAGGTGTCGAAGCAGCTGTAAATGTCCCAGGTGTCAAGAAGATTACCGCAGGTAACTACGGCGGAAACCTCGGACCACACAAGTTCAACCTTCACGACCTTTTCTAAGGTCGCCATTTTTTTCTTTTCTCTTTTTGTATCTTATTTTCAATTTTAACCGGATTTAATTAATTTCAACACACAACGTCTTTACCAGACACATCAATAACAATTATTCACAAAAAGGTGAGAGCATGCAGGAGTACCTCCGTCACACTGAGATAATCGACTGGAAACACCCGGAAGTTGAAAAACTGGCAAAAGAGCTTGCATCCGATCTTGACGATCCTGTTGAAATAACAGGTAAATGCTTTGAATGGGTAAGGGACGAGATATATCACAGCCATGACCACTGCATGAACCCCATCACGCTGAAAGCTTCCGAAGTGCTTTCAGCAGGAACCGGATACTGTTATGCCAAAAGCCATCTTCTGGCAGCCTTATTAAGGGCCAACGACATTCCCACCGGCTTTTGTTACCAGCGCCTGAGCAGGGATGAAGATGGGGAACCCTTCTGCCTTCACGGACTGAACGCTGTCTTCCTGCCTGAGATCGGATGGCTTCGCATCGACGCAAGGGGCAACAAAAAAAGTATCGACACGAAGTACAACCCACCGGAAGAATCAATCGCATACGAAATAAAGATCAAGGGCGAAGCTGATCTACCAGAGATCTGGGCAGACCCGTTACCTGTTATTGTTGAATTACTGACAAAATACGACAATTATGAAAACGTATGGGAGAATCTTCCTGATATCCCATTGATACGAGACTGGTCATAAGTGATGGATCGATCACAAAAATACAGACCTGGAAAGTAATAAAAAATAATAAGGCAACAGGCCACTTCAAAGACCTATCGCCATAAGACCTGTATTGATAACTTCCCTTGGATCGATACCCGCTACCTGCATCATCACATAAACACCTATGAATGTACCGATGGTGCTTCCGATATTTGCAAGTGCTGCAACCATGATCACGCGGAAGAAATTATTCTCCTGAAGCTCTTTGAAGCTTTCCAGTTTGACCATTTCCTTCAGGTCTGCAGTTGTAGGGTTCCTCTGCTTGGCCTCCATAAGTCCTGCGAACCATCCCGCTGCCATCATCGGATTCAGGGATGTCAGCCATGCCACAAGGAAAGCAGTGATCACCGAATACGGATGCCCTTTTGCAAGAGCGGCTCCGATGGAACTTAAGATACCGTTTATGATGAACCACCAGCCAAAGGCCAGCAGTAAGAGCTCAATTGGTGTGCCTGACATTATCAGTAGCAGGAATGTTGCAAGTGCTATGCCCACGATACCAATTCCGATGATCTTCATGAAATTGAAGCGCTTCTGCGGGAGCTCGGTAAGTGAGGACATCGGAGGTATGGACTTCGGGTCCTTGAGATATTTCTCAACTCCGGTCTTGTGTCCAGCGCCAAGTACTGCAACGATCTTCTTGTTGCCTCCTCTGGCAGTCCTGATAAGGTTTCCTGCAATGTAGGCATCCCTCTCATCGATGAGAACAGCTGCAGCATTCGGGGATGCATCACGCAGCTCATCGGTGAGCATGGTCACCATATCCTGATTGGTTATATTGTCAATATCAATGCTCTTTGACGAGCCGATCCCTAAAGCAGAAGCGATGAGGGTCACAACAATGTTCAGTTTCTCGAAGAATCCCATCTTGCTCCAGAAACGCTGAAGTGTAAGCTGGATATCACGATCAACAAGAGCTATCTTCGCACCACTGGCCTCTGCAGCCTCGATGGCTGTTATCATCTCAGCACCAGGCTGGACGCCCATCTCATCACCGATCTTCTTCTGCACATAGGCAAGCAACAGGTGTACAAGGAAGTAGTAGATCTTCCCGCCACTCAGGATGTCCTTGATAGGTACCTCTGAATCCTTGACATTACCTTTCAGTGAATCATACCTGCCCTTACAAAGTTCCACAGCAACTATGTCAGGTTTCTCACGCTCGATAGTATCAATTACCTCGTTGACGCTCTTTTCCGAAACGTGAGCTGTTCCCACTATTATTATCTGGGAAGGCTGGGGAGTGGTTTGAAGAGCATCCGGCTGCTTTACCATAGGAGCAAGGGAAGAAGTTTGTGAAAAAGTTGCATCCCCATGGCCTGAATAGGCCGAACCGGATACTGTATCGTAATTATAATTAGAAGCAGCATTCTGAGAATCCGTAATGACAACTTCATCAGGTTTCTCTTCTGCTGTTTTGTAAGTCATACTGTCCATTTTCTATATCACTCGCTCAATAACATCATAGTATGCATCAGGTCGGTCCTCGAAAGGATACCGCTCACTGATCCATTTTCATCGACCACCAGTAACCTCCCAATATTGTTGGAGGTCAGCAGCTTGAAAGCATCTGCGGCGGTCGCCTCTTTTGATATTGTCACAATATCCTTTGACATAACATCGGACACCAGTACACTGTACCTGTCCAGAGGCATAACTTTGCGTACATCTGTAAATGTAATGATACCTTTTAAAGTGTTGTGTTCTATGACAGGATAACCCATATGTTTTTTCTCGAACATGAAATGGGTAAGGTCTTCTATTGTCAGTGACGGTTCTACGGAAACAATATCTTTGCTCATGACATCACTAACTGGCACCTTTTCAAGGGTTACAGTAACAGCTGTGGACCTATCCTCACCTGATGCACCCATGTAAACGAAGATAGCGATAAGGATCAGCCAGGGGTTCCAGGGGTTTGACAGCAGACCAAGCAGGCCAAGCAGGAAAGCGAACATTTTTCCAACACCTGCTGCTGCGTGGGTTGCCTGTATATATGTCATCCTTCTTGCAAACCATGCACGAAGTATGCGTCCACCATCCATCGGGAAGGCCGGTAGCAGGTTGAACATACCGAGAACGATATTGATCGAACCAAGTAACTGCATCATCCTGAATATCAATGAATCAGCAAAACCGGTAATAACACCAGCCACTACAAAATTGATAAGTAGCAGTGAACCACCGATGATGAAACTGACCAGAGGTCCTGCAAAGGCCATCTTTGCCTCCTGCATGGGATCCCTTGGGATTTCTTCCATGGAAGAGACGCCGCCTATCAGGAATAATGTGATATCTGTAATATTGACACCATACTTCTTTGCAAGATAGGAATGTCCCAGCTCATGAAGCAGGACGCAGGCAAAAAGAAGGACAGTTGTCAAAAACGAAAGTAAGTATCCCAATGTTGCCGGAACCACATCATTAAATCCATATGGTGCCGGGTTCATGGCAAAAATAAATGCAAATAGAGGAAGCACTATAAGAAACGTTATGTGTATCTTGATGGGAATACCTATAATAGTACCAATTTTAAAAGAATTTGCCATAGATTCAAATTTCAGCTTTATTATATATAGTATATCCGGTCAATAATCAAGGCCTTGCTAATATACATCTTCTCTTGGTCTCCGGATGGTGACATGAATTTCTATCAGTTTCCCTGAAATAATACTTTCACCCCACTTGGCTTAATGGTATATATACTCACAACATAGGTAGCATTAGTCACGGATTCGATAGGTACACGCCTTTACAAGTTTCAAGGCTAGGTGCCATCGATCCATCCCCTCAATCCGTGCACTTCTTTTTTTAAAATTAGCAGATCAAAAGAAGGTCAGATAAGTCTCAGACCAGTTTTTCAAGATCAGCAAGGAAAAGTTCTATTGTATTATTATCAATGTGAGGCATGATTACCAGGCGTAGAGCACGAGGATTCCTTGTTATGGAAACATGCCAGCCAAAATCATCCAGCAATTTTTTTCTGACATCATCGGCCTGAGGGACGTTAAGAGCTACTATGTTCATGACAGGATCAATGACAGTTTCAATTCCCAGTGCTTTAGCACCTGAAACGATCTCTCTGGTCTGTTCCATACATTGATCTACCACACTTCTGTAGCCTTCACGCCCGAGATGTTTCATCACAGCATATGTGGAAGCCACGGATGCACCACTTCTTGTGCCGGTTAATGAATACTGTTTATTGATACTTAGATAGGGAGTATGGATCTCAAGATCATCCAGGTATTCAGGTTCCCTGAATAACAAACCTCCTGAAGGAATGGTGCTTAAACCCATCTTGTGAGGATCGATCGTCATTGAAGTTACTCCTTCAACTTCGAAATCATAATGGTATTCCATATCCATGAAAGGAAGGATGAAACCGCCAAATGCACCATCAACATGAAGGAAAAAATCTCTGTCAAGAGCAATTTCCGAAAGACTTTCAATTGGATCTATCTGGCCGAATTCGGTTGTTCCTGCGATACCAACAAGACCTATTGTGTTATCATCTATCAGTGAGACTACTGAATTAAGATCAACCTTAAGAGTATTGTCAAGGGAAGCTTTTCTTATTTCGATCCCTGAAAGGTCTGCAACCTTGTCAAAAGAGAAATGTGCAGATTCCGGCATTACAACATTAGGATGGTTAATGTCACGCCTGGCATTTACCATAGACCTTATTGCCTGTATATTGGATTCAGTACCACCGGTCGTTAAATAACCGCATTTTTCAGGACTGTTATTGTGATGTAAAAGGGAACCAAACATTTTCAGGACTTCTTTTTCAAGACCATATGTTCCCGGGAAAAGACCGGGGTCTCCCATGTTTGCTTCAATGAATTGAGTATGGGCTAAAACTGCAATTTCATGTGGATAAGTACACATGGAACTTAAGACACGATCATAACTTGTATCTTCTGATTTTGCGTTTTTCAAAATTGAAAGTATATGTTCTCTGGATATTCCGGTTTCTTCCATGAATTCTCGCTTAATAGAACATAGAACCTGTTTAAAACAATTTTGTTCAACTTTTTTGTGGCTTAAAAAATGTTATAGTTCTAAATTTTACTAAATTTTATTTTTTATTTAATTTTATTTTTTATCAGCTCTACTTTTTTACATATTTAATATGATCATGAGGGTCACCCCATTGTTTCGACTGGAATATTTTACTGAATTTTTGATTCTACTTTTTTTGTTTAGAGAAACCTTTATTAACTATTACTTTGATACTAGGACCACCCTCTATTTTTTTATTAATATTAAAAATATGTTCTCATATTTTTTTTCTGCACTCCAGTTGAAATCATAGGGTCACCCCCCTTTATATAATCTCCAAACGAAATGAAGGGGTCTTTGCTCCATATGAAACAAATTAGCCTATTATTTATATAAAAAATGTTGTTATATCAAATCATATTATTTCGACTAATTGTGTTTTTTGTAATAATTTTCTGTCCCTATTTAAAGCTCCAATGGAAACAAAGGGGTTGTAACCATAAGGGTTAATAAGGTACACTTCCATTGCATCGTGTGGAGAATTAAAGGGTTCACTTTCTGAATATTCATTTGTGTTGATTATTTCATTGAATTATTCGAAAGTGAGTTTGTGTCTTTGCTAGAATATCATAACTAATAATACAATATCACAAAGGGATCCGTATCGAATAACATTCATTTTGCATTTTAAATGCATTTTATGTCTGGTTGTAATAGATATATTCCTTATTATTTCATCACATCAGATTCATGGAAGGTTGAAAATGGAGAATAAATCATTAGATGGATTATTTGAAGACTTATTACAAAACGAGTCTCTTTTCAAGAACAAAGAGGTTTTGAGACCTTCATATACACCTGCATCCTTGCCACACAGGACTGAACAGGTAAACACTCTTGCTACTATTCTTGTTTCAGCTCTAAGGGGAGATACACCATCTAACATTCTTATCTATGGTAAAACAGGTACCGGTAAAACGGCTGTTGCACGTTATGTTGGTATTGAACTTGAAAGAAAGAGTGAGGATATCAACATTGAATGTTCTGTTCTGTACCTTAACTGTGAGGTAATTGACACTCAGTATAGGTTATTGGCAAATCTTGCAAAACACTTTGGTGAGGATATACCAATGACCGGTTGGCCTACAGACCAGGTGTTCACAAAGTTCAAAGAGGCTATTGATGCAAGAAAACAGGTTATCATAATTATTCTTGATGAGATAGACAAACTTGTCAAGAAAGGAGATGATGTCCTCTATAACCTTTCACGTATCAATACAGATCTTGTAAATGCGAAGGTCAGTATGATAGGCATTTCAAATGACCTGAAATTTACTGAGTTCCTCGATCCGAGGGTAAAGAGTTCCCTTGGTGAAGAAGAGATCATCTTCCCTCCTTACGATGCTGAGCAGATCAGTGATATTCTCAGGCAGAGAGCATCCATTGCATACAAGGAAAATGTACTTGATGAAATGGTAATTCCTCTTTGTTCTGCCTTTGCAGCCCAGGAGCATGGTGATGCAAGGCGTGCACTTGACCTTCTAAGGGTTGCCGGAGAACTTGCCGAGCGTGAAAATGAGACTCATGTTGGTGAACCTCATGTCAGAAGGGCTCAGGAAAAGATCGAGATCGATCGTATCGTGGAAGTTGTCAGAACACTGCCAACGCAATCAAAGCTGGCACTTTATAGTGTCATGCTCCTGAGGAACAATGGCTACAGGAACGTCACAACAGGTGAGGTTTACAATGTATATCGCCAGTTATGTGTGAATGTGGATATGGATGTCCTTACACAAAGGAGGGTCACTGACCTGATCTCGGAACTGGACATGCTTGGTATCCTCAATGCAGTGGTGGTAAGCAAAGGACGCTATGGGAGGACAAAGGAGATCGTCCTGAGCGTACCTATCGAAAGCACACGACGTGTCCTCCTTGAGGATTACAGGCTGGGAATGCTTGCAGGTTTCAAGCCGGTGATCACAGCACAGATGCATCTTTGATGCATCAACACTTTTTTTAAAAGAAAGAGAAAAAGAGAGTTTGAAAGTTTTCCCGAAGGGTATTGTCCTTCAGGAAGAATTATGAAAGCATAAGCCTGAGATATCCTGCATATGGTATCCTGTACCTTGCTACTCCAATGATCCATTCTTCCTTTACAGGCTGGAGATAACTTATCTGACCCTGCTGGTCGAAGTACATATTCGTTCTTTCATTATCGCCTTTGGTTATGTAACCACTGTGTGGTGCGATTGGACCATCATCCCACATGGGATCACCGGCTTCGACGTAGTACATGGCCCTGTGTATGATCGGCGTTACTCCTTCCTGTCCGTAAGGGCGGTAGAGAATAACATCCCCTTCCATTTTGAATGATGTGTAGTCCGGTGAAGCATCCTGATTGGATATTATCTGTGTCCTGTCAATGCTTTGAATAAAAATAATGTCCCCTATCTTCATGTGAGGTTCCATGCTTCCTGATTCCACAGCAACCATTGGTGTCCACATTCCGAATACAGCCTGTGAGACGACCGCAAATGCCATAACGGCCAGAATTACAGAAAGAATATCCCTTGACAAAGATATCCAGAACTTATCACTTGTTCTGAATGTGTGGAATGAGGCTTTTATATCCATATTATCGTGGGAACATTAGAAACTGATTAGTTAAAAAATTTGGTATTTGATCGTTCGGTACGTAGCCTATTTATTTTATAGTAGTAGTTTTGTTTGATACAACACTGAGATAATCCGACAAAGCTCAATAAAATTCAATAAAAATTTTGATCAGGTCCGAAAATGAGAGAGATCGATGTTCAGGAAGCCTTTTTGGAAGCCGGCTATCAGATCAGCCCTGAGGCTGCAGATCTTATAGTATCTCACAGCTTACCAGAGGACCTGGTCTGCTACGTCCTTGAACACGTGGATGAGTCGATCTTCGTCATTGAAGCAGAACATATTGACGTACTATCTTTTGAATCTGAATGTGGAACTACCCTGAAAGACGGCTCAGGAAAATCTCCGGAACAACTTACGGAGGCTAGTCCACAGATTACGGTTAGTTCGCAGGGTATTTCTGAGGAAAAGACCTCAGACCCTGTTGCATCATCTTCAACGATCACACCCGGAACCACATCTGTGATGAATTCCCCGGCTTCTCCCCGCTCCAAAAAATATTCTTCTTCGTTCCCGGTCGGGTATGGGTCCGGTGGAGGAATTGACAGGTCCACCGGAGCGGGTACGAATGGGAATGGTGCTGGCAATAATATCAACATCATGTCTGATATTACGGACATGTCCACCTGCGTGGGGGAATACATGGAATTCGTCCAGTATTTCAGGAACAGGTACAGCAAGCTCAGTGATCTTATACGCGGCAGGATCACCGCCAGGCCGATAGAGAGCCTCAACAAGAATCGCAAGCATGGCGGAGGTTTGAGGCGAAGTGGAGGCGGTGATTATAGTGAGGTCTCTATCATCGGCATGGTATCCGAGGTAAGGAGCACTGCCAACGGGCACAAGATGCTTCAGCTGGAAGATCCTACGGGTTCTTTTCTGGTGCTTGTGCATCAGGCAGAGAAGGACCTTTTTGAGGAGGCCAGTAAGATCATTCTGGACGAGGTCATCGGCGTGACAGGTTCTCTGACAAATGACGGTAGTCTTATTGTTGCTAAGAAGATAATTCTCCCTGACCTTCCGAACATCTCACACAGGAGAGAAGGTACCTGGGGTAAGGCTGTTTTCACTTCCGATGTCCACATAGGCAGTTCGACCTTCCTTGAAGAGGAATGGTGCAATTTCCTTGATTTCCTTAATGGAAAGAGTGACAATGAGCAGATGAGGGAGCTTTCAAAGGACATTCGTTTCCTTGTTATAGCAGGTGACCTTGTGGATGGCATCGGTATCTTCCCTGGCCAGGAACATGAACTGGATATCCTTGACATTTATGATCAGTATGCAAAGGCTGCTGAGTACTTCAGTCAGGTACCTGAACACATCCAGATTATAATATCACCCGGAAATCACGATGCAGTACGCCAGGCAGAGCCACAGCCCCGTTTCCCGGAGCGTATCACATCCCTTTTTGAGGACAGGGTGATCTTTGTGGGAAATCCTGCACTTGTGGACCTTGACGGTGTGCAGGTACTGATGTATCACGGTCGTTCCATTGATGATCTGGTGGCATCAGTTCCCGGAGTCTCCTACCAGGAGCCGGAAAAGGCAATGATAGAGATGCTAAAGCGCAGGCACCTTTCCCCTATATACGGAAGCAGGGTTTCCATTGCACCGGAAAAGCAGGACCATTTCGTGATCGATCCGGTGCCTGATATCCTCCATTGTGGGCATGTGCATACCATCGGTATTGGAAGATACAAGAATGTCCTTGCGATCAATTCAGGTACATGGCAGTCACAGACCGAGTTCCAGAAGAGGGTGAACGTCATGCCAACACCTGCACAGGTCCCGTTAGTTGATCTTTCAACTCTCAAGACAAGTCTGCTTCATTTCTGAAAGGTGACCTTATTCACATTTCATCATAAAATTGTTAACATCTTTTTCAATTCCGAACACTATATATAGTGCAACAGGAAAGTATGCAACAGATGTCCTCGAAAGATAAGGAAGAACTTATGACAATTCCTGAAATACCAGACTTTGAGGCCTTGCTGAAAAAGCAGGGATACAGTCTGGCAGGTACTCATTCTGCTGTAAAGACATGCCTCTGGCTTGGCCGTTCCATGAAAAACGAAGGAGAATGTTACAAGTCCAGGTTCTACGGTATCACTTCACATTGCTGTTTGCAGATGACACCTACGTTAAGGTGCAATCAGCGTTGCCTGTTCTGCTGGAGGCCTACAGAGGCAGAAGTATCTTTCCCAAAAAATTGGGATTCTCCAGTGGAAATAGTGGGGTCTTCGATCAAGGCACAGCGAAAACTGATATCCGGATTTGGCGGTTCTGCACCAAGGGAGCGCTGGGAGGAAGCCAACGAGCCCAAACACGTTGCAATATCACTTTCAGGGGAGCCGACACTGTATCCGTACCTTCCTGAGCTTGTGGAGGAGTACGAAAAAGAGGGCTTTAGCACTTTTATTGTAAGCAACGGTACGGTTCCTGAAATGATGGAAAGGATCGAGCCTTCCCAGCTGTACATGAGCCTTGACGCTCCTGACAGGGAAACGTATGAAAAGGTCTGCAATCCGAAATCTCCTGAACTCTGGGACAAGATCAACAGGTCACTGGAGATACTTGGAAAGAAGGATAACCGCAAGGCCATACGCATAACCCTTGTAAAGGGAGTCAACATGATCGATCCTGAAGGTTATGCACGTCTTATTGAGATAGCAGATCCGGATTACGTTGAGATCAAAGCATACATGCATCTTGGTTTTTCCAGGGCTCGCCTGCCCCGTGAAGCAATGCCTTCACACGAAGAGGTTCTCAGTTTTGCTAAAGAGGTTGCAGGTCATCTTGGTTATTCCATTGCAGATGAAGTTGAAGTAAGCCGCATAGCTTTGCTTTCTAAGGACGGAAAAGTTACTTATCTTGACTGAAGTCCGGGTATCCGGAATTTCCGGTCCTGATACCAGTCACAATCTATATTTATATCCTTGTTCACATAGGGTACATCCATCTAGCTAATAGCATATATGTTTCCACATGGGGAACATAATTATCCGGATGCAGCGCATCTAAATCACAATTGATCCTTATTATGGAGTATTCCCACAATGGCTGACCAATCTTCACATCAAAAATACGAGTTTAAAAAGAAACTTGAATCGTTAAGGGACAAGCGAGGTCGTGGTACTGAACTGATCTCCCTTTACATCCCACCTGACAAGCAGCTTTCAGATGTAGTCGCACAGCTCAAGACAGAGCACGGTCAGGCTTCCAACATTAAGTCCAAGCTGACAAAAACGAACGTTCAGGGTGCAATTGAGTCCATCATGTCCAGGCTCAGGTATGTGACAGTCCCGGAAAACGGTATCGTCTATTTCACAGGTGCTGTGGATATCGGCGCTAACAAGACTAACATGGAGACTACCATCATTGAGCCTCCGCAGCCAATTATCACATACAGGTACCACTGTGATTCATCATTCTACCTTGATCCGTTAGAGGAGATGCTAAGAGAAGCAAAGACCTATGGCCTGCTCGTTCTCGACAGGCGTGAGGCTTCCATCGGTCTTCTGGTAGGTAAACACATAGAACCATACCGAAACCTGACCTCCACAGTTCCGGGTAAGCAGAGGAAGGGAGGACAGAGTGCCCACAGGTTCCAGCAGCTCAGGCTTATTGCAATACACGATTTCTACAAGCGTATAGGTGATGCGGCAAGTGAGGTGTTCCTCACAGTGGACCAGAAGGACTTTGAAGGCGTGCTAGTAGGCGGTCCTTCACCAACAAAAGAGGAGTTCGAATCCGGTCACTTCCTTCACCACGAGATAGAGAAGAAGATGCTCGGCCTTTTCGATGTGGCATATACCGATGAATCCGGTCTATCAGAGCTTGTGAATGCAGCAAGTGAAAGGCTTGAAGACCTTGACCTGATGGTAGAGAAGAAGCTCATGCAGCAGTTCTTCCAGGAACTGGTATCAGATTCAGGTAAAGCGACCTACGGTGAGGAAAATGTGCGTGAGAATCTCATTATCGGTGCTGTCGATATAATGCTCGTGTCAGAAGACCTAAGGGCCGAGAGGGAGACCATCAGGTGTACTTCTTGCGATTATGAGAAAAAGACCACCAGTGATTTCAAGCCAGGTGATTCAAAGACAGCTCTTGGTAACTGCCCGAAATGTGGGTCCTATCTTGAGTCTGTGGAAAAGGTCGATGTCGTGGATGAGCTGTCCGAGATGTGTGACCAGATGAGTACTACGGTAGAGTTCATTTCCACTGATTTCGAAGAGGGTGCACAGCTTTTGAATGCTTTTGGTGGTATCGTCGCCATCCTGCGTTTCAACACAGGTATCTGATCTAGTTATTCATAGGTGATCATTTTGTTCTTAGATTTCATACAGCAGGTTACGTCCGTACTGAACAATGCTGTCAGTTCGGCAGGTTTTGAAGTGAACGATCTGGAGCTTGGCCCCTCCCAGCATGCAGACCTTTCTTCAAGGGTCGCATTCAGGCTGGCATCTGTTGCAAAGCAGAGCCCCAAGGATGTTGCTGACAGGATCGTTTCCGAGGTAGTGATACCTGAGAATTCCTATATCGGGAAGATAGATTCAATGGGCCCTTACCTGAACATCACTGCCAGCCGCAGTTTCATTGATGGTGTGGTATCAGGCATCAGGGAAAAGAAGGATGTATTCGGAGGCGATTTCCGTGAAGGAAAGATCCTGCTTGAGCACACTTCCGCCAACCCCAACGGCCCGCTTCACGTAGGTCATATAAGAAATTCCATCATCGGTGATACCCTCGGTCGTATCCTCAAACGTGCAGGATATGATGTTGAGCTACACTACTATGTAAATGACATGGGACGCCAGATAGCAATTGTATCCTGGGCCCTTGAACGCTTCGAGTTCGACAACGACTCCAAGCCTGACCATGCCATTGCAAACGTTTACATCAAGGCCAACGCCGAGCTTGAGGCACACCCTGAGAAGGTTGCCGAGATTGACAAGCTCATGCAGCTTGTGGAGAGCGGCGATGAAGAGACCATCAATCGCTTCGACGAGGCTGTAGGTCGTGCAGTTGAAGGTATCAAGGAGACCCTTGGCAAGATGAACGTCGCTCACGACGAGTTCCCCAAGGAGTCCGGTTTCATAAGGTCCGGTGACGTCTCAAGGATAGTGGATGAGATCAAGGCCACAGGACGTACTGAGATCGATAACGGTGCCCTTGTTGTGGACCTTAAGGATTACGGTTTCGAGAAGACCCTTGTCATCCAGCGTTCCGATGGAACTTCACTTTACACCACACGTGATCTCGCATACCACGAATGGAAGGGCGAGCGTGCTGACAGGATTATCGATGTCTTTGGAGCAGACCACAAACTGATCTCCGGCCAGCTCAGTGCAACACTGAACGCCATTGGCAAGAAGGAGCCTGAGGTCGTTATCTTCGAGTTTGTCTCACTACCTGAAGGCTCAATGAGCACCAGGCGCGGAAAGTTCATCAGCGCCGATGAGCTGCTCGATCAGGTCAAGGCCCGGGCACTGGAAGAAGTGGACAAGCGCCGCCCTGAGATGGCTGATGAGTTCAAGAAGCAGGTTGCGGACATGGTAGGTATCGGTGCTGTCAGGTACGACATCGTGAAGGTCTCACCCGAGAAGTCCACGGTCTTCGACTGGAAGGAAGCACTGGACTTCGAGAAGCAGGGCGGTCCTTTCGTACAGTATTCACATGCACGTGCATGCAGCATCCTTCAGAAGGCAAAGGATGAAGGGCTGTGGAACGCTGAGGCAGATATCAATGCTTCACTTCTTGTGGAAGACAGCGAGATCGCTCTCATCAAGAAGATGGCAATGTTCGACAACGTACTTGACCAGTGTGCAAGGGAACTGAAGCCTCACATGCTTGCCATCTATGCAAGGGAACTTGCAGATGCGTTCAACCAGTTCTACCGCTTCGTATCCGTCCTCAATGCCGAGGAAGAAGATGTCCGTGCAGGCCGTCTGGCCCTTGTGGACTGTGCAAGGATAGTGCTCGCCAACACCCTGGATACTCTGGGACTTGGTGCACCGGAATCAATGTAAGTTAAACACGAAAACAAATTCATACAAACTAAGGAGAATGGAATATGGAATTGTACATGTACCTTCTCCTGTATCTTCTTTTAGTAAATGCTTATTCTTTCTGGCTGATGTACTCTGACAAAAAGAAGGCTGTTAAAGGTCAATACAGGACACCGGAAAAGACGTTGTTCACCTGGGCATTGCTGGGTGGAAGCATTGGTTCCATAGCCGGAATGCAGAAGTTCAGGCATAAGACAAGGCATACGACGTTCAGGATCGGGATGCCTTTGATATTTGTCGTGGAAGGTTATCTCTTCTTTGAGTATGTTTTGCCGGTACTGCTTTGATATCATCCATTTGTGAATCGATATCTGGTGAAACAATTTAAAAAGTGTTTTATAAAAAAAGAATTGATTACCCGACAATGAAGGTTCGGATAGAAACTCCAAAGTTCAGCTTTTTCAAGTACCAGAAAGTGGATGACGGGTACAAAAGGGTTCTTTTTTCTCCCATACCCACGATCTTCAACTATGGTTTCATTGAGGATACCTTGGGAGACGATGGGATGGAAGAAGATGCCATCGTACTGGGGCCCCGGCTTGCTCAGGGAACCCTGGTAAATCTGATCAGTCCGGGTGGTGTGGTAAGGTTTGTGGATGACTCGGTCCAGGACGATAAAAAAGTGTTCTATCTCGGGGACCCGTATTCCGAAAGGCTGTTCGGATTGTATTTCAGGATGTATGCACTGTTCAAAAGGTTCCGTTATCTGACCTTTGAAAGAAGAATTGCAGAATGCAGGTTCGAAGGCATTGAACTGTTCGAACAAGAGTGAGAACTTTTCATTGAGCTGTTATTCTGCAAAAAAGAGTAGGGAAAAGGTCTTCCTTTTCCACAAAAATTCCTTTGATCTTTCTTATCCTTAAAGGATGTTGATGGTCTGGAGATTCTTGACCTTGTTGCTGAAAGGTATCTCTTCCTGCAAAAGGTGTTCCTTTATAGTACCCTCAACGATCTTTACAAGATCTTCTTTTTCCACATTCGTGACCGCTGAGAGGAACTTCAGGCTACAATCTTTGCCTTTGGTTTCAAAGAACTCGATGTTAGGAACGCTCTCAGAAGAGGTGATGCTGGCCTTCATGAGGGTTCCGGGGTATTCCATGGCAATCTTTATGTGACCCACGAAGTTGGGATTGATCAGCCTGACCTGCTTGCTGATGGAAGTCAGTACATCTGTTGCGTACTTCTCCGCTTTTTGCTCTTCCAGTTCACAGTCCTTGATGACCAGTTCGCCGGAATAGGAGCTGACCTCGGAGGCTTCGATGGAGTTGATGGCTTCCCTTGCTTCCCTTTCCTTGCTCTTGCCTGCCAGCAGGTCGATGAGCCTCTGGAACTTCTCGTCGGCTTCCTTTGCGGAGAATTCGATGACCTCTGCTTCGGGATTGATCTCCTCCAGGAAATTCCTGACCTCTGCGACCTTTTCTTTCTCTGCAATGTCGACCTTGTTGATACAGAGGATCTCAGCATCTTCTATCTGTGTCACGATGAACTTTGGTGTCTGCTTGATCTCGGTGTTGAACCTGGTTCCGTCCACGATGTTCACGATAGGTGCAAAGCTCAGGTCATCGATCTTCATAAGAGCGATGTCTTCCTTGATCTGCCTGGGGAATGCGATACCGGTAGGCTCGATAATGATAACGTCAGGCTGGAAATCGTCTGAAAGTTGAGAAAGGGTGTATTCCATGCTGATCTTCAGGGTACAGCAGATGCAGCCGCTTGTGAGTTCTTCGGTAACAATACCTGTGCTTGAGAGGGTATCGCCGTCCAGTCCGATCTCACCGATCTCGTTCACGATTATCGCAATCTTATGGCCTGTTTCGCTCAGGTGTTTGCCAAGTTTTAGCAATGTGGTGGTCTTACCGCTTCCAAGGAAGCCGCCTATGATCATTATTTTCAATTATCTCACCGGTGGTAGAATTGTATGTATGAAAATCACTTTCTTTTAAGCTTCCTTTGAACTTGGGAGTCTTTACTTATAAAACTTGCAGGTTTGATCTTCGGTCCTTTGTTCATCTTATTTGTTGTATTCCCGAAGAAAACATTTCGCTAACATTATAAATGATACTCGCACATACGGTAGCTATGAGCGACCTGATCTTTGACGACATTGGAAGTTATCCGCTACCGGAAGGTGTAACAAAGGAGTGGATGGAAAGCGCATTTTCTAAGAGGAACAACGATGAGAAACTGTTCTCTGTCATAGGTTCGGCATTTAGCCAGAAGCTTGATGCAGGTGTGCAGGTTGCCACCTATCCACAGTTCCAGGATATGAACCAGCAGTTCCTGTCCATCATCAATGATCCGGAATGCGTGGAAGAACCTTTCAAGGTCAAAGAGGACAAAGCACGTATCCTTGAGCTTGATATCTTAGAAGAGGCCGCTGCAGAGTACAGGGATAAGACCGGGGAGAAGCCGGATGTCCGTGTCTGTGTGACAGGTCCGCTTGAATTGTATCTCAAAGAATTCGGGGGAACCCAGTATACCGACATCCTGAACCTGCTGGCAGTGAGTATTGACCGTTTCATTAGTAATTCCATTAAGTCTGCAAAGAACTTCAACATCAGGACGGTTTCCATTGATGAGCCAAGTATCGGTATCAATCCGCAGATAATGTTCACAGATGCTGAACTGGTGGAAGCTCTTACCACCGCCACTTCCTATGCAGGCAAGCAGAATATGGATGTGGAGATCCACCTTCACTCACCGCTTCATTATAAGATCCCATGCGATACACCGAACATCAATGTCATCGGTGTGGAATCCGCAGCAAATCCTTCATACCTTGATCTTATCGACAGGAAGGTTCTGGAAGATACCGATTCTTTCCTGCGAGTGGGTGTTGCAAGGACCGATATCTTCAACCTTGCATCCGTGCTGAACGAGAAGTACAACACCAATGTCTGGAAGGACACACAATACCTGCCTGAGATAGTGACTGAAATGGAAACTCCGGATGTCATCACAAAGCGCCTTGAAAAGGCCTATTCCATATTCGGGGAACGCATCAAGTATGTTGGTCCTGACTGTGGTCTTGGTTCCTGGCCTACACAGGAGATTGCAGGACAACTGCTAACCAATGTTGCCAGAGGTATCGAGAACTTCTGTAAATGAGGTACCTCGTTCTGAAAGGGCATACTTTCAGATAAAAAAAGCTTAGATCATATCAGATTGTAACTCAAAAGACCCACCATCTTGAACACATATCCCGATATTTGGGGTGTCAGCTGTATCTCTATATATGCAGCTATAAGGAGCAAGAAGATCATAATTGAGAATGTTTTCCACATATATACGGATCTCAGGTAAGCTCTGGTGACATTCTCTATTACTTTGATATCCTTTTTTATATCCTCATAACTTTCAGCTTCGAACAGATTTCCTCTTATGATCTCTTCCGAGTGTATTCTCGAAAACCTGTATGCAAGGGATGTGGCTATGAAGATCACAGGCAGTTCGATGATCCCGTGAGGGGATATTGAAGCAAGGTAATATACGAAGGCAAAATCAGCTCCCAGGAAAATACCTGCCAATCCTGCTGTCTGGCTTCCCCAGAGTATCCCGTTGAAAAGGAAAAGTGCGAGTACGATCCCTGCTATAATTCCGTTCAGGAGTAAGGTCAGTACAGGGAATATGAGTGGGAGCATCAATGCAACTGCCCTGTAATCATCTCCGTGATAACTGCATTTCTTCCAGATGGAATTCGGATCTTTTTTCTTTTCAGTTGTTTGATATTGCCTGATCTCAGGATAGATGCGTGCAGCTGTCTTTCTTATGAATGATAGGAATATAGGGGAAGGCTTGTCCAGACCGGATATGATCCTGCAATAGAATGGGTGACGGGATCGAAACATTATTTCCCTGAAAGCGAACCTGTGGCTGTATGTTATGGCCCCAGTGCCGATGGCCGTGACAAGTATTGCTATTGTGTTGAAGACAAAAACGGAGTATATCGGACCTACATACCTGGCGCCTACATCCACTTTAGAAGTAGCGGCCGCAGAGGTTGAAACTATAGCATCGTTGACGACATCTATTTCCGAAGTTGCAGCCTGTGCAGTGGGAACTACCACACTGCTGGACGCTTCAGGTTGTGAAAAAAAGTAAGCAACAACGTAAACGGATATACTGAAAACAAAGGCCAGTGCTGCGAATAGTATGAAGAGTTTCACTGACCATATTACATCTCTCCTTTTTATTTTGAACCGATCTGACTCTTCCCTTTTCATTGCCTTTTGTTTGAATGGACAGTTTTTATTTTTGCTACTTAACTATGTTTCTCAGGATTTCACTTAACTTTAACTGTTAAATTTTATTCCCCTAGCTGATAAATACACATATAAATATAATTTTCATCGATGATTTAAAATATATCTCCTTACAAATATATCTGAGAGAAACATGGTTTGCTGTTAAAGTGAGGTCTAATATGAGGATACAATCTGGAATTGAAGGTTTCGATGAACTTGTTCAGGGTGGACTGGTTCCGGAACGTGTTTATCTTTTAAGTGGTCCGCCTGGAAGCGGAAAAACAACTTTTGGAATGCAGTTCCTTGCACAGGGTGCTACTTTTGGGGAAGTTGGTCTTTATGTTAGTTTGCTTGAAAGTCCCCAGAACATCATCAATGACATGTCTAATTACTCGATGAACGTTGCAACTCTGATAAAGATGAAAAAACTGCTCTTTGCAGATCTTGGTCCCAGGATGGAATACGGTTACATGGATGACCTGCATGAGGTCATAAGTTCTGATTATGAGGTCAGTCATTCATCTGTTGAAGGTGAGGCTCCTTCCCCTGCAATGGTGTTCAAGGAGATAGCTGCGTATGTCCAGGAGTACAATGTCAAGAGGCTTGTCATTGATTCCGTATCTGCTATACGTTTTACTACAAAGGACCATGGTTCAGAAGAAAAGGAGATGGGAAGGTTCATCAGGAACCTGAAGCGCATCGGGTGTACTACTATCCTTCTCTCAGAAATGACAGATCCGACATCCTATTCGACTGAACAGTTCGCATCACATGGTGTATTGTTCCTTCACAATTTCCTCTATGGCAAGGAGATGACCCGTGCATTGCAGATCATAAAGATGCGGGGAACAAAGCACGATTGTGATATGAGACAGCTTGAGTTCACCGAGAGGGGACTGAAAGTATCTACCATGTTACCCTGAATAATGGTATGTGGAAATGAATCTGTCCAGGAATAATAAGGATAAGCCTACCCTTGCTGAACTGAAAAGGGCAGAAGTTGAAAAGAAAGCCTTTGAGCTTGGCTTTGAGGTAGGTTACCACAAACACTCGGAGATCGGCTGGGTCAAAGAGAGCATTGTGAAGCTGGAAAGTCAGGTTAGCAGTCTGGGGCTTGGTGACATTGTCTCCGACAAGTATGTTCAGGGCAAAGAGGAAGGTAGTCTTGCAAGGGAGAAAGGATTAAAGATCGCTCCCGGAACATCTGTATTTAAGAAGGAAGAACCTGCTGTTTTAGTGGAACCTGTTTTCGGAAAACCAGAAGAAAAAACTTCTGATGAGCACACAGAATATGTAAAAAATGAGACTGTATTTGCTCCTGTGAACCGCCCGGAACTTCTTGACAATCCTTCATGCACTTCCCTGACCAAGGCTGTGGAACGTCCAACCAATCTTGATGGCTTCAAGCCACTAATGCCAAAGAAGAAAGAAAATAATTAAATTAAAAAAGGGTGTGGGTTCAGGCTTTATAGCCATATCCCACGAATCTCTGCTTATCATCAAGGTTGCAGATGATGAACCTGTCCGATTCGTTGTAAGCCAGCAATTTTGAACCGGTCAGTGTTATAGTACATTCGGCGTCCGTTGTTGTCCTCTCGACCTCTTCGCCATTCACTACTATTTTTGCTAATCTCATCGGGGATGACTGGAGCCCCACGAATATATGTGGTACATCTCCAATTGCAAAGCCTTTTGAGAACTGTGAGAACTGGCATTTGAGTGTCAGGTCTTCGGTGACATCTTCCTTTTCTGAGAGTATGAAACCTCTCTCGATGTCCTTTGACTGGACGTTCTTAAGTGCAAGACCAACACGGGCACCTGGTGGAGCGCTTTTTGCATCCACATCATGCATCTGTATGGAGCGTACTTCCACTGTCTTGTCCGTTGGGAAAGCCACAAGCTTATCCTTTGCATTCAGCGTACCCTGCATCACGATCCCGAGAACAACGCAACCGATACCTGTTACATTGAAGGACTGGTCGATCACAACACGTGTTGGAAGGTCGTTGAGCTCTTCCTGCTCTTTTTCGACTACATCTCCCATATCGAAGATCATTTCCTTCAGTTCTTCCATTCCCTCAAAAGAGGTTGTGGAAACAGAGATGTAATCCCAGTTCTCAAGAGCGGTGCCGGTGGTTATCTTCTTTATCTTCTCCTTCAGTTCATCTAGGGCAAATGGGTAGCTTGTATCTGATTTCGTAAGGACGATGATACCGTGCTTATATCCCATCAGGTCAAGTGCGATGATACATTCTCCTATACTTGCATCAAGGCCTTCCGGAGGCACGCACAAAAGGACAATGTCTGAAAGGTTAAAGGCGGTCACCATGGGCTTGACAGAAGTTGGATAGCCGACGGCGTCTATGGTCGTCAGGACCCTGTCGTTCTTGGAAAAATCATACATAGTGATGTCTGCTGTATTTCCTTTTTTCCCAAGTTTTGAAGCAAGGGTCGTCCTGCCGCTTTTTTCACTTCCGATGATAGTTATCTTTGTCATATATGATCACACTATTAGTGTACACAAATACCTTTTGTCATATATGCTTTTTTGAGATCACCAGAGTTCGCCTTTGAACATGGACAGGGTCTTATCATTGGTGCTCTTGTTCAGCTTCCTTATCTTTATGAGGAATTCATCGCCGACCTTTTCCGGTTCATCGAATATTGCTTCTACTCCCTGTCTTCGCAGGTATTCTTTGAACTTGGAAAGTGTGTCAAGGCTAGAGACCCTTATCTGCACTTCCTCGGCTACCCTTTCACCTTTTTCCATTTCACCAATGGCATCAATCATCGGATAAAGGATACTTTCTCCAAGCTGCAGGCACCGCTTCCTGAGGTCTTCCTCACTTTCTTTCCATTCAAATGCCTGGAAACCTTCCCGCACCACTCTTGAAAAAAGATAGTCACGGCCCACATCATTGTAGAACTTGAACGCATGTCGAAGGTCTGCACAATTGCTTTGTGAGCAGGTGTACTTAACAGGTGGGATGTTCATATCCGGGTCTTTGATAACAACACCTTCATGCTCGATCTTACCGAGATCAAAGATAATGGCACGTATCTTTTCAGGAGCTTCCTTTTTTGTAAATTCCCCGAAGAGCCTGACCTGAGTAAAACCATATTCCTCGGCCAGCTTCCTTCTTTCATATACCGGAAGGGGTTCACCACTGCCTTTGTACCTCATGTCGAAGACATAGAAGTCAATGGAATCCACATCATCGTAGATCTTCTTGGGTACATAGGGGTTATCAGGTCCGACCATCTCCCCGTGCAGGACAAGCTCAGGGTGGTCATTAAAAAAATCAATGTTTAACAGTTGACCTGCTTTTTCCGTGGAATAGGGGCAGACATATCCACCGCGCGTGATAGCAGTTATCTTTCCATCAAAAACTATGGCACGCACATTAAAGCCATTCATCTTCTCTTCCACGCATACCGTATCGGTTTCGGAAAAATGAGTGTTGATGGCAGGTTCCAGCAGCATGGCACGCTGTATCTTGGGGAAACCCTTGATCAGTTCAAAAAAGCCATCCTTCTGGCAGATAACAGTTCCACTTTCTATCCCTGAAAAAGTGGTCACAAAACGAAAAAGGTGCTGGTATTCCCCCCAGTTCTGCAAAAGCTCACGCTTATCAAGCAGTTTCCGGAGCCTGGAAACAGGTATGCCAAGGTACTCTGACACACCTTCTACGTCCAGTTCAATGTCTTTACCAGCATCTTCGACTCGCATATTTCTTATTTTGCAATGGTGTTCACAAGCGTCCTTCTTGTAATGAGCCCGACCAGATCCCCTTCGAGATTTAGGACGGGTACACCTCCAATATTTTCCTCAAGCATCATTTTCTTTACATCGGATATCGGGGTGTTGGTGTTTACGGTCTTGACGCCTCTTTTCATGATGTCCTCTACAATGAGGTTCTTGATACGGGAATCCTGTTTGCTTCCTGAGACAACATCCCTGAAGGCGCGCATTGACTTTGCAATGTCCTTCTCTGTGATGATTCCCATAAGCTTCTCATCCTCAAGTACAGGGAACCTTCCGACATCCTCATCAAGCATCTGGTGCCTGACATGGCTGACCCTGTCTGCAGGGTGTACGATTATAGGATTGCTTTTCATGACCTCAGCAGCGTAACCGTCGAATGTTACATTCTCAAGCAGCTCAGCAGGAGTGACCCATCCGAGAACATTATCATTGTCACTTACAATGATGACGCCACCGCGCTTGATCATTAACACGACAGCATCATTTACGTCCATATCAGGCAGGACCTTCACGTAGTTGTCTGATACAGCAGTAGCAACATGAAGTGAAGAGGCGGGTTTTGTACCTTTCTTCCGTGTTCCCAGTTCCTTGGTAAGACCTCTCATGGTGAGAATACCGACCAGATCATTGTCATGTGTCACTAACAGGCGACGTGTACCTTTCTTTTCCATCACATCAAGTGCATGTGAGATAGTGTCTGCTTTGTCAATTGATGTTGGTTGTACCATTATGTCCTTTACTTGCATGTCTGTCACCTCTTAAACTCAGTTTCTTCATCTGTACTTCTTGCTATGCCTTTTTCAGGCTGCTTTCATCACGTCTGTTCTGCTGACAATACCAACGATCTCATCGTTCTCGGCAATAGGTAAACCTGTAACATTGTCCTCGATCATCACCTTTGCAGCTTCTGTGACCGGATCATCGGCATCGAGTATTGTAGGTATGCCGACCATTATATCCTCTGCAACAAGTGGAACATCTTTTACATACCTGTAGACCTTTTCACCTCCGGCCTTTGGCTTTCTTGCCATCTTGATGCTCTTGGATGGAAGTCCTCCCTCATTGTTTGCAAGTACATGAAGAGCCAGTTCCCTTGTGGTTATCATTCCCACAGCTTCACCGGTGTCATCGGTGACAATAAGTTTGCTGACCTTGTTATTTTCCATTTCATCGACAACGTGGTTGACAGTGTGGTGCCTGTGTACAAATACAGGCTCAAGGGTCATTATCTCCCCTACCTTTATCTCACTGACCAGTTCTGACATGCACCGTACGACATCAACTCTGGTTACAATTCCCATAAGTCTGCCGTTGCTTACCACAGGGATATTATTGATATCATTATCGACCATCAGTGCCGTTGCCTGGGAAACAGATGCATCAGGATAGATCGTTACAGGGTCTTCTGTCATTACCATCTTTACAGGGACTTTGTCGATCGGCCTTCTTCTCCACATAGGTTCTGCTTGCGCGAGGCGCCTTCCCAGGTCGGATTTAGTGACTATTCCAACCATCGCATCGTTCTCTACAACAACTATGGTGCTTATCTTGTGCCTGAGCATAAGGTTCCTTGCATGTGATACAGGCTCATCCGGTCCCATTACATGGACAGGTGAGGTCATTACGTCTGATACTTTCATATCTCATCCTCCTTGTTCTTTTGTTATCCTTGTGGATCTTCATTCAGCCATTGCTCGCAGTATGTCCCTTTCCGTGATGATACCACAGAGCTTTCCTTCATCGATCACTGGTAGTGCTCCAATACCGTGCTTTACCATAAGCTCACTTGCTTTCCCAAGGTCCGTATCCGATGTTATCCAGACAACATCCTTTGAGATCAGTGAGCTGATAGGGGCATCCATTACTTCATGGATATTGCCGGTGGTGAGCTTTTCAAATGCCTCTCCGCTTCCCAGAAAGTGCATAATGGCAGAAGCATTGACAATACCGATCAGGATATCACCCTTGACCACAGGAAGACGGCGGAAATGGTTCTTGATCATTACTTTTGCAGCATCGCTAATGGTCATGTCTGCAGGTGCTTTTTCAACTCTTTTGCTCATATAGTCAACGACGGCCTTGTTAGTCACAATTCCGGCAGCAAATCCCAGGAAATCCTTCTCTGTGCAGATAGCACGTACATGGTTCGTACTGTCCACAATTGGAAGGCTTCCGATGTTGTTCTTAAGCATAAGGTCAAAAGCTTCCCTGATATTCCCATCACTGCGTATCGACACGACTTTGTGCTGCATTATTGTGCTTACGTTTGCATTGATGGCTGAGAGCAGGTTTCCTTTGTACCTGTTCTCAATGAGCTTGTTCTTCTCTCCGCCTCCCAGGAAATCGATAACATCAAAAGATGTAACGATACCCTCGATCCTATTTGTACCCGCATCAGTAATGGGGATGTGCCTGAAGTGCTTTTTTGTCATCGTCTTTATGGCATCGATGATCCTGGTTGTGGGGGGTATTGTAATAACATCCCTTGTGGCCACCGACATGATGTCTCCTTCATGCTCTGAGATCCTTGTATGAAAATCAAAAGCCCCGCGATCCATTGTACCGGAAGTGGTGATCATAGCATGGTCCTTTTTCTGAACCTTGCTTTTCATAGGGCTGTGTGTTTCAAGTTTCATTTAATCCTCCATATTGTTCGTTCTTTTTTGGTGTCTGGATGGCGGTACGGATTCGGAGTGATCTTTGATTACCCGAAAATTTGTTGAGCCTGTGGTCCAGGCCCTGTTTTGATATTAATGAATATAGATGGAATTTCCTCCATTATTGAACAGGATCGGTCCCCATCACAAATGTCCGCAGTATGTCTGTGCGGTCCACGATACCTGCTATACGGTCCTTATCAACGACCGTCATTCTGCCAACATCGTAATGGAGCATCTGCTTGAGACAGTCCTTTATCGGTGTGTCAGAAGATACTGAATAAACAGGTGTTGACATTATCTTTTCAACCATCGTGGTATCTTTGGGCTGGGTTGCATGGGTATCACTCATGGATGTCCTGATAAATCCGGAACGGATCACGTCCATCCTTGTGACTATTCCCATTGGCTCACCCTTTTCAGAGATCACAGGCAGACCCGAAAAGTTTGATTCGAGAAGAACCGGCCAGATCTTTGTCAGATTATCATGTGGTTTGCAGGTGCTGACATCCGTGGTCATTATGTCAGCCACGGTTGCATCCAGTTTCCTGTCTCCTGCAATGTTTGCAAGTATATCCGAATTGCTCAGTATACCTGCCAGGCTCCTGTCCTCATTGGAAATAACAACAGGACAGCGCCCGATCTCTGAATCAAGAAGATATCCTGCAGCATCAGCAATATCTGTCTCAGGTGTTATCAGCGGACATGCATGCATGTAGCCTTCCACCGTAACATTGGATTTTGTGGCCTTGATATTGAGAATATCCTGGTCCTTCAGTATACCGATGACCTTTTCTTCCTCATCTATTACAGGCAGGCCCCTGAGGTAGTGGTCTCTCATCAGCTGACGTGCATGTGTGATGCTGTCATGCGCATTTATGCATACGGCATCCTTTGACATGATTTCATTGACTTTCATACGAACCCCCGTTCATAAGGTCGTTCAAAGAAGCGTTTCAGTCGTAGTAGCCTTCGTCTTCCTTACAGTCCTCACATAACATCAGACCGTTAACAGGGCTAAGGCTATCCACATACGAATCGCATCTCTGGCAGATCCCCCTTCCAAATTCCGCAGTTTGAGGAATATCCTGCTCCCGGTTCATCTCTATCAGGTCTTCAAGAATAGTATTAAGACCCGGGGCAACTGTAAGGATATCCCGGTCCGTTACAATACCGATGATCTCGTCATCACCATTAGTAACTCCAAGTCTGCGGATCCCGGATTTGACCATGATCTCAGATGCTTTGATAACATCTGTAGATGATTTTACTGTTATTATGGGAGACGACATTATTTCTTCAGCAAGCATGGTGCTGGGTTTGACATCCTTCGCCATGACCTTGTGAACGATATCCCTCTCGGTTATAATACCTGCGGGGTTGCCATCTTTCGAGACAATGATACTGCCAATATTATTATCCTTCATTGCCTGAGCAACTTCAAGTGCTGTACTGGTGATGTCAAGGATAAAAACATCCTGCGTCATTATCTCGCGCAAGACAATATCGTTGAGCAACTGGCCTGCAGTTCCTTCTGCCTCGACATCCCATTTGGTCCCAATGACCATGCGATATCACCCTCCTATGCTATTGCTTGTGTTCCCACACTACACAAAGAATATTCTGACTTAATAGCATATATAGGTGATTGTGCTCACATTATAGTGATCCTTGTACGGTTTCCTGCACTTAGTTCTATCTCATCATTGAAACCTGCTTTTGAATATGCGTCAATGATCTGGATAGGGGTATCGATGTCCAGCTCGTCCACAAGCAGTGCATGATCTCCCCACAATGCAATGCGGATCCTTCCTGTGTCGTCGGATACATAGATATTTGATACCATGTTGGTGGTCCCGTCATCCCTGTCAAATTCCCTGAGCTCACCAAGGCCTGATACTGAGCCTTCGATGGAATATGATTCACCGGGGATTATATCGGCTATTGGTGTGAAGCTTTCTTTGTATTCGACTTCCGCATCTGTTTTCCTGAGAACTCCATGGTTTCCGATCTGGATCTCTACCTGCTGGCTGAAGTTGTTCGTCCTGGCATATCCGTTTATGATCTCAATGGTGTCATCAAGCTTCATCTCCTTTGTGGAATCGACCTTTTCGTCCCACAATGTCACACGGATCTTTCCGGTTTCGTCACCAATGAGTATGTTACCTACACGTCCCTGGCTTCCGTCCTTCTTCTGGAAGGTTCTGACGTCCGATATGTCCAGCAACTTTCCGGAAACGTTGATATCGCCCATCCCATCCCGGATCTCGGAGATCTTCTGTGAGTCAAGCCTGATCTCGATGTTCTGGTCGGTGGTGTTGATCACACCATACCTTCCGATGTTGACCTCAGTACCGGAATAGCCGTCCTTTGCATATCCGCTGATCTCCATGCAGTCCCCTACCTCGATATTCCCGTTCTTGATAAGGTCAGCACGTTCATCCCATAACGTCAGCCTGATAGAGCCGGTATCATCAGCTACCATGAGGTTACCGACCTTTCCGATGGTACCATCATTCCTGTTGAACTCGCGTACATCGAACACTGAGACAACCTTTGCAACGAAGTTGACATTACCTATCTCAGGGTTTATGTCCTTTATTTTGATAACTTCCTTTGCGGTATCGGTTACACCAAGATCGTGGGCAACAAGCATTGCCGCTGTCTTGACATCACAAAGGCCGCTCATCTGCTCGACCTTTTCCTCTACCTTTTTTCGAAAATCATCTTCGCTGATAATGCCTCCAAGCTTATTGTAGATCTCAGTTATCTCGTCCATTGATGACACCTGTTAATGTGATACGGAACATGGTCCGCAGAACCGTTTAAAACATAGGGATTTGCAACAATTAATTCTCACTATCCTGTAAGTAGTGTGAACCCGGTTAACTTTAGTCCGATATGATATAATCCTAACGAAAGGCGTGTTGTATGAATGTTAAAGAGTACCTTTGAATAGACAGTATCACTTAATATACCGCGTCCTGTGAGGGAAGTTACGGATAAAGTTATATTAACTATTAAATGCATTTGCAACTAGATAGCATGATTCGAAAATGTAAAGAGCATGGATACTTCAGAGGCGAAGTTTGTCCTGAGTGTGGCAATAGTGGCAGGTATGTACTGGATGACGAACGTGAAGAACGCCTTGGCAGGTTCGTTTCAGGTGCCTTGAGACATTTTCCGGATGATGTAGGTCTTACAATGGATAAACAGGGCTGGGTCAACATGGACCTGCTTTGTGATATCATGGAACGCCGATACAGGTGGGCAAGCAGGGAACGCCTGGTCTCACTTGTGGAATCAGACGTTAAGAACAGGTACGAGATAACAGGGTCCAGGATAAGGGCAAGATACGGCCATTCCGTGGATGTGGAACTGGATTATCCTGACAATGAGCTGCCTTACCTTTACTACGGCGTCAGCCAGGAAGAAGTTGACATGCTTCTTGATGCTGGTATTGCGCCCCTGAGGCAGACGTATGTCCATCTCAGCACCACTCCGGAAAAGGCTACAGAATCAGCATCAGTTCACACAGAGAACCCGGTTGTACTGGAAATCGATGCAGATGAGGCACAAAATGACGGCATTGAGTTCATGGCCGTAAACAGTGATATCGTGCTTGCAGAATCCGTACCTTCTGAATATCTGGTTGTTGTGGAAATGGAAGAATGAGCAGATCTGCTCATGCTACCGATATTTCCATAATATCTTCTTTTTTTTGTATATTGAACTTCACATCAAGGAACTGCTCTGTTACACTGATGTTCGTTGATGTGTGGGGTGAGACCTCCCTTACTGTGAAGGAGCCACCTTTTGTGAGTCCCATGTAGGGTATCAGTTGGTCTGCCAGGTGTACGTCCACGGAAGAATTGCTCGAGAGCTCGCTGAGAAGCTCCGTAGCTGCCCGGGAACCCACTTTTTCAGCAGGTAGTCCCCTTTTTCCCGGAACGTACGCTCCCTTCATTTCGGATTGCAATGTTATCCCGCTGCCAGTGGAAGGATATTCAGCGCATTCAGTATCGATATGGCATTCGTATCCGGCCTTTTCAATGATATCTCTTGCAGAATCTGCCTGACGCTGTGCAACATGCTCGGGGAGGTTGGAGCAATGGGATATGCCGGTCACCTTCCAGTCTTTTGCCTCCCTTACTTTTTCCGAAAAGTCGCAGGCTCTCAGTTTCGATGGGGAGATAGTTGCATGGACAACCCCACCGCCACGGGGATAGTAACCTCTTTTTCGTGTATCGATATTGCATCTGTATCCCATCTCTGAGATTGCCCTGAGTGTCACATTGTTAAGGTAATCGATGCTCGGGGACCAGGAAACGTCTGTGCCCCCGATGATACTCAGTTCGATCTCAGTTTCAGAATACGCTGCTGCCGGCATTATACATTGAAGCAGGAGTGCTATACTTCCGGCTGTTCCGATATCAATATTATAGTAACCCCCCTTTATTTCCTGTGGAGAAAAAGTGATAGCTGTAGAGCCTATGCCGATTCCTTCCACAGTGGCATCACAGATCATGGCAGCCGTTTCTATTGCTTTTACATGTTGTGCCGAAAGACCGGGTTTCGGGCGATTGCTGCGTATATCTGTAATGGTGACAGCTTCTCCGGTGACCGCAGAGAGTGCCACGGATGTCCTCAATATCTGGCCACCGCCTTCACCATAGGACCCGTCGATATGTATCATTCATCTTTCTCCTTCCCAATGTTACTGTGGGCATCCTTTACAGCATAGAAAAGCGGGTCCACAACAGTTCCCACAGGTGGTGCATAACAGGTTTCCATTGTGAGCATCTCGTCTACGGTTGTGCTTTTCTTTATCATGAATGCAAGGCTGTCGATCCTTTCCTTGACCCCGGTCTTTCCTATGACCTGTGCACCCACAAGATATCGTTCTCTGAAAAGGAGCTTGATATGGATGTTACTGCTGTCCGGAAAGATTGTCGAATGTGTTACTCCTTTGGCATAACCTGTAACGATGCTGATGTCATCTGCTTCCGCCTTCCTGGAAGTGATTCCCACAGAACCGATCAGGAGATCCCCTGCAACATAGACACTGGGCCCAAGGACAGGTCCCAATGTTGTACCTTTGCCACATATATTATCTGCTATTACGGTGGCCATGCGTCTTGCCACTGGGGCAAGCTGCATCAGGCTCTTCTTTGATGTGACAATATCTGTAACTTCACAACAGTCACCGCCGGCGAAGATCTCAGATGAGAAGTCATTACCTATTCTGGCCCGGAGCTGGTCATTGACGATCAGTCCGCCCAGTTCTCCGATATCAATACCTGCCTTCTTTGCAAGTTCTGTTTCAGGAACTATACCCGTACTGATAATAACAACATCTGCAGGGATCTTCTCTTTTGAAAGGACCACATGTTCAGCCCTTTCCGTTCCTTCAATGTTTTCCGGGATCTCTCCTGTGATAAGGTTGACACCTATGGAGGCAAGGTAATCCCTGACTATCTCCGACATGTCAGCATCGAGCATGCGCGAAAGGATGTTAGGACTGCGGTTGATAAGTGTTGTAGGTATGCCTCGTTTTGTTGTTCCTGCGGCAACCTCCACTCCGATGGCGCCGGCACCGATGATGACCACATTTTCGGCGGACAGGAGTGCAGCTTCTATTTTCATACCGTCGGAAAGTGTCTGCAGGGTGAAGACCCCTTCCAGGTCAAGGAACTGCTGAAGATGGGAGGGAATACGATGGGTTCCGCCGGTAGCTATGACAAGTCTGTCAAAAGCGATCTTTCTGTTCTCCAGTTTGATCATCTTTTCGGAAAGGTCTATCTCAGTGGCCTCTGTTTCCAGCAGGATATCTATCCCCATCCTGTCAAAGAAATCCGGGGTTCTTACAATAAGGTCGTCGAACTCCTGCACTTTACCTGCCAGCTTGAAAGGTATCCCGCATTCGCTGTAGGATACATGACTGTCCTTTGAGACAACGATAACAGAAAGGTCACGGCATCGTCTCACATGTGTGGCGGTTGCCATTCCGGCTGCCCCTCCTCCGAGGATGGCAACATCGTATTTTGTAACATCTTCCATAAAGATAATTTCAGCAGTCTGGTTAATAGGTTTTTGTACAGAGCCCGGGCTGGGAGGTTTGAGATTGTAAAAATAGCTATGGAAGGTATCTATAGGGGGATTGGTATGTGAAAATGAAGTTAATCGACGAGCGAGTTTGGGGAGTGGGGGGTTATTGTAGCAAAAAATAATGTGTCCCGCTCGTCAAATGCCCTACATTATTATAGTATATAAAGCTTTTGGAATGGTTATGTGGGATTTCTTTCAATTTTCATTGGGCAGACTATAACCGATTCCTTTCAGGAAAGTAATATCAAAACAATTTATATTTATGTATTGTTCATAGGTTTCAAAAGAGCTATCTTCACCGTTTAATTAAATCGTTGTGCAGGGGGATTCCAGAATATTGGAAAAACCACAAGGTTATTAAAGTGTAAGAACTAATTAGTCTATTGTGATCGAAGCAAGATCACATCATAACTAAAATTTAATTGGTTTATCAAAAATCCCATTGGGTGATTTATCCAATGGGGGTAAGCAGATCATCAAAATATAATCTGAATCATATTATGGTCACACTATTGGAAAAATAGTGTACCACATCACACAATACAAACGTAGGGAGTTATCTAAAGACCAGGTTTCATTCATATATTATTGGAAATGGACCTACCGGCATCTTAGATCCAGCATCTATAGTTCCATAAATGTCAAACATTTAAAAAATAAATGCCGGAACGTTCACTAATATAGGCCACTGCATAGTTGCATGATAATATAGTTTCTTTGCCAGCCGTATAAGGGCTCGGGCCTGTGAATTATCCGGATAGTTGGTACGTTACTTGCCAGTTTGGACATAAAGGAACTTCCTTAAGGGGACGCTTGAGAACAAGCGATCATATGATAGGAGCACAGATTGTAGCCGTTAAGTCGTTCTTCCACTGATCTTTGAGATCCTGTATCTGTTTTGTGTTTAATTGATTCTGTTTTTGCTGTTCTGTTACGAATTCGAATAATGCCATAAAGGCAACATATCATAACAAACGGAGATTTACATATGCAAAATACTGATACAACTAAATATATCATTCATTCAAAGATCAATGCTGACGGGATAATCGAGCGCCCGGATATAGTAGGAGCGATCTTCGGCCAGACCGAGGGTCTGCTGGGATCAGACCTTGACCTTCGTGACCTGCAGAAAACAGGCCGTATCGGTCGTATTGAGGTCTCAGTCACTGCAAAGGGCGGTAAGACCAAAGGTAATATCTTCATACCATCAAGCCTTGACAGGGTCGAGACATCAATACTTGCTGCTTCCCTTGAGACCATCGACAGGGTGGGACCATGCACTGCAAAGATCGAGGTAACACAGGTCGAGGATGTGCGTGCAACCAAGAGGAAACAGATCATCGACCGTGCAAAGTACATACTTACCGACATGTTCGACGAGAACCTTCCTGAATCACAGGAGATCGCAGACGAGGTTCGCCAGTCAGTACGTATCGAGGAGATGCAGTACTATGGTAAGAACAAGATACCATGCGGTCCTAATGTTTTCGATTCCGATGCTATTGTAGTCGTAGAGGGCAGGGCAGATGTGCTTAACCTCCTGAGATACGGTATCAAGAACACTATCTGTGTTGGCGGTACCAACGTTCCTCCAGAGGTTGCCGAACTTACAAAGAAGAAGACTGTAACCGCATTCACCGATGGTGACCGCGGAGGAAAGCTCATCATCAAGGAGCTTTTGCAGGTCGCAGATATTGATTATGTTGCACGTGCACCAGATGGAAAGAGCGTGGAAGACCTTGTCCAGAGGGAGATCGTACGTTCTCTCAGGCAGAAGGTACCTGTGGAGCAGGTCCTTGACAGCTACAGCATAAAGGGAGAGAAGCCATCCAAGCAGGAAAAGCCGGCCAAGGCAGGAAGGATAGCCCGTCTGCCAAAACGTAAGGAAAGGGTCGTAGGCGAACTTTCAAGACCATCCGGCAGTGCCCAGAAGATAGAAAAGAAAGCTCCTCGTTCAGAGGCAGAGCCCAAACAGGAAAGAGAGGCCAAGCCTGTTAAACAGACAAGACAGGCCAAGCCTGCCAAACTGTCACCACAGGCCCGCAGGTTCAAGCCACATTCCGATGAACTTATCGGCACTCTTGGTGCCAGACTCCTGGATTCAAAGGATAAGGTAGTTGAAGAGACCGCAGTGCGCGATCTTGTGAATACCCTGAAAGAGACCGGCGATGACATTAAGAGCGTCGTCTTTGATGGCGTGGTCACACAGCGTATCCTTGACATTGCATCAGATAAAGGCATCGAGAACCTTATCGGTGTGAAGAAAGGGAATATCGCAAAAAGCCCGGCAGCTGTTAATGTACTGACAGCTTCAGATTTCTGATCTTCTTTAGGGGAGATTCCCCTTTTCTTTTTTTTCTGTTCTTTTTTTATTTTCCCCCCATTGTGCATTATTATTCATAAAAATTAAATCGAAAAAAGCTTATATTAGAACACAGAAAAGCACTTCCGCGAAAAACCGTTTTATTTGAGTCTTTAGTCTATAACATTGCAGCCTGTTACCAGACAGTGCTGTATCATGTAAAAAATGAAAATGGATAAAAACCATGCACAAAGATGAATTGATTCAATTGCATACATTGCTGGCTCAAATAAAGAGGCATCTGGAAACTCAGGACATTGATCATGATTTCACAGAATATCAATCGCTTGCCATAAGCCCTGTGCACATCCATCGAAGCAAGGCCGAACACAAACATGCTATATTCGTACTTGGTAATCACCTCGCTTCAATAATAGCCGAAGATGAGCTTTCAGGTATTGGCAGGACCTCCGCCAGAATGGAAGAATTTGCAAAACGTACCAGCAGGAACACTGCCGCAAAAAACAATTAAAATCTGTGGGGCATCCTGATTGCGCTATCAGGTATAACGGGTATCTTTAAGGATACGTCCGGTAAATTGCTGATCCGGTACAAAGGAGAAAGCTGCTTCTTCATAATGATGCCGTTCTCTCCGTCTGAATAGTATCCCTGTTCCACCCAGCACTCGATGAAGCCCAGATCACTATATAGCTTTCTTGCTATATTGTTGCTGACCCTGACCTCAAGGGTAGCAGATCTCAGTCCCTGCTGAAGGAAAACGTTCAGTATCGTCGCCATGAGCTGGCTTCCGATTTTCATTCCTTGATACTCTTTCTTAACCGCCAGTGAAAATATCCGTCCCTCGTTAACATCAGACTGATAGCCCATAACGAAACCCACTATCAGGTTGTTTATTGAGGCGACAAAGAACCCTTCATTGTTCATCTCATAGAAGTTCATATAGACAAAGGGATTGTGTTCTGTAAAAGCTTCCATTTCAATGTTCAGAACGCCTTCAAAATCACAGGGTTCGAACTTTCTGATGATCATCAGGGAATATAATGTCCTTTTTGTTAAAAAGAATATTGAAAAAAGAAGGTAAAATAAAAGTAAAAAAGGGCGTTAAAGTTCAATCCTTAACTTTATCAGCCTTTTTTATGTGCCGCAGGTCGACGGCTATACCTCTAGTGGAGGCGACCATTTCCTTTCCGCTCATCATGGCACGACCTACACCAATTGCTTTGCTACCGGTCACAAGCACTTCGTCCCCGGGTCTTATGTTCTCATCAGCTGCAATGACACCAGGTGCAAGCAATGATCCTCTGGGGAGGAAGTCATCGATGGTCACGGTGTAGCCTTCGAAACTGTCTGATTCAGCAAGCAGGCGGGTTCCATCGATGGTAAGTGCCAGTGTTCCGTATTGAGGAATAAGGGTGGCTATCTGTTTCTTATCGCTGAAGACCTGGTGCTTGGGGAATGGTGCCTTTATCTTTGACTTTTCAGGAACAAGCAACTTTCCTGCACCAGGGCCGAACTGGTAGTCCGCAATGGCGCGCATAAGGTCGCTTCTTGGCTTGTTCTGCCTGAACTCCCCGTTTGCAACGATGTCTGACAGTGTGTTCTTCAGGTTATCAAGGGATTCACGGGAGGATACATTGCCTGTGCTCGTGTAGATGATCTCAATTCCAAGTTCCTTTGAGACTATCTCACAGATCTCCCTGTAAGCTTCTTCCACATGGGCTATGATGTGTGAATATTTGTTCTTTGAAAGGTATTCAGAGAGACATGAGGATACCCACTTGATCTCTTCTGCATCCCAGTATCCGGTCACAACGGTATCATAATGGGCTGCCGGATATGTGATCTCTATCTCCCTTGGGACAATGCCAAGTGGGGATGTGATAATCACTTCGTGGACGTATCTGCGGTTCTTTCCGAGTGACCTTATGAACTTTGCATGGGAGTTGGAGATCGAATATGGTTTTTTGGCAGAGCAGGGCAGCAGGACAAGAATGTCGCTTTCCGGAGGCGTGTATCTTTCCTGCACCCTCCTGGCAAAACGGACAATCTCAGCTCTTGTCATTGATTCGGAAGTGGTTGCCAGCAACTGGTTGGAGCGGGCAAGGGGCGCATGTTCTTCCATGTAGTCATACTGGTCATCAGCAAGCCTCAGGAGAGCTGCAAGCCAGGGTTCTGTGCGGCACTGGCCTTCGACATATTCACGCAGGTTGCCTGAGCGTATCCTTTCCCTTGCAAGTGCTATCTCTGCCTCGAGCATGTTGCAGTTGTGTCTTGTTAATATGTCTGCACGTTCTGCTTTTGGCATTGCCTTGAGTTCTTCCAGCGTGATCGGGGCACAGGCATCACACCTGCATGGAAGTTCGGTCATGGAGTCTGTAAAGTAGTTTCCTGATGTGGTAAGATAAACATCATTGTAACCTGACACAATGGCGCGGGTGTTGTCCACGATATCGGCACCAAGGTAGATGAGCATGGCAGCATTTGCAGGGGTGCAGAGGTTCGGGACATAGAGGGCAGTATCAGGTGCCGCGTTCTCCCGTATTTCGATGATCCTTTCCAGGAACTTCCTTGCATTACCATCGAAGGCACCTGCACCTTCCATAACGTAAAGGTCAGCTTTCTTTACATCCTGGCCGTGTCGGTAGATGCGTCCCACAGGACCTTCGCATTCAACTTCGGTCTTCTTTGCGATCTTCTCCGCCACATCATCAGGCACATCGGGTGCCAGGTTCTGGTGTGGCAGGATGATGATGACGTCGTCGCCGGAAACTTCCCGTATCTTCTTTATGTTCTCCATGGCCTCTTCCGTGGAAAGCTCCCACATGGAACCGGCATCTGACACAGGGCCTTCCCGGTCTTTAAGTGATGCCGTATCAATTATGTATGGAGTCCTTACAGGTGTTGAAAGGAGAATTTTTCCAATACGGGCAGCACCATCCCGTTGTTCTACCTCAAAATATGATGTCATGTTTCCCTAATATGCTTAAGGTAGATGTAAATCTTTTCTACCGGACCTGCCTGAGATACCCAAACGTTTATTTCGAAAAAGGTTGAGGATATATCAATGCTCAAAGAACAGCTGGAAAGGATCGTAGGGGAGAATAATGTCTCAACAAGGTCCTCAGAGCTTTATTGTTATTCTTTTGATGCCTCCCAGGTAAAAGGGAAAGCTGATGCCGTTGTTCGTCCTCAGAACACTGGGCAGGTGGCAGATATTGTCAGGCTGGCGGCGGAACTTGGACTGCCTGTGATCGCAAGAGGTGCGGGTTCGGGCCTTTGCGGAGGAGCTGTTCCCGTCAATGGGGGCATTGTGCTCGATATGTTTTCCATGGACCGTATTGTTGACATCGATATTGATAATCTTCAGGTGACCGTGGAGCCGGGAGTAGTGCATGAGAAACTGAACCAGGCACTATCCCCCTATGGTTTCTTCTTCCCGCCGGACCCCGGAAGCACTGCCATGTGTACCATTGGCGGGCTCATGGCGAACAACGGAAGTGGCATGCGCTGCGTAAAATACGGGACCACAAGGAACTATGTGCTTGACCTTGAGGTGGTCATGGCAGACGGCAAAGTGGTTCGTACAGGTTCAAGAACGCTCAAGACCGCATCAGGATATGACCTGACAGACCTTATGATCGGTTCTGAAGGAACACTCGGAATAATCACCCAGGCGATTCTCAGGCTGCATCCGCTTCCCAGGGCACGAAGTGTGATCCTGGCTTCCTTTGAAACCACAACCCTTGCCGGCAGGGCAGTGGTGAAGATACTTTCAGCAGGGATCATTCCCTCTGCATGTGAGATCCTTGACAGCACTGCAATCGAGACCTTAAGAAGATATGATTCTAGTGTGGAGCTTCCTGATGCAGGAGCCATACTGCTGATAGAGGTGGACGGGATGGAGAATGCTGTGAAGGAAGAGGCTGAGACTGTGGGACAGGTATGTTCTGAACTGGCTTCTGAGATAAGGGTCGCTTCAACTGCAGATGAGAGTGCTCGTTTGTGGAAGGCTCGCAGGCTCGTGGGTGCTGCCATATCCAGGATCGATCCGAAACGCTCCCGTGTATATGTGGGAGAGGACATTGGGGTTCCTATCAAGGAGCTTCCCGGAATGCTTGAATACGTCCGCTCGCTTTCAGAGGAGTTCGCTATCCCGATAATGACATACGGGCACATCGGTGACGGTAACCTCCACACCGGCATGACCATGGATATGCTGGATGAGAAGGGAATGGAGACCGTCAATACTGTGGCTGACAGGATATACAGGCATGCCATCAAGCTTGGCGGTACGGTGAGTGCCGAACATGGCGTTGGAAAGGCACGCGAGAGTTACATGGAGCTGGAACACCCCACATCGATGGTCGTGATGAGGACGATCAAGAAGGCGCTTGATCCCCAGGGGATACTGAATCCGGGTAAAATGGGGCTGTGACCATGGAAGAAGAGCAGTTAAGGTCAATACTCAAATGTGTGCGTTGTGGAACGTGCCGCTCGGTCTGTCCGATATTTGAAGAGCTCGGCTGGGAATCATATAGTACCAGGGGCCGCATGATGATCGCAAAGGGGATCTCTGAGGGCATGGACCTTGATGAGAGCATAATTGATTGTATCAATACCTGTACCACCTGCGGTATCTGCGAAGAGATGTGCCCTGCAGGAGCAAGTCCACCCGACGTCTTTGAAAGGATACGGCATGATATTGTAGAAATGGGTAAGGAAACAAAGGCCCAGAAGGAACTACGCGAGAACACGCTTTCCACAGGTAACCCGATGAAGGAGAAGGGTTCCAGACTTGGCTGGCTCAGGGAGATGCGCGATATTCCTGATCATGCCGGGAATGTGTACTTTGTTGGTTGCCTTGGATATTATCGTTATCAAGAAACGGTTCTTAAGACCTATGACCTGATCAGCGGGCTTGATGTTACAGTACTTGCTGACGAGGTATGTTGCGGCTCCCCACTCCTGCGAACAGGGTCGGATGCAGGTGAGCTGATAGAACACAATGTCAGGCAGATGGAATCGGCAGGTGTACACACCATAATAGCAAGTTGTGCAGGCTGTTACAATGTCCTGAAAAATGAATATCCTGAAAGGTTCAGGGTTGTTCATATTACGGAATTTCTGGCGGAGAACCTGGACAAATTAGAGCTTAACAGGCTTGATGTTACTGCAACCTATCATGACCCCTGCCACCTTGGAAGGGCGAACAGGATATTTGATGCTCCGAGAGAGCTCATCTCTGCTGTCTGTGAGCTTAAGGAAATGAAGACCTCCAGAGAGAATGCAAGATGCTGTGGTGGTGGCGGAGGTGTCCGAAAAGGATACCCTGAGCTCTCAAGGGCACTAACTGAAAAAAGAGTCGAAGAGGTTCCTGAAGGCGTGGATTACATTGTAACGTGCTGCCCGCTATGTCGCACAAATATGGAACCATTCTCTAAGGTTCCGGTGATCGATCTTCTGGACCTTCTGGCAATGGCCGGAAAAGTGGACAAAGAGTAAAAAAAGGAAAAAATATTTGAAGCGGTAGCCTGAATCATCAGGCCTTATCTCTTATTCGATATGAGAACCAGTGGATTAATATTTTGCTTTATTCGCTTATATTTTCCCGTTCTCCTCATATACTGGCAACCGAACATGGATCTCAGTCCCACTATCTTTTCCTGAATCGATTCCCATTTCACCTTTGTGTGCATTTATGATCTTCTTACAGATGACCAATCCATAATCCCGGTTGGTGCAGCAGATGTTCTCTCCAGTGGAACCTTCGGGAAGGTCTGTACAGAACTGTGAAAGGATGTCGTTGGGGATCCCCGGGCCAGTGTCCTCTACAATGATATGCACGACCCCTTTGTCCTCAGAGGCTGACAGCGATACGTTTCCTCCTGCAGGAGTGAACTTTATGGCATTGTCAAGCAGGTGTGCCATAACGGATTCGATATATTTGTTGTTGCCTTTGACTATTGGCAATTTGGCAGGTATCTCTTTTTTGAACTTGATCTTTTTGTGCTCGATGTCTGTTTGCATGTCGCTGATAACGTTCTCCATGATATCCTTCAGGTCCATCAGGCTGAACGTGTACCTTATGGTCTCGTTCTGCATGTCGCTGACATAGAACAGGGATTCGATCAGATGACGAAGACGCTCCGAGTTGCGGACAACCGTTTTCATGGTCTTCTTCTGATGTTCGTTCAATTCACCCAGACGCTCATTGTAAAGAAGTTCGCTAAATCCTTTTATCGATATCAGAGGAGTCCTGAGTTCGTGGTTGATGTTTGCCAGGAACTCATCTTTCATCTTATGGGAGAGACGAAGTTTTTCATTTGCATCTGCGAGATCCTTTTCCGTGTTCATCCTTTCAGTATTGTCTTCTCCTGAACGGATTATTCCAATGGGTTCTCCTTCTTCATCCTTGAGGATCACATCATGCCAGAGGACAAGCCTTTTTTCTGTAGTTCCATCGCTGTTCCTTGTCAGTAGCGGAAGTTCCTGGTATTCAGGGGTTTCCAGTTTGCCTTCCAGTATCCGGAACAGTTCCTTTTCCTGTGTTTCTTTTGTATCTTCAGGGAAGAAATCTGTCAGGCTTTTTCCTATAAGTTCCTCTTTCTTCCATCCCAGAAGGTTACAGGTCTTGATATTGGCAAAGGTGATCCTGGCATCCCTGTCAAGGATCATTATGATAGAGCCGATAACGTCAAGGTACTGGCAGGCCTGGTTACGCTCTTTGATAACCTTGTCCTGCAGGCGCTTGATCTTCAGCAAAGCTCTCACACGGGTGGAGAGCTCAAGACCGTTTGCAGGCCTGTTAATGAAATCATCAGCTCCTTCTTCAAGGCTCTTTATTTTCTCAGCCCTCTCATCGGTACCGGTGACAATAACTATTGGGACACGTTTTGTCCTTTCGTCGCTCTTCAATGTCCTGCACATCTCATGAGCAGCAATATCTGCGATCTTGTTATCGAGCAGGATAAGGTCTGTTCCCTCATCAATGGCCTTTGCAAGCCCTTCCTTACCTGAATATGATCTGGAAACGTCATAGTCAGAGATAAGAACGGATCCCATGGTATCGATATCGGCATCCTCGTTGCCGATGAGGAGTATTCTTGACCTTTCTTTCTGGTTCATTGCTTTCTCCGTTGGAATGTGGCCGATCCTCAAAAGATAATGGGAACGAAATTTTGGAGTACGCTACACATTTACAATGTTTTAATTATCAGTAGCGTACTTTTACTATTTGCCTGTACTATCTGGTATTACCGATAAATCTTATGTTATAAAATCTTTCATCTTTTCCTGTGTAATGAGGGGCTCTTCCCTTTTCTTGGAATAAGGCAGTTCCATGAGTTTCCTATAAGATCCTCACGTCCTGCCTGTTTGAGGCCTTCGTATACAAGAGAGTGATTGCGAGGTTCACGGTAGTGCATCATTGCACGCTGTATGTTCTTTTCCCTTCTTGAGGTGGCAACATATACTTTTTCCCCTGTGAAGGGGTCAAGTCCTGTATGGAACATACAAGTGGCTGCTGTCATAGGTGTTGGTGTGAAGTCCTGCACCTGTTCGGTATACCTGTTCGTTTCCTTGATGTATTCCGCCAGCTCTATCATATCGTCCATGGTGCAGGCAGGGTGTCCCGACATAAGGAACGTTACGAGATACTGGTCCTTGTGAAGCTTTTTGTTGGTCTTGTCAAAGAGCTCGGCGAAATCCTCGAATACTTTCCTTCCGGGCTTTTTCATGCAGTCGGTGACCTCTTTTGAAAAATGCTCGGGAGCTATCTTCAGCTGGCCGCTGACGTGATGTTCACATAGCTCTTCCACATATTCAGGGTCAAGGAGGGCAAGGTCGTAGCGCACTCCATAGCTTACAAAGACGTTCTTTACTTCCGGGATCTCACGGAGGTGGCGCAGCATCTCTATGTTCTCCTTGTGGGAAGTGTCCATTGAGGGGCAGGGTTCAGGATACAGGCAGAGCTTGTCCTTGCATGCACCGCTCTTTTCCCATTTCTTGCATTTCATGGCGTACATGTTGGCACTTGGTCCACCGACACCTATTATATTGCCTTTGAAACCTCTGAGTTCCGTAAACAGGTGTGCTTCCCGAACAATGGAATCGATGCTGCGGCTTGTGATGGTACGTCCCTGATGCTGTGTTATGGCGCAGAAAGAGCAGCTTCCAAAGCAGCCCCTGTGAGTGGTAATGGAAAATTTGACGGTTTCCAGTGCAGGCACCCTTTCCCTGTAGGAGGGATGATCCTCTCTTGTGTAGGGCAGCTCATAGACATGGTCAAGTTCTTCCTGTGAAAGCTGTCTCATCGGGGGATTCTGTATTATCGTTGTTTTCGGATGGGGCTGTACCAGTGCGATACCCCTTACAGGGTCCTGCTGCTCATACATGAGCTTGAATGCATCTGCGTAGAGCTTTTTGTCTGATGAAACATCTTTGTAGGAGGGAAGTTCCACGTAAGGAAAAGTGCTGTCCGCATTTTCCTTCATTTCCTTCCACTTCTTCACTTCCAGCTTCCAGGCAGTGCCTGCGATATTCCTGATATCGGAGATGTCCTCGCCTGCGTCAAGCCTGCGTGCGATATCTGTGGTCTGCAGCTCCCCCATCCCGTAGACCAGCAGGTCCGCAGGCGCATCTGCAAGTATGGACTGTCTTACTTTGCCTGACCAGTAGTCATATTCTGCAAAGCGGCGAAGGGATGCCTCAATTCCTCCGATCACGATGGGCACTTCAGGGTAGGCTTCCTTGAGTCTGTTGGAGTAGACAACTGTTGCGCGGTTAGGACGCAGTCCGGTCTGGCCGCCCGGGGAGTACATATCCTTTGGCCTGGGTTTGAGTGCAGGGGTGTAATTGCTCACCATGGAATCGGTGTTCCCTGCAGTTACTGCAAAAAAGAGGCGTGGCCTGCCAAGTTTCATGAAGTCTTCTGTGTTGTCCCATTTTGGCTGGGCGATTATCCCGACCTTAAAGCCGGCATCTTCGAGGACACGACCTATAATGGTTGCACCAAAACCGGGGTGGTCTACGTATGCGTCCCCGGTGATAATGATAATATCGAGTTCGTCCCATCCGCGCCTTTTGCATTCCCTGCGGTCCATTGGCAGGAATTTTGATGCATCAGGGCCTTTTTGTTTCCGTTTTTTTCCTGACATGTTCTTTCCTGTTAGCGGAATGATCTTGACATCTGTAGTGACAGCCGTATCTGCCTGTTCGCGTCATCACTGGTTACCGGTCCGTGTCCGGGGTAGATGGTGATAACATCAAGTTCGGTGAGCTTTTCGATGGATGCCGAAAGGTCTTCCATTGAGCCTCCGGCAAAGTCGGTACGTCCGATCCCGCCGTTAGGGAACACGGTGTCACCTGAGAAAAGCCCTTTGGAATAAGGCTCGTAGAGGCTGATGCCACCAGGTGTGTGGCCCGGGGTGTGGATTACCTGCAGGGCTTCTACATCATCGATCTTTACGATGTCTCCGTCCTCGTAAAGAATATCTGGCTCAAAGTTCGGTGCCGGGGCTGAGAACAGCATGGATGCGCTTGTTTCTTCACTTTTCAAAGATGCGGCATCGTCCTTGTGTATGGCTATGGGTGCGTCACAGAGCTCAGCCACAGGTTTTGCAGCTGCACTATGGTCGAAATGGCCATGGGTGAGGATTATCAGTTCTATGTTGGCAGGGTCTGTTAACTCCTCAAGCTTTTCGATAAGCCTGTTCGTATCCATTCCGGGGTCGATGAGTATCTTTTCATTGATAAGGTATGAATTGGATGCATATGGGGAAGTGTTGATCCTCTGGACTTTCATTATGTGTCTCCTTTGATGTATTTGCCTTATTTATCTGTTTGATCTCTCTTAAAGGTCAAATACACTTCTTGTATTTTTAAGGGTTGCCTTTGCAACTTTGTCTTCTTCCATTCCCTGTGCTTCCGCGATCACCGGCAACGTGTCGCGGACAAATGCCGGTTCATTACGTCCTTTCCTTGGAGACAGGTAGGGGCTGTCGGTCTCGATCAGTATCCTGTCCAGCGGGACGTTTTCAGCTATGGACCTGTGGTGTTCCGAAAAACATACGATGGTTGGAATTGAGATGTAGTATCCGGCATCTGTTATCATGGCAGCGGTATCCACGGAGCCGCCGTAGCAGTGGAAGATGACCTTGTCGAGGTTCCGGACCATGGCAAAACAATCTTCTTCGGCCTCCCTTCCATGGATGACAAGGGGCTTGTCGTAGCTTTCTGCTATTTCAATAACCTTTTGGAAGTACTCTTTCTGGTGTTCCCTCTCCCTGTCCTCTTTATAATAGTGGTAATCAAGACCTGCTTCACCAATGCCAACACTCTCCGCAGCGTGCTGTTCAAGCTGGAGAAGAATCTCGTCGGCAACCTCATTACCGTAATGGGAAACAACAAGCGGGCTAAGGCCTATTGTAGGATGAATAAAATCGTATTGTTTTGCAAGTGCGAGTGTTGAGGTGTTGGTCTTCAGGTCGATACCTGAATTGACCATTTCAACAACACCCGAATTGCGTGCTCTTTCAATTACTTCATCACGGTCACGGTTGAATTTTGGAAAATCCAGGTGACAGTGCGAATCGATGACCTCTTGCATGCCCCTTATGTTTTAAGGAGCATGTTAATAGCTGTTACGAGCGCTTCCACCGAGGCCAGTACAATATCTGCGTTCGCAGCACGGGCAGTGACTATTCTGCCGTTCTTGTCCTGTACGCCGATGACTACCTCTGCCAATGCATCTGCACCGCCGGTCACAGCTTCTATCCTGAAGTCATGTATGCTTACGCTTGATGCGTGCTTTCCGATGAGGGTCTCAACGGCCTTCAGGGCTGCATCCACAGGTCCGACACCGACGTCGGATGTGATGCGCTCGGTTCCGTTGACCATAGCCTTTACAACAGCAGTGGATGTGGTGATGTTTCCTGTCATCACACTGACCTCCTTTAGGTCGATGACCGGCATTCCTTCCGGTTTGCCAAGGATGTCGAATGCTATTGCATAGAGGTCTGCATCGGTTATGCGTTTGCCTTTGTCTGCAAGCACTTTTACCTTATTGATGATCGCATCGAGCTGTTCATCACTAGGATTGATGTTGGCAGATTGGAGTGATCTGAGAACTGCATGTCTGCCTGCATGTTTTCCAAGTACTATTCTTCGTGTGTGGCCAACCATTTCCGGTGTCATGATGCCTGGTTCGAAGGTATCGGAGTTCTCAAGTACGCCGTGTGTGTGTATGCCTGATTCATGGGCAAAGGCGTTCTCTCCGACGACCGGCATGTGTGGCGGGATGGCAACTCCTGTGTAACGTTCTACCATGCGTGCGGTCTCGACGATGTATTCTGTGTTAATGTTCGTCTTTGCACCATAGATAGAATGGAGGCTCATCACTGTTTCCGCAAGATCGGCATTCCCTGCACGCTCTCCGAGCCCGTTGACCGTTACCTGAGCCTGGCTTGCACCGGCTTCTATGGCCATGAGGCTGTTTGCTACGGCAAGTCCGAAGTCATTGTGGCAGTGAGTGTCGATAGGGATGTTGATGTCTTTATCCAGTTCACTTATGAGGCGGTACATGCCTGAAGGAGCGATCACTCCTACGGTATCAGGGACGTTGATGATGTCACACCCTGCATCCTCCACTGCTTTGTAGACCTCGACCAGATAGTCAATATCCGTTCGTGTCGCATCCATTGCGGAGAACATGCAGCGCATACCGTGGTCCTTGATATACTCTACGGCATTGGTCGCCATTTCAATGACTTCTTCACGGCTCTTTTTGATGGTGTGTATCCTCTGGATATCAGATGTGGAAACGAAGGTGTGTATCATTCCTACGTCTGCCTGGATACAGGCATCAAGGTCCTTTGTGAGGACACGAGCAAGTCCGCATACCTCAGAAGTAAGGCCTGCGGTTGCAATATTGCGCACGGATTCCATGTCGCCTGCAGAGGCTATAGGGAATCCTGCCTCGATAGTATCCACTCCAAGCTTTGCAAGCTGGTGAGCAATCTCTATCTTTTGCTCAGGAGTTAGGGATACACCGGGGGTTTGTTCGCCGTCACGAAGTGTTGTGTCAAAAATGCTTATCTTTCGGTCTTGAATCGGTTTATCGCCGTAAAAAGCGATCCCTCAGTTGTGTAGTTGTATCCATAATGATCGTATAAACTACATGATTAATGGTATAAATAGGAAATGGTGTTTATCAAATTCTCAGGTTTTACTCTGTATTTTCGCTTTGTATTATAGTGTGGTATTGTCCTGATCCTAATCTTAGATCATTGCACTCTGGGAAGTGTCACGGCAAGGTGGGGCGCAGGAAGGTGAGTCAGGGCAATTATGGTGGCCAGTTCTTAGTATATGGTGCCTTTCCCAGAAATTATATTTTGGGGCATTAGATGTCGATTTTGGTAGTTTCATCAGATTTTGTGAAACATGTGGATCTGTATGATGTTCTAAAAAAATTCAATCTCGTTTTTGGGTACCTGAGTCGATTTTTTGCTTCACATATATACCCATGTCACACATTATCACACAACGTATAAATACTAGGCTGATATTGTAGGGGTGCTCACAATGAGCCGGTAGGTGTCGATTCTGATACTGTCGGATTGTGAGTTCGAAAAACGTTGTACATTCATCATGT